>NZ_JBFUAB010000010.1:0-214091 GCF_056406535.1 Roseateles sp. P1_C1_2
GGGAGTGACCGATGAATTCAAGGGCGGCATCAGCTCGCCGGCTAACGAATGGGTCCCCTGCGTGCGTCCTTCATCAGGGTCCGCGGCTACCAAGCGCCGCAGCAATGACCGTTTGTAGTTTGGCCAGTCCGCACCTTGTTGTCTCGCCAGCGCCCGCCGACGCCACGGCTGCAGGTCTTGAAGGGAATACAGATGAAGAAATGGCCCGCAGTGCGGGCCATCTAGGCTTGGTTCGGCTTGACTACTGGGGAAGCCCTTGTAGTTAAAGCTCAGCGGACGGCGAGGCCGTCCGCTGCAGCGAGAGGTTAGAGGTCGTGCTCCTCACGCATCCATTCACGAAGCCGGTCGAAGCGCCTGTAAGAGAGCGTCAGCAGTTTCGTTGAACGCCACAACTTTTCGCTCTTCCGCAGGAGACGCTAGAAGCATTGCCCGCATTCGCTCAAGCTCTTGTTCAAGTGCCGTAGCTGCCGCGGGATTTCCACGGTGTGATGACAGAAGCAGTTTTAGCGCAACGATCATTGCAAGTTGAGCGCCAGCTGAATCTTCCGGATCGTGATGTGCCACGGCAAGCGACCTTTAACGTGTTGTAGTGCGACAAGCCGTGCGGCATAACACCGCGACCCGTGCCGTAACAGGGCGCCTGGATCCTTGCACAACTCGTTGTCGCGTCATCGTTTTCATGGGTTTTGCCGTACGTCCCTACCGTACTAAATTTACCGTCAAAAACCGCACCAGTTACATGTGCCGCAGGCGGACGGAGCGGCATCCACCCAGACGCTCCAAAGCGGCCGCTGAGGAGGTTCCGCTGCTGGCCGATCCGCGAAATTGGCAGTGAGCCCCGCCTAACCCAGGTGCATCTGACCGGCGCCCACCAAGCCGATCAGCCCGATCACGATCAGGTAGATTGCGACGATGTAGTTGAGCAACCTGGGAACCACGAGGATCAGGATGCCGGCGAGCAGGGAGATGATCGGGGCAAGGCCGAGATGGAGATTCATGGAAATTTCCTTGGTTATCGCACGGCCTCGACGACAAGAGCATCGCCAAGCATGCACGTCAGCCTACCCGAAAGCTGCCGATCGTCGGCGACGTCTCCTGGCCGCTTGGGGCGGCTTCAAGGACCTGCGTGGACACGACGCAAGCGCCACAGCGCCACGCCGAAGACGAGCAGGCCCATCGCCAGGGCTGGCACCAAGGTCACGACGAGGTTGCCATCCGGCGTGGCCCATGACACCGCGCCCGCGGTGACGATGGCAGCGACAGCCCCGAGCACGATGGCCGGCGATCTGGCTTTCCGACGCTCGCCCTGATTTGCGCTGTTCATGGATGGATCCTCTGACATGTTGTGCGGGGCTCCGGATTTGCTCAAGCAAGCGCCTTGGCCAGGATCGGCAGGCTGATGTCCATCCGATAGTCCACCGCCGTATGGTCGTCGCCGAATTCCTCGTAGACATGGGCGATGTCCATGGCGACCAGCCGCTGGTGCATGCGCCTGGCGCCATAGACCAGGTTGTATTGATCGACGTCGCCACAATCGATGTACAGGGCCTTGAGTGTCGCCAGCCCGTGGCCATGCTGTTCAACCAGGGTCAGCGGGTCCCAGGCCATCCAGTTCGCCCAGCGCTCGGGGATCAGTTCGCAGGTGTCCAGCGTCACCGGCAGGCGAACGCCATAGGGCATCGAAGGATCCGGGTCGAAGCTCGCCGCCTGGGCCAGCATCATGAGGATGTGCACATCGCTGTCCTTGGCCTTCCTGGCTTTCCAGAAGGCGTCGATCCACGCGCCGATCTCGGGCTTCTTGGCGAGCGCGCGCAGCACCGGCACGAATTCATGCCGGTAGAGAAGCTCGAACCCCATGTCGCCGGAATGCACGGCGGCCGCGCTCCAGAAGTCGGGGTGCAGCAGCGCATGGACCATGGCACCGTAGCCGCCGCTGGACTTGCCGAAGATGCCGCGCCGGCCCGGGCCGCCGCAGCCAAAGCGGGCTTCGACGAAAGGCACCGCCTCTGCCCGCAGGAAATCGTCCCAGCGTCCTACCGCGGTCGAGTTCACATATTGATTACCGCCGAGGCGGGTGAAGCAGTCCGGGAAGGCCACGACGACGGGCGGCATCGCGCCGGTCGCAATCAAGCGGTCGAGCCGCTCGGGCACGTTCTCGCCAAAGTTCTTCCAGTTGGTGTGGGCCGGCCCGCCTGCGGTGAACCCCACGACATCGACCAGCAGCGGCAGGCCGCGCCCATCATGCCCGGCCGGCACGTAGACGTCGATCGCGCGCAGGGTGGGGTCCCCGAGCAGATTGCCGGCGAGCACCTGGCTGTCAACTGCCAGGCGATGGACCGCACCAACGGCCATGTTCGAGCTTGTGCGCATCTCGGTTTTCTCTGCCTATCGACCCATGGATTGCCGCTGCCAGTGTGCAGCCGCTCGCCGACTGAGGATAGTCGCGAGCGGTTCTCGGTTCCAGCTCAACCCCGTGTCTCTGCCGAGGGCCGCACTACCGATGCTCGTCGCAAGGGCCAGCGATTCCGCTTGCCTTCACACGAAACGGCGGATCGCCGGCGCCATCACGGACGTGCGGCGCGAACACCCCAACCACCCGCAGGCCTGAACAGCGCACGGCCCAGGTGGCGGGCGACTTCGCCCATCGCCAGTTGGCCCTTGCTGGAGGCCACGCCCTCGCCGTAGACGATGACCGTCGCGTCATGAAAGCCGCGTTGCGCCCACGCCAGCGCGGCGGCGAAGACCTCGTCGGCGATGCCGTTGCGCCTTTCGCTGAGCGAGCCCATGCCGTCCAGGTTCAGCAGCACAAAACCCTGGCTGACGCCGCAGCGCAGCCACAGGCTTTCGACCTCGCGCAGGCGGCTGCTGATCGTGTCGACGGACAGGCTGCGCGTGTCGCAGGCCAGCGGCAGCTGCCAGAGATCCTGGCCACTGATCACATGCGCCGGCGCTCCGAACCAGGCTGTGGCCGACATCTCGATGTTGTCGGGCGCGTCGACGGGCCACTGGACGCGCGCGTCCGAAGCGCAGGCCGGCGTCCCGATGACCAGCAGCCCCGCGCGCAGCTCGCAGGCCAGGGCTTGGCGCACGGACTGACTATCCCGGCACAGCACGACGGGCAGATAGCTGTAGAGCCCGTCCAGCGCCTCCGGCCCCTGGCGGGCGAAGGCGTCGGAACGCGACTTCATGCCGGCCCACTCGACGAAGCCGGCGCGCAGCAGTTCCAGCGGCAGGGAGCCGCGGCTCACCCTGAGGTCCTCGCCGGTGGCATCGATCAGATAGGGCAGGCGATGCCTGAGGAGGTCCTGGGTGGCGTGGCGAGCGCTGGAGGCCAGGAACAGGTCGGGTGCATTCATGGCTTCATGATGGGCATGGCAGCCGGGCCCTTGAAGAGCCACCGGCCCTTGCGTCACAAGGAGCCGCTTCAGCAGCGCGGCTTCCAGCGCAGGGCCTGGACCGGCCTGCCGCTCGATGGATCGGTCAGCACCAGCGCGACCTCGCGCGTCCCGTCCAGCTCGCCTTCGTAGGCCAGATGAACGGGCATGCCCGGTGCCAGCTTGAAGGGGCGCAGCTTGCGGTAGTCGCGCACGACGAAGTCATGCTTCAGCGTGAGGCCGGCGTTCTCGCCGCCGCCCACATAGCTGCTCAGGCCGTTCTCGCTGGCGGCCCAGTAGCCGACCAGTTCCAGGGGCTTTGACGACTGCGACGAAACGCGTGCAGAGAGCCGGCGTCCTTCCACCTGCATCTCCACCGCCACGCCGGCGTCCGTGGCGACGGGAACGGGCGGCAGCGTGCGGTCGCGCCCGTTCACCAGCACCTGCGGCGTGTAGATGCCCGCGGCCCCGCTGACGGCCAGCACCTCCTTCTGCCGCCGCGTGTAGGCCGCACTGGCATAGCGGTCCTTCCAGTGCTTGTCGTCGAAGTAGTCGACGTGGAAGGCCAGCGGCAGCACGGACTTGTCGCCCGCCAGCGTGGACAGCCAGGCTTCGATGGGCGGGCAGGAGCTGCACTTCTCCGAGGTGTAGGTCTCGACGACGGTGGGCGGCGTGCCGCTGGCCTTCAATGCGCAGCTCTCACCCGGCGCCGCGACGGCGGGCAAGGCCGCCAGGATGGCGGCCAGGGCGACCACCAGCAGGGCCGCCACCCAGGCCTCAGAAGCGGTACGTCGCGTTGACATAGGCGAGCCTGCCGCGCGGGTCGTACAGCGACACGTCATAGCCGTACTGGAACTGGTTGCTGACGAAGATATAGGTCGGCGGGTCCTTGTCGAACAGGTTCTTGACGCCCACGGCCAGCTGCAGGCCGCGCCAGCCCTTCCAGCTGACTTGCGCGTCGTAGAGGGCCTGGCTCGGCACGTGGTGGGCGTTGCCGTTGAGGTCGTCGCCGTCGCGATAGCCCGTGTAGTAGTTCTGCACCAGCGTGGCCGACCACGGTCCCTTCGTCCAGGTCGCGCTCAGCATGTGCTTCCAGCGCAGTACGACGCCGCCGCCGTTGGCGCCCAGCACGGGCGAGCCGTCGCTCTCGACGGTCGTGCCCACCTTGTGCGACAGGAAGCCGCCGGCGCTGGCTTCGTCGAACTTGCTCATATAGGTGCCGACGAGGTTCACGTCCAGCCGCCCGAAGGCATAGGTGTCGCGCCAGACGAGGTCGACGTCGAAACCGGACAGCTTCGCGTCGCCGGCATTGGTCAGGGCGGTGGTGATCTGCTGGATCTCGTTGGCCGGGCTCACCTTGACGAGACCGGCATAGGCCGGGTCGCCGCGCCGGAAGCCCGAGACCACCTCCTGGGCGGAGGGCGCGTTGATGATGTCCTTGAGGCGGATCTTGAAGAAGTCGACGGTGGCGGAGAACTGGCGAATGGGGGACAGCACGAAGCCCACCTGGCTCTGGCGCGAGCGCTCAGGCTTCAGGTTGGGGTTGCCGCCCGACAGGCCGTTCACCTGAAGATCGGTCTGGCCCGTCGCGGGGTCGTCGAACTGCTCCGAGGAGCCCAGGGTTTGCGGCGTCCAGAGGTCGACGAGGGTGGGCGCCCGAAAGCCCGTGCCCGCTGAAGCGCGAAACACCAGGCCGTCGGCCGCGCGCCAGCGCAGGCTGCCCTTGTGGTTGCTGGACGAGCCGACGTCGTTGTAGCGGTCGCTGCGCACCTCGAGCGACGCCTCCAGCGACTTGAACACCGGCACGCTCAACTCCCCGAACAGTGCCTTCACATTGCGCGAGCGGTCGATGGGCGCCACCGAGCCGCCCAGGCCGGCGATGTCGCCGCTGAAGAGGGCCGCGGACGGGTCGGTCTTGTAGGCCTCCTTGCGGTACTGGAAGCCGAGGGCGTATTGCGCGGCGCCGGCGGGCAGGCTGAAGGCCGGGCCGGCCACCTTGCCGTCCACCACGTCCGTCTTGGCCAGGCCGTTCAGGGTCTGGCCGGTGTAGGCCGTGGCCTTGAGCTTGTCGACCAATTGCTGCGATTGCTGGCCGCCCGATGCCCAGGGGTTCCACAGGCTGTTGTTGGCCGGATCGTTGATGACGGCCGCATAGCCGACCTGCGAGAAATAGCCGTTGACGGCCTGACCCTTGAGCTTGCTCTCATTGTGGGACGCGGCCAGCTCGTAGTCGTGCTCGCCGACATGGCCGTTGGCGCCCAGCGTGATGCGGGCCTGCGTGCTGGTGTCGCTGTTGATGCGGCTGCCCAGCGCCGACTCGCGCACCGTGACGGCCAGCGGCTTGCCGATCAGGTCGGTGAAGCCGCGCGACTGCAGATAGGCCGTCGGGTAGTTGGGGTTGCCGGGCAGCAGCAGCAGGGCCGGGTCGACGTGGCGCTGGCCAAACAGGTTGTCGGTCTCCAGGAAGGAGGCGCGGATGGGGCTGGCCTGGAAGCTCTGCGTGATCTTGCTCTGGCCCCACAGCAGGTCGGCGAACACCTCGAGGTTGTCGGTGGCCTTCCAGATCAGGTTGGCGGTGAGGTTCTTCAGTTCCCGGTTGGGAACAAGGCCCACATAGGGCGCGCTGTCGAAGGAGCAGACCGGGGCGCCCTGGAAGCCGCCGCTGGCACGCTTGAACATGCCGATCGTCGTGCAGTCCACCGGGCTGCCGTAGCTGCTGTTGGGAGAGCGGAAGAAGCGATAGCCCGGCGTGGCCTCCACCTCCTGCAGCGTCTTGCCGGGGATCCAGGCCCCTTCGATATTGCCCTGGCCGGTGGCGCCATTCGTGTAGAAGGGCGGCACATTGCCGCTGCGGGCGAAGTCCCGCTCTCGGCCGTACAGCGCGTCTTCCTTCTCGTAGGCGGCGGACGCGACGACGCTGAAGCGGTCGGCATCCAGGTCGCCGAAGCCGGCCACGATGGACGCCTTGTGGTTCTTGCCACCGCCGTCGCGCGTCGGGGCGCCGGCCGACACGCCCACCTGCACGCCGTCGAAGGACTTGGTCAGGATGAAGTTGACGACACCGGCCACCGCGTCGCTGCCATAGACGCCCGAGGCGCCGTCCTTCAGGATCTCCACGCGCTCGATGGCGGCCAGCGGGATGGTGTTGACGTTCACCGAGGCCTGGGCGCCGCCCGGAAACGGCGCGAGGCGGCGGCCGTTGACGAGCACCAGCGTGCGGTCGGCGGTCAGGCCGCGCAGGGAGACGGAGGACAGCCCGCCGGTGGACGAGCCCGCGCCCATCGCGTTGGTCGTGGAGCCCATGCTGGAGGCCGCCGAGATCGATGCCAGCAATTGCTCCGTGCTGGTGGCGCCGGTGCGCGCGATGTCGGCCTTGGTGATGATCTGCACGGGCAGCGCGGTCTCGGAGTCCACGCGCTTGATGGAGGAGCCCGTCACGAGCACCCGCTCAAGCTGCTGCCCCGAGGCGTCCGCAGTCTGTGCCTGGGCGCTGGCGCACAGCGTGATCGTGGTGATGGTGACCAGGCCTCGCACCAGCGAGGCGATCGGTTGGAGTTGGTGTTTCATGGGGTGGCGTCGTCTCGAACGGTTGGGACGAGCCAGTCTGGGACGCCCCCTTGGCAGCGGATAGGGCCACTTTCCAAGCACTCACTTGGAGCCAATTGGCGGCCACAGGGAAAGTCCCCCGTGACCATCGTCATGGGTCGACCGGGACGGAAGCGGGGTCTAGACGAGCGCCCGTGCCTCGCCGCGCATCACGTCGGCCAGGCATTCACCCAGCATCGCGGTGGCCGCGTTGATCTGGGCAACGGACAGCGCGGCAAAGCCCATCAGCAGCCCTGGAAGCCGAGGCTTGCGCGTGTAGTGATGCTCCACCTCATGCAGGCCCAGGCCTCGCGCGGTGGCGAGCGCGATCAGCGCGGCCAGCTGGGCGTAACTGAGCTCGGGAAACCAGCAGATCAGGTGCATGCCTCCGCCGCTGTCATCGATCTGGACGAAGGCCCCGCAATGGGCCTGCAGGCCAGCCAGCAGCGCGCGCCGGCGCTTCTTGAGTTCGAGGGTGGCGCGCTTGAGGTGGCGCACATAGGCGCCGCTCGACATCAACCGTGCCACCGCCGCCTGCTCCACCGCGCTGCAGCGCATGTCCGCCAGCATCTTGGCCCTGATCAGATCGCGGCGTACCGGCTCCGGCGCGATCATGTAGCCCAGCCGTATCGACGGCAGCAGCGTCTTCGTGAACGTGCCGATGTAGAGAACCCGGCCGTGGCTGTCCAGGGAATGCAGCGCGGGCGGCGGCCGGCCGTCGAACTTGAACTCGCCGTCGTAGTCGTCCTCCAGGATCCAGAAGCCCTGCGCGGCGGCGCGCTCCAGCATGGCGGCCCGGCGCTGCAGCGACATCACGCGCCCGGTCGGGAACTGGTGCGAGGGCGTCACATAGGCCAGCTTGATGCCTTCGATGGGCAGGGCGTCGACCTCGATGCCCTCGTCGTCCACCGGCACATGCTGCACCACCGCGCCATGGGCCGTGAAGGCCTGCGTCGCGAGCTGGTAGTGCGGCTCCTCCAGCACCACCTTCTCCCCTTCGTCGACCAGAACGCGCGCGGCCAGCGAGATGGCCTGCTGCGTGCCGTTGACGATCACGACGTCGGCGGCCGTGCAGCGGATGCCGCGGTATTTGCCCAGGTGATCGGCAATCTGGCTGCGCAACTCCAGCAGGCCCTGGGCCGGCGCGCCATGGGCGCCGGTGCGCTGCGCGGCGTGGATCAGCGCCCGCCGCCAGATGGTGAACAGGGCCACGTCCACCATGGGCTCGCCATATTGCAGATTCCAGCGCAGCCCCTCTTCGCGCTTTTCCAGCGTCACCGGCGGCAGCGACCTCACCCGGCCGGCATAGCGGCTCTGCGCCTGCACGGGCAAGGGCGGCTGCGCCGGCTGCGGCCGTGGCGGGCGGGCCGCAACGCGTGTGCCCGAACCCGACTTCGCCACGGCGAACTGTTCGGCGCACAGCGATTCATAGGCGGCGATGACGGTGTTGCGCGAGACGCCGAGCTTGGCCGCCAGCTCGCGGGTCGACGGCAGGCGCGACCCGGCCGCCAGGCGCCCGTCCTGTATGCCCTGCTTCAAGGCCCTCAGCACCTGCGCCTGCAGGTCACCCATTCCGTCCAACGCGAGAAACATCCTTCACTCCGCCTTGCCGACAGTGACGAGCGCCGGGCATCCCGTCGTGATCGAGAAGCTCGGCATTGAACTTCGAATCCGGCTTGGGTAGCAACTCGCGACCCCGGGTCATCGTAGGGGTGCACAGGCGCGGCCTTGCGCGACGGCCCACAACGCCCGTCGCCCGCAGCCTCCTGTGTTCGTCCTACGATGCGCGGCGTCAGCGTGGCGAAACTGGTAGACGCACGGTCGCAACCGTCCCTGCGAGGGGTGCAGGCTTCGACACCTGCCGCTGACACCTTCCCTCCTCTCATTCCATGCCGCTTCTTCTCATCATCGACATGCAGGTCGGCATGACCTGGCCCCAATCCGGCAGCCGCAACAACCTGCAGGCCGAGGCCCACATCGCGCGGCTGCTGGGCGTCTGGCGTGAGGCCGGCGCGCCCGTCGTCCACGTGCGCCACATGTCGCGCACGCCCGGCTCGCCGTTCTGGCCGGGCCAGCCGGGCGCCGAGTTCCAGCCCGCGCTGGCGCCCCGCGACGGCGAGCACATCGTCGAGAAGAACGTGCCCGACGCCTTCACCCACGCCGGCCTGGAACGCTGGCTGCACGCCCGTGGCCACCGCTCGCTGGTCATCGCCGGGGTCAGCACCAACAACTCGGTCGAGGCGACCGCCCGCAGCGCCGGCAACCTGGGTTTTGAGACCCATGTGGTGGCGGACGCCTGTTTCGCCTTCGGCAAGACCGATCTGCGCGGCGTCGATCACCCCGCCGAGGAGGTGCACCAGATGGCCCTGGCCAATCTGCAGGGCGAATACGCCAGCGTCATCGACACCGACGCCGCCACCGCCCTGCTGGCCCGCTGACGCCTTGCAACGCAAGGCTATGGTGTCCGCATCCGCCTGCTGAGCGTCGAGGACAACCTTGACATTTAGCCCTTGCGGCGGCGCGCGAGCGCGGTGAGGCCGATGAGGCCGGCACCGCCCAGCAGGAGCGCGGCCGAGGCCGGCTCCGGCACGGCCTGCACGGCGACCGACAGCTGGTAGGGCGCGGCTGCCGCGTTGGCGCTGAGGCCCAGCGTCGCGCTGTAGTTGGCGCCACCGGCCACGCCGGGACCGCTCAGGTCCTGGGACCAGGACCACTCCACCGCGTTCGCACCGACAGCTTCCAGCTGGACCCAGTAGGTCGTGTTGGCGGCGAGCTGGACACCGGCCGCTGGCTTGAAGGTGTAGGCGGCGAAGTCGGCCGTCGACACCGCGGCGCTGGACAGCGTGCCCAGCGTGGCGATCAGCGCGCCGGGGCCGGTGGCGCTGTCGGCGTGCAGGCTGACGAGCACGTCGCCGACAATCTGAGCGTTGTCGCTCTTCAGCAGCGCCGTGACCTGGGTCAGCACGAGGCCGGCGTTGGCGCCGGTGCTGAAGGAGTCGGCCAGCGGGCCGAAGCTCAGCAGCGGATCGGCGCCGTCACGGGAGCCGGCGAGGTTGTCGAACAGCGTGGCGGCGTGGGCGGAGGGCATCGCCGCCACGATAGCCGCAGTCAGCAGGGTGCGAAGCAGGTGCATGGTGATCCTCAGAGCAAGGGGTCGCTGATGCCGGCGACGCCGGTCTCGACGTGGCCGGCGAAGTGGGCGAGAAAGCGCGCGTCGCCGTCGGCGCTCACCGCCAGGTCGTACCAGCGCGAGCTGGTCTGCAGCGACCAGTCGGAACGGAAGCTGGCCCCGGGCTGCAGGGTCTGGTGCGAGCTGGCGTTGGTGTAGCGGTCCGTCACGGTGACCGTCACGGCCGCTTTGCCGGCGTTGGTCACGGTCAGTGAGAGGCCACCCGTCGCGCGGCTGGTGCTGCCGCGCACGGTCAGCTTCGCGGCACCCGCATCCAGGCTGCCGGCGTAGCGACGGAAGAAGCCGTTGGGGCCGTTCACGCTCACGTCGTAGGCGCCACCGGCCGGCGTCGTCCAGGTGTCGGCCAAGGTCTTGCCGGTCTCCACCGTGTAGCCCCAGGGGCCGGTACCGCCGCCGGCGACGCAGCCATTGGCCGTGCGCACATGCAGCCAGGCGCCGGCGCTGCCCGTGTTGGCGAAGTCGAGGCTGAAGCCGCTGCTGGACAGCGGCGTCCAGTCCGCCTGCAGCTCGTAAGGCAGCGCACGGGCCAGCCGCGTGCCGCTCTCCTGCACCGGCATGGCCTGGTTGGCCGGCACCGGTGGCGTGTAGGTGCTGTACTTCTTGCCGCTGACAACGTCGGCCTGCGGCGGCGCGTACGACGCGGTGCTGGGCAGGCGCGCGGCCGTCGCATTGGGCAGCGTGAAGTCCAGCGTCGAGCTCAGGTCGCCGCAGACGGCGCGGCGCCACGGCGAGATGTTGGGCTCCATGACACCAAAGCGCTTCTCGATGAAACGGATGATGGAGGTGTGGTCGAAGGTCTCGGAGCAGACCCAGCCGCCTTTGCTCCAAGGCGAGATCACGAGCATGGGCACGCGCGCGCCCAGGCCGTAGGGGCCTGCCGCGTAGCTGCCGGCCCCAGGATAGATCTCGTTGACGGTACTGACCGTGGACTTGCCCTGCGCGGCGGTGGCCGGCGGCGTGGGCGCGACGATGTGGTCGAAGAAGCCGTCGTTCTCGTCGAAACAGATGATGAAGACCGTACTGGCCCAGACCGCGGGGTTGGCGGTCAGCGCGTTCAGCACGTTCTGGATGTACCAGGTGCCATAGCTGGTGGGCCAGTTGCTGTGCTCGCTGTAGGCCTCGGGCGCGGCAATCCACGACACCTGCGGCAGCGTGCCGTTCAGCACGTCGGCGCGCAGCTGGTCGAACAGCGTGCCGTTGTTGAAGGCACCGCCATTGAGCAGGTTGGTGCCGGTGCGGCCGCACTCGTAAAGCGGGCTGCCGGGTTGCGCATTGCGGTACTGGTTGAAGTACAGCAGCGCGTTGTCACCGTAGTTGCCGATGTAGGGGTTGGCGCCGTCCCAGCCCCAGGAGCCGGTGGCGTCCAGGCCGTGGCCGACGTCCTGGTAGACCTTCCACGTGACGCCGGCCTGCTGCAGACGCTCGGGGTAGGTCGTCCAGTTGTAGCCCTGCTCGGCGTTGTTGACGACCGGGCCCAGGGGCGGCGTGCCGTTGCCGGCGTTGCTCCCGCTGGCATTGAGGGCCAGGGTGCCCGGCGTGCTGCCGGTGTTGGTCACATTGATGCCACCCGGCAGCGTGCCGTTCTGGCCGCACCAGCCCGACCACAGGTAGTAGCGGTTAGGGTCCGTCGACGCCATGATCGAGCAGTGATAGGCGTCGCAGATCGTGAAGGCGTCGGCCAGCGCGTAGTAGAACGGGATGTCGGCGCGCTGCAGATAGGCCATCGAGACCTTGCCCTTGGCGGGCACCCAGCGGTCGTTGTGGCCGTCGTTCCAGGCCTTGTGCGCATCGGCCCAGGCATGCGGCAGGCCGGTCAGGAACTGCTGGCCCAGGTTGGCCGCCGTGGGGTGGAAGGGCAGGATGGTCGGCGGGTTCTGCGTGGCGCCGGCCGCGTTGAGGTTGGGCTGCTCGAAGATGGGCTTGCCTGAGCCGTACTGCTTCACCGCGCGCGGGTCGCCAAAGCCGCGCACGCCGCGCAGCGTGCCGAAGTAGTGGTCGAAGGAGCGGTTCTCCTGCATCAGCACGACGATGTGCTTGACATCGGCGATGGTCCCGGTCGCACCCTGGGCGGGGACGGCCAGCGCCTGGCGGATGCTGTCGGGCAGCGCGGCCGCGGCGCCCGCCCCTGCCATACCGCGCAGCAGCGCGCGGCGGTCGATCTTCGTCATGTCTTGCATCCTCTCGGCTCGAAGGCGCGATGCGCGCCGTTCGGAAAATTCTGCTCACGGTTTGTGGCAAGCCGGTGGCAGTACCGTGGCTAGGGGGCCTTGCAGTGGATGACGTTAACCTCGCGCCATGCCCGTGCTCCTCATCATCGACATGCAGGTCGGCATGACCTGGCCCCAGTCCGGCGCCCGAAACAACCCGCAGGCCGAAACCCAGATCGTCCGCCTGCGTGACAGTTGGCGCCGCGCCGTCGTCCACGTGCCCCAAATCTCGCGCACGCCCGGCTCGCCGTTCTGGCCGGTTTGGCCCGGCGCCGAGTGCCAGCCCGCGCTGGCCCGCTGAGCCATGCGCCTCCTTCTCGTTGAAGACGACACGATGATCGGCGAGAGCCTGCGCGAGGCGCTGCGCCGCCAGGGCTTTGCGGCCGACTGGGTGCGCGACGGCCAGGCCGCCGATGGCGTGCTGGCCAGCGGCGAGCGCTTCGACGCCGTGCTGCTGGACCTCGGCCTGCCCAAGCGCGGCGGCATCGACGTGCTGAAGAGCCTGCGCGCCCGCGGCGACGCGACACCCGTCATCGTGCTGACCGCGCGCGACGCGCTGAGCGACAAGGTGGCCGGCCTGGACGCCGGCGCCGACGACTACCTCGTCAAGCCCTTCGAGCTGGACGAGCTGCTGGCCCGGCTGCGCGCCCTCGCACGCCGCCACGGCGGCCGCACCGACACGGCCCTGGCCGTGGCCGACCTGCGCCTGGACCCGGCCACGCGCGAGGTCACGCGGGCTGGCAAACCCATCCTGCTGTCGGCGCGCGAGTTCGCCCTGCTGCAGGCACTGCTGGAGCGCCCCGGCGCCATCGTGTCGCGCGCCCAGCTCGAGGACCGCCTCTACGGCTGGGGCGAGGAGCTGGAGAGCAACGCCATCAGCGTCTACATGCACCAACTGCGCAAGAAGCTCGGTGCCGATCTGCTGCATACCGTGCGCGGCCTGGGCTACTACGCCGGCCCTGAAAAAGGCGGCGCGCCATGAAGTGGCTGGGCACCTTGCGCGGCCGCCTCTTCGCGCTGCTCGCCCTCCTCGGCGCCGTGACGGCCCTGGCGGTCGCCGGCGCCACCTATGTCAGCGTGCGTGCCGAAGCCGACGAGCTGTTCGACTACCAGCTGCGCCAGACGGCGCTGTCGCTGCGCGACCAGGGCCGCATCGCCGGCGACGAGGCCGCGGCGCTGGCCGACCCCAGCCTGGACTACCTGGTGCAGATCTGGTCCGTGCAGGGCCTGGAGATCTATTCCAGCCGGCCCCAGGGCATGACCGAGGCACTGCCGGCGCGCGCGGTGCTGGGCTACTCCAACCTGCACCTGGCCGGGCAGGACTGGCGCGTGTTCAGCGCGGCGACGCCGCTGCGCGTCGTCCAGGTGGCCCAGCCGCTGGCCGTGCGTCAGCGCCTGGCCGCGGTGGCCGCGCTGCGCAGCGTCGTGCCCGTCGCCGTGGCCCTGCCGCTGGTCGCGGCGGCCATCTGGTGGCTGCTGGGCGTGTCACTGGCGCCACTGGCCCGCGTGACCCGCGCAGCCCAGGCCGGCGGTGCCAACGCGCTCGACCCCCTGCCCACCGCCGACCTGCCCGGCGAGGTGGCGCCGTTGGTGGAGGCCTTCAACGACCTGCTCGGGCGGCTGTCCTCGGCTTTCGACGCCCAGCGCAGCTTTGTCGCCGACGCGGCCCATGAGCTGCGCTCGCCGCTGACGGCCTTGAAGCTGCAGCTGGGCCTGCTGCGCGACGCGGCGCCCGGAGAAGAGCAGGGCAAATCCATCGCCCGCCTGCGCGGCGGCATCGACCGTGCGGTGCACCTCGTCGAGCAGTTGCTGGCGCTGGCCCGCGCCGAACCGGGCGCGTCGGCGGCGACGCTGCCGCTCGACCTCGTCGACCTGGCGCGCCAGGCCGTGGCGGATGTGCAGGCCCTGGCCGACAAGGCCGGTGTCGCCGTGTCGCTGACGGCGCCCGATCCGCTGCCCCTGACCGGCGATCCCCAGGCCCTGCGCGGCGCGCTGCGCAACCTCATCGACAACGCCGTCAAGTACGGCGCCCGGACGGTGCAGGTGAGCGCCTTGCGCGGCCTTCGCGGCGCGCCGCTGCTGCGCGTGGACGACGACGGCCCGGGCATTCCGCTGCAAGCGCGCGAGCGCGTCTTCGGCCGCTTCCAGCGCGGTGAGGATTCGACGGTCGAAGGCAGCGGCTTGGGCCTGGCCATCGTGCAGGCGGCGGCGCGGCACCAGGGGGCCAGCGTGACGCTGGACACCTCGCCGGCCGGCGGGCTGAGGGTGGAGATGGTCTGGACCCCTGAACGCTAGATCGTCAGCTCGCATCCGTTTTGCAGCGGGAGCGGTCCTCGGCAGTGGCTTCGCCGTCCGGCAGTCCTCAACCCTAAGGATGAACTGCCCGTCATGGTATGGCAACGTGCCGTTAGCACGATGCGAGGGTGTCCGAATTAAATCGATTCGATCTTCAGCATCGTCGGTCCGCGGTGCCTGTCTCACCGCCCAACCCTTTGAAAGAACCGACATGGGCGAAAGAGAAATTGCGGGAGAAAACCTTGCCACGTTGCAAACCTACGCCAAAGATTCCTTCAAGAGTCTCGAAAAGAAGTGCAGGTCGAGTGATGGTCAAGACAAGACCACGCGCAAGAACATGATCCAGTTCATGATCGACAACGGATTCGCGAAAGAGAAGGCTCCGGGTCACAGCTCCGGAAAGCCCGGCGACAAGATGCAGGACGCAACCAAGAAATGGATTCAGAGCGTTCAGAAAAAGATCTGAACCGGATGCCACGGCGACGATTCGCCCTCGGATGCGATCGTCGCCTTCGCAAGTTCTCTCTGCAACGATGGACGACGAGGGCCCGGGCATCCCGCTGGAGGCGCGCGCGAGGGTCTTCGACCGCTTCCAGCGCAGCGCGGGCGAGACGGTGGAGGGCAGCGGTCTGGGCCTGACCATCGTGCAGGCGGCGGCACTGCAGCAGGGGCCAGAGCATCGTCTAAATTGAGGACGGCACGACCGCGCTCTGCTAGATATTCGGTTTGCATGACTGTACAAATACACAGCATCAACTGGAGCAAAAGCCATGACTCCTCACGAAGCTCAACGCGTCATCGATGCCCTTGCCGATGGCGTGGACCCGGACACCGGCGAGCTCTTCCCGGAAGAAAGCATTCTTCTGAAGCCTCCCGTGATCCGAGCTCTCTTCGTGGCATCGCGAGCGTTGGAAGGATCTCGCAGCGCAGCGGCCAAGGCGCAACCCGGCCAGGCTGGCAAGCCCTGGTCGCAGGAAGAGGATCAGCGCCTTCTCGAGGCCTTTGACGAGGGGGCCGATCTGGCTGCGCTGACCGCGTCTCATGATCGTTCCAAAGGCGGCATCGCCTCCCGTTTGATGTTGCTGGGTCGCATCAAGGCGAGGGCCGAGATCAGCGCTCGCCGTCAGGTGGCTGCACCGGCAGCGGCGCCTTGAGGCCCCTTAACTTTCACCTCACCTTCGCCTCATCCAGCGCTCATCTGGCATCCCCAGACTCCCGGCATCGGCTGCACCACCGCAGCCGGCTTGAGGAGCCTTTGATGACCCAGACCGCCAAGACCACCTTGATCGCCACCGCCGCCGCGCTGCTGGCCGCCGGCGTCACCGTCACGACGACCGCCTCGGGCTGGACGGCGCCCGCGTGGCTGCAGGGCAAGGCACCGGTCAGCGCGCCGGTGGCGGGCGAAGCCACGCCCGCAGCCACTGCAACAACCGTCGCCGCCGCCACCACGCTGGCCGCACCGGCCGTGGCCCTGCCGGCCGCCCAGTTGCCCAACTACCGCGCCATCGTGCAGACCCAGGGCCCTGCCGTCGTCGGCATCACGGTGGCCGGCCTGCACAAGGTCGGCAATGACGACGGCGACGAAGGCCCGGTCGCGCGCGGCGACGACGACCCCTTCTTCCGCTTCTTCCGCGGCATTCCCGGGCTGCGCATGCCGCAGCAGGGCCCGCAGCCTTTCCGCGGCCAGGGCTCGGGCTTCATCATCAGCAGCGACGGCCTGGTGCTGACCAATGCCCACGTGGTGCGCGACGCCAAGCAGGTCACCGTCAAGCTCAGCGACCGCCGCGAGTTCTCCGCCAAGGTGCTAGGCAGCGACCCGGCCACCGACATCGCCGTGCTCAAGCTCGACGCCCAGGGCCTGCCCACCGTGCAGCTGGGCGACCCCAAGCAGGTGCAGGTGGGCGACTATGTGCTGGCCATCGGCGCGCCCTATGGCTTCGAGCAGACGGCCACGCAGGGCATCGTCAGCGCCAAGGGCCGCTCGCTGCCGGGCGACAGCGTCGTGCCCTTCATCCAGACCGACGCGGCCGTGAACCCCGGCAACTCGGGCGGCCCGCTGTTCGACGCCGCCGGCCGCGTCGTCGGCGTCAACGCGCAGATCTTTTCGCAGAGCGGTGGCTTCCAGGGCCTGGCCTTCTCGATTCCCGTGGACGTGGCGCTGAAGGTCAAGGACCAGATCGTCGCGCACGGCAAGGTCGAGCATGCCCGGCTGGGTGTCACGCTGCAGGACCTGTCGGCGCCGCTGGCCTCGTCCTTCGGCCTGGGTGCGCCCGACGGCGCCCTGGTGTCCAGCGTCATGCCCGAAAGCGCCGCCGCCAAGGCCGGGCTGAAGGCGGGTGACGTCATCACCGCCATCGACGGCGAGCCGGTGCGCGTGGCGGGCGATGTGTCCAGCCGCGTGGGCCTGGCCCGCCCGGGCGAGAAGCTCAAGCTGGAGCTGTGGCGCGACAAGTCGCGTGTCAGCGAGACCGTCAGCCTGGGCCGTGCCGACAAGGACACGCAGGAAGCCAGCGCTTCGCCCCAGGGCGGTTCGCTGGGCCTGGCGCTGCGCCCGCTGGAGCGCCAGGAGCTGCGCGGCTCGGGCCTGGACCATGGCCTGCTGATCGAGCGCGTGACCGGTCCGGCCCAACTGGCCGGCGTGCAGCCCGGCGACGTGCTGCTGGCCCTGAACGGCAAGCCGGTGCAGAACGTGGAGCAGGTGCGCGACGCACTGAAGGGCAAGCCGGCCTCGGTGGCCTTGCTGGTGGCGCGCGACGGCCAGCAGATCTTTGTGCCGGTGCGACTCGGCTGACCTCTGAAGGCGGGCGGCCGGGGCCGTGCAGGCCGGGCCGGCCCGCCTTTCCCCCAGGGCGTGTTCTGCGGAGAATCGGCGCATCCGTTGCCGAGGAGACCCGGATGACCACCGCTACCCGGACCGCAAGCCCCGACCCCGCAACGCTGAGCATGCTGGCCTTCGGCGTCTACGCCATGCTGACCGGCGTGGGCCTGATCGCCAGCCCCGGCACCGTGCTGAGCCCGCTCGGCATCGCGACACCCTCAGAGATCTGGATCCGCGTCGTCGGCCTGCTGGCTCTCGTTGTCGGCTACTACTACTGGGCCTGCGGCCGCGCCGGTGCCATCGCTTTCTACCGGGCCACGATCGCGGGGCGGCTGGCCTTCTGCACGGGTTGCGTGATGCTGGTGCTGCTGGCCGGTGCTCCGCTGCAGCTATTGCTGTTCGGCTTTGTGGATGTGGCGGGGGCCGCCTGGACGGCATGGGCGTTGCGAGGCGCCACCTCACCAGCCCCAACGTAAAAACTCACGAACGATCAAGCGTTCGCTGAATCGCGCCCCGCGCTGAGCTAGGCTGCGCAGCACGCAGCGTGCGTGGAGGCAACCCTGGAAATCCTGTTTGAACTGCTGCTCGAGCTGATCTTCCAGGTCTTCGGCGAACTGCTCGTAGAGCTCGGCCTGCACGCCGTGGCCGAGCCCTTTCGCAAGCAGCCCAATATCTGGATGGCCGCGCTCGGCTATCTGCTGCTGGGCGGCATCGTCGGCGCGCTGAGCCTGTGGCTGATGCCGCAGCACCTGACGCACGATGGCTGGCCGCGGCTGGTCAATCTCGTCATCACGCCGGTCATCGCCGGCTTCGCGATGACGCTGATGGGCCTGTGGCGCGCTCGCCGCGGCGACCCGGTGCTGCGCATCGACCGCTTCGCCTGCGGCTATCTGTTCGCGCTGACGGTGGCCGTCGTGCGCTACAACTTCGCGAGCTGAGTCGCCATGGACGCCTTCCGCTGGGTATTGATCCTGATCGCCGTCGGCACCGCCGCCGCCGCCGCCCTCTGGTTCGGCCTGAGCGCGCCGGCCAAGGCGCCGGTCCCGGAACCCGAGGCCGCAGCCGTGGCCGCACTACCCCTGGCCTTGCCGCCCTCCGCACCCACAGCCGCCAGCAACGCCGCGGCGCTTGCCAAGCCGGCAATGGCGACTGCAAGGCCCGCGTCCGCCGCCAAGCCGGCCGCAGCGCGCGTCGGCTCCGAGGGCTATGGCCCGCACATCGATCGCGCCATGGCCGGCAGTGATGCGGCCGCAGCCTGGGAGGCCATGAAATGGCTGCAGCTGTGCGCCTCCAATGCCGACCGGCGCAACAGCTTCGAGCACATGCGCAGTGTGGGCGTGTCGCCGGAGATGATGACCCAGCTGATGCAGGAGGCCGATGCCGAGGCGCGGCGCTGCCAGACCATCACGCCCCAGCACCAGGCCATGCTGGGCGAACTGGCCCTGCGCGCCATGCGCGGCGGCATCCGCGAAGCGGCCGCGAAGTACGCCGGCGTGACGCAACCGGACGAGCTGACGGCGGCCATGCGCCAGGAAGTGCTGGACACCCTGCGTCGTGACGCCCGCTCCGGACATGCAGGCAGCCTGTTCGGCGCCATCATTGCGCCGGACGCCTGGGGTCTGGACGACGCTGAGAAGCTGGGCTATCTCTTCGCCTATGGCGAGCTGACAGGCAAGCAGGGCCAGGACCTGGTCAAGCAGCTGATGCAGCAGAAGGTCATCCGCTTCAAGGCCCTCCCCACGCCCGAGCAACTGGCCACGGCCAAGACCACTGGCCAGCAGATCATCGAGACCCTGCGCGCCAAGCCCTAGCGCGCTCAACCGAAGGCCAGCACGATGTCCCAGGACACGGCCAGCGCATCGCTCTCCTGCCGGGCCGTCGGCGTGCCGGGGCGGGCGATCAGCGTCTTGCGGTCCTCGGGCTCCTGCAGCTTGAGCAGCGGGTCGGCCTCGTTGGCGGCCTCGCCCTCGAAATACATCTGCGTGACCAGCCGTGAGGCCTTGCCGCGCACGTCGAAGTGGATGTGCCGGGTGCGCGGACCGTAGAGGCCGGGCTGGATGGTCTTGAGCCGATAGCTGCCGTCCGGGCCGCTGCGGATGCGCGCATAACCCTGGAAGTCGGGGTCCAGCGGCGCGGCGCTGGTGTCACCCGGGTGGGTATAGCGCCCGGCCGCGTTGGCCTGCCAGATCTCCAGCACCGCATTGGCAATGGGCTCGCCACGCGGGTTGACCACGCGGCCACTCACATAGAGCAGCTGGCCGAGGGCGCGGGCCTTGTGGCCGGCGATGCGGCTGAGATCGAAGTCCTGGTCCTTGGGCAGGCTCAGGGGATAGAAAGGCCCGAGCGCGTCTTCGGCCGTCTCGTGGCGCAGCGTGTCTTCGCCAAGGGCTTGCGAAGCGCCTGCCAACCCGGCGGCGCCCAGCAGCAGATGGCGACGGGTCAGCCGCGAAGCCGGCGTTGGATGAGGGTCACCGTCGTGCTGAGTGGCAGTCGGAGTCAGCATGGCAGCCCTCGCTCGCAGTGTGATTTGTCAGCCCATCCTAGGCTTCATGCCAGCGCTGGAGAAGGGCCGCCGGGGGGGCCCCGACCCCCATCTTGAGGAAGGGTTTCAAGGCATGCCGTTGTCGACGAACTCGGCAAACCCGGGCCGCGCGCTCAGGCGCAGCATCCAGGCACCCACCGCAGGCAATGCCGCGCGCTCGATGGGTGCGTTCTTCCAGCGCTGCGTCGACAGGCCGAGCACGACGTCGGCCAGCGTGAAGTCGGCACCAACCACGAAGGCCCCCGTGCTGGCGAGCTGCGCATCGAGCAGGCCCATGTGCCTGTTCCAGTTGGCCACGCCGGCCTGGACGGCCTCGGGCGTGGCCGGCTGACCGCGCACCAGGGCCATGAAGGCGACGCGCCAGCTGTTGTTCAGCTCACCGGCCTGCCAGTCCATCCACTGCTCGACCCGGGCGCGCGCCTGCGGCTCGGCCGGCAGCAGGCTGGTCGCGCCGGCCTTGGTGGCCAGGTAGCGGCAGATGCTGTTGCTCTCCCAGAGCGTGAAATCGCCGTCGATGAGGACGGGAATCAGGCCGTTGGGGTTCATGGCCAGATAGCCCGCCTCCTGCGGCGAGCGAAAGCCCGCGCCCCAGTCTTCGCGCTCCAGCGCGAGGTCGAGTTGCGCGGCGGTCCACATGACCTTGCGGACGTTGATGGAAGTGAGGCGGCCAAGGAGTTTCATACAGCGATCTTCCCTGAATCCAGCCACCGCTGCACTGCGGGCCGAGCGCCGGGCCGCTCCCAAGCCGGCCCGCCTTGGGCGATGTGCTCGCGGCTCGAAGCCGTGGGCATCGCCGTCCCCTCGGGGGACCGACCGGGCTTGCCGGCGTTCAGCCGGCGCGAGACCGGGCGAGGGGCCCTTGTCGCAGCCACCACCCGAAGGCCAGACCCGTGAGGTACATGCTGACCGAGTACAGCGCCGCCGGCAATGCGACCGGGAACTGCTGCAGCACGCCAAGCGCCAGGTAGAGCGCCAGCGTCGAGTTGTGGATGCCCACCTCGAAGCCGATGGCGATGCACAGCGGCCGCGGCAGCCGCACCGCGCGGCCCAGGCCATAGCCGGCGGAGAGGCTCAGCAGATTGAAAGCCAGCACCGCGCCGCCCAGCTCGCCCGCGGCGCCGAGCAGGGCCTCGCGTTCCTTGGCGATGGCCAGCACCGTCAGCACCACCAGCAGCACGGCCGACAGCGCCTTGACGGGCTTGTCCAGCCGCGCCGCGATGTCGGGCCGCATGCGGCGCACCGCCATGCCGGCCAGCACCGGCACGGCGATGACGCCGATGACCTCTGCCAGCTTCTGCCACGGCAGCGGCACGACCTGGCCGCCACCGGCGTAGTGGGCGATGGCCCAGTTGGCGATCAGCGGCAGCGTGACGAGGGACAGCAGGGTGTTCAGCGCCGTCAACGACAGATTCATCGCCACATGGCCGCCGAACAAATGGCTGAACAGATTGGCCGTGATGCCTCCTGGTGACGCGGCCAGCAGCATCAGGCCGACGGCGTAGAGCGGTGGCAGCTGGAAGGCGGCAATGACGCCCACGCAGGCGAGTGGCAACACGAGGAGTTGCAGCGCGAGCGCCAACACCGCGGCGAGCGGATGCTCGCGCAGGCGGCGGAAGTCGCCCACGGTCAGCGACAGGCCCAGCCCGGCCATGACGATGGCCAGCACGCCGAGCAGCGCGTTCGTCAACACCACGGTGGTCATGGCTTCAGTCCTTGTAGTTGCTGCCCAGGCGGTCCAGCTTGCGCAGCAGCGCCGGCCAGACGAAGGCGCCGCCCATGCCGCCGGTCTGCACGCGCATGGCCTCGGCGGTGCCGCGCAGGATAGCCGGGTGCACCTCGGTCAACGGGCCGCCACCGCTCTGCGCGGCGAGCTGGATGCGGCAGGTGGCCTCGAAGGCGTGCATGGCCAGGAAGGCATCGGCGACCGACGCTCCCACGGTCAACAGGCCATGGTTCTTCAGCAGCAGGAAGGTGTTGGCGCCCAGGTCGGCCTGCAGCCGCGGGCCCTCGTCGAGGCGGAAGGCGACGCCCTCGTAGCCATGCGTGCCCAGCGACGCCAGCACGAAGGTGGACTGCTGCGAGATCGGCAGCACGCCACCGGCCTGGGCACTGACAGCCACGCCGGCGGTGGTGTGGGTGTGCAGCACGCATTGAACGTCATGCCGGGCCGCATGCACGGCGCTGTGGATGACAAAGCCGGCCGGGTTGACCGGATAGGGCGACTCGATGACCTTGCGGCATTCGCCGTCCACCTTGACGAGGCTGCTGGCCGTGATCTCGTCGAACATCAGGCCATAGGGATTGATCAGGAAGTGGTGCTCGGGCCCGGGCACGCGGGCGCTGATGTGGGTGAAGACGAGATCGTCCCAGCCCATCCATGCCACGAGGCGGTAGCAGGCGGCGAGGTCTTCGCGCAATGCCCATTCTTCGGCGCTCACCTGGTCGCGCACGGTCGTCGTCATCTCGGTCTCCTGGGTTGTTGTGCCGCGATTGGGGCATGCGAGGGGCTGGCCCCTCTGTCTGAAACCAGACAATTCAGGGCATGCCCGAATCCGACCTGTTGCGCGCCAACCCCTGGTTCGCCACGCTGCCCGCGACACTGGCCGAGGCCGTGCTGGCGGCCGGCCGGGTGCAGAAGCTGGCCGCCGGCGAGGTGCTGTTCCGCCAGGGCGACGCGCCGGGTGACTGGCACGCGGTCTGCCGCGGCGCGATCAAGGCCAGCAGCGTGGCGGCGGACGGCAGCGAGTCCATCCTCGCGGTGCTGGAGCCGGGCAACTGGTTCGGCGAGATCTCGCTGCTGGACGGCGGCCCACGCGTGCACGATGCCACCGCCGTCGGCGCGACGGCCGTGTTCGCAGTGCCGGCCGAGGCCTTTGCGCGCTTCATGCAGGACGCCGTCTTCGCGACGGCGCTGGCCCGGCTGATGGCCGGGCGGCTGCGCACGCTGTTCGGCATCGTCGAGGACGCGACGCTGCGGCCCACGCGCGCCCGCCTGGCCCGTCGGCTGGCGCTGCTGGCGCGCGGCGATGCCACGCAGGCCATCGAGCCGCGCCGGCAGCTGCCGGTGTCGCAGGAGGCGCTGGCCATGATGCTGGGCCTGACGCGCCAGACCCTCAGCAAGGAGCTGGGCGAGTTGGCCAAGGCGGGCGCGTTGAAGCTGGGCTATCGCAGCATCGACATCCTCGACGCCGCGCTGCTGGACCGGCTGGGCGCCTAGGGTTCACTCAGCTTCGGCGGCCCACTGCACGGCGTCGGCCCCGGCCGGGATGCGCATGGGTGTCGACGGATCGGTCGCGGCACGCCAGACGGCCTCGGCCACATCCTTCGCGCGCGTTCCTGCGCCCGTGGACGCCTGCATGCGGGCGATGGCCTGGGTCATGAACTCGCCGTACACCGCGTCGTCCATGCCGCGCAGGTGGGACCGTGCCGTGTCGCGGAAGCTCGTCTCGCCCGAGGAGCCAGGCAGCACGATGCGCACGCGCACGCCGAAGTGGTCGACCTCGCTCGCCAGCGACTCGGTGAAGGCATTCACCGCCGCCTTGGCCGCGCGGTACACGCCCACCAGCGGCAGCGGCTTCAGCGTGGCGCTGGAGGTCACATTGACGATGACGCCGGACTGGCGCTCACGCATCTGCGGCAACACCGCCTGCGTGACGGCCATCGTGCCGAAGGTGTTGGTTTCGAACAGCTCGCGGATGGTCCCGGGGCTCGTCAGCTCGAAGGGCGCGGGCGCGCCGAAGCCGGCGTTGTTGACCAGCACGTCGATGGGCCCGGCGGCCGCCACCGCGCGGCGGATGCTTTCGGCGTCGGTGACATCCAGCGGCAGCAGGCGCAGCCGCTCGGACGGGGGCAGCAAGCCTTCGCGCGGGGTGCGCATGGTGGCGATCACGTGCCAGCCACGTTCGAGGAACAGGCGTGCGGTTTCGAGGCCGAAGCCGGAGGAACAGCCGGTGATCAGGATGGTCTTCATCGAGGTGCTTTCATGAGCGGGGTGGCGATGGCCTCACGATAGGACGGCAAGACCGTACTCGCTACACTCAAAAGTCCATATCTCATTTGCGATAGTCCGGCCGTGGTCGATCCGCTCGCCGAGGTCGTTGCGCTGCTGCAGCCGTCGGCCCGGTTTTTCAAGAACGTCGTTGGATCGGGTTCCTGGCGGGTGAGCCGCTCGGACGCCGGACAGCCGTTCTATTGCGCGGTTCTCGAGGGCGGCTGCCGCATGGCCCTGGACGGGCAGGAACCGCTGGTGCTGCAAGCCGGCGACTTCGTGCTGGTGCCCGCCGCCTTCGGTGTCGCGATGTCCAGCCTCGACGCACCGGCCGGCACGGCCAACAGCATGCCGATCGCGCTGGCACCGGGCCTGTTCAGGATAGGCGCACCAGACGGGCCGGTGGACCTGCGCATCCTGGCCGGCCATTGCAGCTTCGGCTCGCCGGACGCGGCCCTGCTGGTCTCGCTGCTGCCGCAACTCGTGCATGTGCGCAGCGAGCCGCGCCTGGCGACGCTGGTGCAGTGGGTGGGCGAGGAGTCGCGCGAGCAGCGGCCCGCGCGTGAGATGGTGCTGGCGCGGCTGCTGGAGGTGCTGCTGATCGAGGCCTTGCGGTCGACGGGCGGCACCGCCGCGTCGACGGGCCTGGTGCGCGGGCTCGCCGACGTGCGCCTGGCCGCCGCCATCCGCGCGATGCACGAGCAGCCGACGCGGGCATGGACGGTGGTGGAGCTGGCCAGGGAGGCCGCGCTGTCACGCTCAACCTTCTTCGAGCGCTTCAACCGTGCGGTCGGTGTGGCACCGATGGAATACCTGCTGGCATGGCGAATGGCTCTCGCCAAGAACCTGCTTCGCCGCCACGAAGGCAGCATTGCCGACGTCGCCGAACGCGTCGGCTACAGCTCCGCGAGCACGTTCAGCGTGGCCTTCACCCGGCACGTCGGCCGGCCGCCGACGCAGTACGCGCGGGAGCAGGCCGAGGCGGCGTCAGGCACCTAGACCCGCCGCACGGTCCAGCGGCCGGCGTCATCGCAAGCCAGCTTTACCAGGCCCGGCCCCGGCACGCCGCCGATGCTCGCATCGCTGAGCGCCGTCAGCTCGCGCAGCAGCACGCTGACGCGCTTGTCCAGCCTCTTGGCCAGCCTCGTCAGCGCCACCGGCTCGCCGCCGGGTGCGAGTTCATGCAGCGTTTGCAGCAGCTGTTCCCGCATGCGGCGCCAGCACGACCGGAATGGACTTGGACGTCGGCGTGCGCGCGACCAGCGAAAAGCTCTGCAGCGGCACCAGCGGGTTGGTCTCGGGGTAGTAGCTGGCCAGGCAGCCGCGCGGGATGTCGTACTCGACGAGCAGGAAGCGCTCGGCGTGGCGCTGCTGCACGTCGCTGCCCGATTCATCGACGTAGAGGCTGGTGATGTCCACCCAGTCGCCCGCCTTCATGCCGAGGTCCTTCAGGTCCGCGGCGTTGATGAAGATGACCCGGCGATGGCCGTAGACGCCGCGGTAGCGGTCGTCGTGGCCGTAGATGGTGGTGTTGTACTGGTCGTGGGAGCGCAGCGTCGTCAGCGTGAAGACACGCACATCACGCTGGCGCTCGGCGATGCGCTGCGTGGCCAGGTCGGTCGGCATCGCATGTGTGCTGAACTCGGCCTTGCCGCTCGCCGTGGCCCAGACGCGCTCGCTGGCCGTGTTGCGCAGGCGGAAGCCCCCGGGCGCCTTGATCTTCTCGTTGAAGCCGGCGAAGTCGGGCAGCACGGCCTCGATCTTGTCGCGGATGGCGGCGTAGTTGCTGGCCAGGGCCAGCCACGGTGTGCGGCTCCGGGTCAGCGTGGCGGCGGCCATGCGCGCGATCAGCATGGGCTCGGAGATCAGGTGCTCGGAGGCCGGCGCATTCATGCCGGCCGACAGATGCACCATGCTCATGGAGTCTTCCACCGTGATGCCTTGCGGCCCGGTGGCCTGCACGTCGATCTCGGTGCGGCCCAGCACCGGCAGCACCAGGGCCTGGCGGCCGTGCACGACATGGCTGCGGTTGAACTTGGTCGTCACGTGCACGGTCAGCTCGCACTGGCGCAGCGCGCGCCAGGTGGCGGCGGTGTCGGGCGTGGCGGCGGCGAAGTTGCCGCCCATCGCGATGAAGACCTTGCCCTTGCCGTCCAGCATGGCCTGGATGGCGCCCACGGTGTCATAGCCATGCTCGCGCGGCGGCTCGAAGCCGAAGACGGCGCCGAGCTTGTCGAGGAAAGCCGGCGCGGGCTTCTCGTAGATGCCCATGGTGCGGTCGCCCTGCACATTGCTGTGGCCGCGCACCGGGCAGGCGCCCGCGCCCTCGCGGCCCAGGCTGCCGCGCAGCAGCAGCAGGTTGACGATCATCTGGATGGTCTTCACCGAATGCCGGTGCTGGGTGATGCCCATGCCCCAGCAGGCGATGACACGCTCGCTGCCGGCGTAGATGTCGGCGGCCTGCACGATCTGCTCGCGCGTCAGGCCCGAGGCCTGGACGAGCGGTTCCCAGGGCTGCTCGCGCAGCTCGGCGATGAAGGCCTCGAAGCCCTGGGTGTGCTCGGCGATGAAGGCCACGTCGAGCACGCGCGGCTGGCCGGCGGCCTGGGCCGCGTCGTCCAGCTCGACGACCCGCTTGCACATGCCCTTGAGCAGCGCGAAGTCGCCGCCGACCGTCAGCTGGAAGTAGTGGCTGCTGATGGGCGAGTCGCCCAGCGTCGCCATTTCGATGGCGTTCTGCGGATCGGCAAAGCGCTCCAGGCCGCGCTCGCGCAGCGGGTTGAAGCTGACGATGCGCGCACCGCGCTTGCGGGCGGCGCGCAGCTCGCCCAGCATGCGCGGGTGGTTGGTGCCGGGGTTCTGGCCGAACACGAAGATGGCGTCGGCCTGCTCGAAGTCGTGCAGCGTGACCGTGCCCTTGCCGACGCCGATGGTGGGCCGCATGCCCGAGCCGCTGGGCTCGTGGCACATATTGGAGCAGTCGGGGAAGTTGTTGGTGCCGAACTCGCGCACGAACAGCTGGTACAGGAAGGCCGCCTCGTTGCTGGTGCGGCCCGACGTGTAGAAGATGGCTTCGTTGGGGTTGGGCAGGGCCTGCAGCTCCTTGGCGATCAGCGCGAAGGCGGCGTCCCAGCTGGTGCGCTGATAACGGTCGGTCTGGGCGTCATAGAGCATGGGCTCGGTCAGGCGACCGGTGGCTTCCAGGTCGTAATCGGACGCCGCAGCCCATTCAGCCAGCGTCTTCGCGCCGATGACTTCGGGCGTCGCGCGGCGCGCCGTCGCTTCGGCGGCCACGGCCTTGGCGCCGTTCTCGCAGAACTCGAAGGTCGAGCGGTGGTCGCGGTCGGGCCAGGCGCAGCCGGGGCAGTCGAAACCGTCGGTCTGGTTGGCATGCAGCAGCGTCTTGGCACCCTTGACGGCGACGCCCTGCTCGTTGAGATGCTTGGCCACGCTCTTCAATGCGCCCCAGCCACCGGCCGGGCCGTCGTAAAGCTCGATCTTTTGTTCACTCATGTCACACAACCACCAAGAAAAAGGCCCCGCGCCTTGAGCAGGCAGCGGGGCTTGTCAGCCTAGCAGGACTGGATCAGTTGAAGAACTTGCCCACGTTGATCAGGGTCTTGTAGACACCCCAGGCCAGCGGGATGCCGACGGCCGCCCAGGCCAGGACCACGGTGGCGCTGGACGTGGCCGCAGCGGCGCCGCTGCCGGCCCCCACTTCGGATGCCGCAGCGCGCTCGTGCGCCAGACGCTTTTCCTCGGCCAGTTCAGCGTCGGTCATGAAGTATTTGTCGGCCACCGGGCGGATCATCAGGTTGGCGATCAGGCCGACGACCAGCATGCCGACGAGGATGTACATGGTCTGGTTGTAGACCTGCTCGCGCGGCAGGCCCAGTTCCAGCTGGTAGTCGCGCATGTAGTTCACGACGACCGGGCCGAGGATGCCGGCCGTGGCCCAGGCGGTCAGCAGGCGGCCGTGGATGGCGCCCACCATCTGCGTGCCGAACAGGTCGGCCAGGTAGGCCGGCACGGTCGCGAAGCCGCCGCCGTACATGCTCAGGATGACGCAGACCGCGCCGACGAAGGCCAGCTTGGAACCCGCCGCGGCGCTGCTCGGGATGCTGGCGTACATCAGGCCGCCGAGCAGGAAGAAGACCACGTAGGTGACCTTGCGGCCGAGCTTGTCGGACAGGCTGGCCCAGAAGAAGCGACCGCCGATGTTGAACAGGCTCAGCAGGGCCGTGAAGCCGGCGGCCACGGCGGCGATCTTGGCGAGCTGGGCCTTGTCCAGTTCACCGAACTTGGCCGTCAGGCCGATCAGCGAGCCGCCGAAGACTTCCTGCAGCATGGGGCTGGCCATGCCGATGACGCCGATGCCGGCCGACACGTTCATGCACAGCACGATCCAGACCAGCCAGAACTGCGGGATGCCCCAGACCTTCTTCACATGCACATGGCGCTGCGTGATCATGGCGTTGCTGGCCTGCGCAGCGGGGGGCGTCCAGCCGGCCGGCTTCCAGCCCGTGGGCGGCACGCGATAGCCGAAGGCGCCACCGATCATGAAGACGAAGTAGACGAGGGCCATGACGATGAAGGTCTGCGTCACGCCGACGTCCGTCGCGGTGGCGAAGGTCTTCATCAGTTCGGCCGCCAGCGGCGAGCCGATCATGGCGCCGCCGCCAAAGCCCATGATGGCCATGCCGGTGGCCATGCCGCGCTTGTCCGGGAACCACTTGATCAGCGTCGACACCGGGCTGATATAGCCCAGGCCCAGGCCGATGCCGCCGATGACGCCGCTGCCGAGGATCATCAGCCAGAACTGGTGCAGGTGGATGCCCAGGGCCGAGATCAGCATGCCGCCGCACCAGCACACGGCCGACACGACGCCGGCCTTGCGCGGACCGGAGCGTTCCAGCCAGCCGCCCCAGATGGCCGCAGCGCAACCCAGGAAGACGAAGAAGAGGGTGTACATCCAGCCCAGCGTGGAAACCTTCCAGTCGCAGTTGCTGACGAAGAGCTCCTGGAAGAAGCCGACTTCGGGGCCGCACTTGATGGCTTCCTTGATGCCCAGCGCCTTGGACAGCGGCAGCCAGAACACCGAGAAGCCATAGGCCATGCCGATGCACAGATGGATGGCCAGGGCCGCCGGCGGCACCAGCCAGCGGTTGAAGCCCGCGCCAGCAATGGTGCGCTCCTTGTCGAGCAGACCGGCATTCCGGCCCGGACCGGGCACGGCGTCAATTCCCACAGAGGACATGGAGAAATTCCCTTCGACGTTTGTTGGGCCGCGCGCCCCGCGGCGGTAAGAATTACGCGTCTTCGCGCGCAAGGTGCGCAGAATACGGTGGGGCGTGTTGCACTGCCATGTAAAGCCGCCCAGGTAAATACCTAGAGCCGATGGTCAGAGGTAACCGGACGTTAAAGCGGACCGCGCGGCCGCGGCCAAAACCGCCCTATCCTCCCGCGCCATGCGACGCGCACTGATCATTGACGACCACCCTGGCGTGGGCCAGGCGCTGGAACTGCTGCTGTCCCTGCACGACATCGAAGCCAGCGTCGCCACCAGCCCCGAGGAAGGCCTGGCGCTGCTGGACAAGCGCGCCTTCGGCCTCGTCATCCAGGACATGAACTTCACGGCCGACACGACCTCGGGCGAAGAGGGCGAGCAGCTCTTTCGCGCCATCCGTGCGCGCCGCCCCGACCTGCCCGTCATCCTGCTGACGGCCTGGACGCGGCTGGATGCCGCCGTGGCCCTCGTCAAGGCCGGCGCGGCCGACTACCTGGCCAAGCCCTGGGACGACGCCAAGCTGATCGCCACCGTCGAGAACCTGCTCGAATTAGACGAAGCCAATCGCGAGATCGCGCAATTGCGTGAGGCGCGCCGCGAGCGGCGTGCCGCACTGGCCCGGCGCCATGACCTGGCCGGCCTGGTGTTCGGCTCGGACGGCATGCTGAACCTGCTGGAGCTGGCCGGGCAGATCGCCGCGGCACCGGTACCCGTGCTGATCACCGGCCCCAACGGCGCCGGCAAGGAGCGCATCGCGGCCTTCGTGCATGCCAATTCGAGCGCGCGCGACGCTCCCTTCATCGCGCTGAACTGCGGCGCCCTGCCCGCCGACCTCATCGAGGCCGAGCTCTTCGGCAGCGACAGCGGCGCCTACACCGGCGCGGCCAAGGCCCGCGTCGGCCGCTTCGAGGCGGCCGACGGCGGCACCCTCTTCCTCGACGAGATCGGCAATCTGCCGCTGGCCGGCCAGGTGAAGCTGCTGCGCGTGCTGGAGACGGGCCAGTTCGAGCGCCTGGGCTCGAGCAAGACGCGCCAGGTGAAGGTGCGCGTGCTGAGCGCGACGAATGCCGACCTGCGCTCGATGGTGAAGTCAGGTCAGTTTCGCGAAGATCTGTTTTATCGCCTCAACCTCATCGAGCTGAAGCTGCCGGCCCTGGCCGAGCGCCGCGACGACGTGCTGCCGCTGGCCGAGCATTTCCTGGCCGGGCGCGCGCGCCTGAGCGAGGCCGCGCGCGAGGCCCTGCTGGCGCACCGCTGGCCGGGCAATGTGCGCGAGCTGAAGAACGCGGTCGAACGCGCGGCCCTGCTCTGCCAGGGCGGCGAGATCACGCCGGCCCTGCTCGGCCTGGAAGAGGCCAACGGTGGCGCGGGCGCCTACCGCAACCTGGATGAACCCAGCCGCGAGGCCGTCGTCGCGGCACTGAATGCGGCCGGCGGCATCGTCAGCCGCGCGGCCAGCCAGCTCGGCCTGTCGCGCCAGGCGCTGTACCGGCGACTGGAGCGTTACGGGATCGCGCCTTGATACCCCATCTCTCGCTGCGCGCCCGCGCGCTGCTGGCCCTGGGCGCCGCGGCGGTCGTGCCGCCGCTGGTCATCCTCGGCGTGCGGCGTGCGGGGCTGGACGCCGGCATTGCGCTGGCCGTCGCGGTGCTGGTGATGCTGCCACTGGTCGCCTGGCTGGCGGCCTTCTGGCTGGCGCCGCTGCTGCGGCTGATGCGTGCCCTCGAAGGCGCGGTGCTGAGCTACCGCGACGGCGACTTCAGCCTCAACCTGGCGCCCGACGGCCCGCCCGAGCTGGCCATGCTGACGCGCCTGCATGCCGAACTGGGCCTGGCCCTGCGCGAGCAGCGCCAGCACCTGGCGCAGCGCGAGCTGCTGCTGGACACCGTCGTGCAGAACACGCCCGTTGCGCTGGTGCTGACCGCCCCGAGCGAGCGCATCGCCATCGCCAACCTGGCCGCCCGCCAGCTGCTGGGGGACGGGCGCAGCCTGACCGGCCTGGACTTCCCCACCGTCATCGCCGCGCTGCCGGAAACGCTGCGCGAGGCCCTCTCCGGCGATGGCGACCGGCTGTTCGCGGTGACGCTGCCCGACGGCTCGGAGGAGACCTTCCACCACAGCACCCGCGCGTTCAGGCTGCAGGGCCAGCCGCACCGGCTGCGGCTGCTCAGGCGCATGACGCGGGAGCTGTCGCGCGCCGAGGTGGCGACGTGGAAGCGCGTCATCCGCGTGCTGAGCCACGAGCTGAACAACTCGCTGGCGCCGATCTCGTCGCTGGCGCACAGCGGCGCCGAGCTGGCGCGGCGCGGCGACACCGAGCGCCTGCCGCAGGTGCTGGCCAGCATCGGCGAGCGCGCGACCCATCTGCACCGCTTCCTGTCGGGCTATGCCAGTTTCGCCAAGCTGCCCGCACCGCGCCGCGAGGAGGTCGATTGGGCCGCCTTCCTGAACCGGCTGGCGACGCTGGGCGAATTCAATCTCGATGGCGAGGTGCCGGCCCAGCCCGGCTGGTTCGACGCGGCGCAGATCGAGCAGGCCCTGCTGAACCTGATCAAGAACGCGCACGAGTCGGGCAGTGATCCGGACGAAATCTCGCTGCGCCTGGGCCTGGTCGGCAGCGAGTTGCGCATCGAGGTGCTGGACCGCGGCCCCGGCATGAGCGAGGCGGTGCTGGCCCAGGCCCTGCTGCCCTTCTATTCCACCAAGCGCTCGGAGCCGGGCTCCCAGGGCGGCACCGGCCTGGGCCTGGCGCTGGTGCGCGAGATCGCCGAGGCGCATGACGGCCGCATTGCGCTGAACAACCGCGACGGCGGCGGCCTGCGCGTGGCCATCAGCCTGCCGCAGGTGAGGGCCTGTTAGCGCCCTACATGAGGACGGCGGCCAGCACGCTGAAGGTGACGAAGGCCAGCGCCGTCGACGCCAGGATGATGCGTGCGACGCGGCCGTTGTCGGCGCCATAACGCTCGGCCAGCAGTGACACATTGCTGGCGCTGGGCAGGGCCGCCGCCAGCGTCAGCGCGACGAGCTGGGGCCAGGCCAGCGGCGCGCCCAGCCAGCGCGCCGCGGCACCCAGCGCGAACACCAGGGCTGGGTGCAGCAGCAGCTTGATGGCCGCCACCGGCAGATACAGCGCCGGCGGCGTCACCCGGCCCGCCTTGCGGTTGACCCGGCCCGAGCGGCTCAGCACGGCGCCGATCGTGAACAGGGCCACCGGCGAGGCCGCATCGCCCAGCATCGAGATCACCTTGGCCAGCGGCCCCGGCAGCACCAAGCCACTGGCGCCCAGCGCCGCGCCCAGGGCGATGGACCAGGGCAAGGGATTGGACGCCGCCGCCTTCAGCGCCTGCACGAAAGCCGCCCGGCCGGCATGGCCGCTGGCGCCCGCCTGGGCCAGCGCGATGCACAGCGAGCTCGTCACGAAGAGGTCGGCCAGGATGGTGCTGACGACAGCCCCGCCGGCGGTACTGCCCAGCAGCGCGACGATGAGGGGCACGCCCATGAAGCCGGTGTTGGGGAAGGCAGCCACGAGGGCACCGAAGGCCGCGTCCTTCATGCCGACGCGCTCGGACAGCGTCGTCGCCACCGTGAAGAAGACGATCAGCAGGGCCGAGCTCAGATAGACGCCAAGCAGGGCGGGGTTCAGCAACTCCAGCAGCGGCGTGTCGCGCCCGAAGCGGAACAGCAGGCAGGGCAGCGCGAAGAACAGCACGAAGCCGTTGAGGCCGGGAATCGCGCTGTCCGGCAGCAGGCCGCGCTCGGCGGCCAGCCAGCCGCACAGCACGAGAGCGAAGAATGGGAAGGTCGTGGCGAGGACGGCGAGCATCTTGGCGCGCGAGTATCAAGCCCGTGAGCGAATGCTCGGACGGTCGCCGTTTGTAACAACGGGGGATGGCGAGCCCCCTGGGGTCACCCCTAATATGCCGCGCCATGCGCATGCCCAATCTCTCCCTGCCACCGCCAGCCGCCGCCGCGCCCCTGGATGAAGGGCAGGCCCTGGGCGTGTGGCGGCTGGAAAAGCCGCTGCCCGACGGCGAGCAGGCCCATGCCGGCCAGTGGTACAGCGCCCATCACGCGATGGCCAAGGAGCAGAAGTCCGCCGTCCTCGTGCTGGATCGCAGCGACCAGGGCGCCGGCGTCATGCTGCGTTATGCCGACCAGGCCGGCGACCTCGCCAAGCTGCAGCACACCCATATCGCCGTGCCCAGCGACAGCGGCGTGACGCCCGATGCCCATCCCTATCTGATCGTCGAGGGCGAGCATGGCGAGCCGGTGCTGCCACGCCTGCACGAACTCGGCCTGCGTGCGCGCGTCGAGCTGCTGGTGCAGCTCTGCGAGGCGCTGCGCTCCGCCCACCAGCAAGGCTGGCTGCTGGCCGAGATCGACCCCGCCATGATCTGGCTCGGCCCCGAGGGTGGTGTGCGCCTGATGGGCCTGGGCCTGGCCAAGATTCCCGACCCGACCGATCCCTTCGACCGCGGCCTGAGCCTGGGTGCCTCGCCCGCCTTCGTCGCCCCCGAGCGCCGCAACGGCGAACCGCCCAGCCTGGCCAGTGAGGTGTTCGGCCTGGGCGCGTTGGCCCGCGTCTTCATCTGCGGCTGGGAAGACACCCCCAAGGGCCTGGCGCCGCTGCGCGGCAGCGCGGCCGACCAATGGCCCACGATGAAAGAAGCCCAGCAGCTCAAGCTGGATGCGGTGCTGCGCTCGGCCATGGCCGACTCGCCCGAACTGCGCATGCGCGGCGCCGAGAGCATGGCCGATGAACTGCGTGAATGGCTGGGCCTGAGCCCTTCACGCAATGCCGGCAGCGCCACCGAGCCGATGGCGACCGCCACCGCCAAGCCCGTGGCCTGGTGGAAGCGCTGGCTGTGGCTGGGCGCCGCGGCCGGCGTGGGCCTGCTGGCCATGGCGGCCCATGTCTCGGAACGCCCGGCTGCCTCGGCAAGCACCCACAGTCAGCCGCCCGGCTGAGGGAAGACTGTCTAGGGATGTCGCCCAGGCCGTCCCTCGGCCAACAATGCGCGCCCCACCCGATCCTGGAGCGCCTGCCATGGCCCGTCGTCTCTTTGCGCCCTTCGTCGCCGCCACGCTGACCCTGGCCACCTCGGCCGTGCTGGCGGCCGGCTTCAACACCGATGCCGAAGGCTGGACCACCAGCAACGGCGGCGACCAGGTCTGGATGCCCACTGGCGGCAATGGCGGCGGCTGGCTGCAGGTCACCGACGTCAGCAACGACGACTTCCTGCTGAACGCACCCGCCGCCTGGCTGGGCAACTGGTCGGCCTATGCCGGCGGCACGCTGTCCTTCGATGCCAGGAATGTCAACGGCGACGCGCCGGACTGGAGCCCCTTCGGCGAAGTCACCATCACCGGCACGGGCGGCAGCCTGGTGTTCGACATGGCGGCAGCCGGCACCCCGCCGGCCGACGGCCAATGGCATCACTACAGCTTCGTGCTGCCGGCGTCGGCCGTGCTGTCCAGCGTGACCAGCCTGACGATCAAGGGCGAGTTCCATGCCGGCGTGACCGAGATCGTCGGCATCGACAACATCCAGGTCACGGCCGTGCCCGAGCCCGGCGAGGCGGCCCTGCTGCTGGGCGGCCTGGGCCTGCTCGCGCTGCTGCGACGCCGGCGCTGAGTCCACGCCGCCAGCGGCCGGGGTTGCCCGGGATGCGGGGCCCACGGTGCTCGGCAACAATGCGCGCTTCCCCGGAGGTTCCATGGCCCGCCCGCTGCTTGCGCCGTTGTACGCGACCCGTCTTGTCACTCTCCCCGCCGGCCTGAGCCGGCAGGTGCGCTGATGGCCGCCGTCGGGGCCGCGCCCGCCAACGTCACATCGGGCCTGATGGGCTTCGGCGAACTGCAGCTCAAGCTGCCCGCCACCAAGGCGCAGTGGCTGGCCCTCGTGGCCGGCGTCGGCATGGGCCTCATCGGCGCCGAACTGGCCTGGCATCACCCGCTGTCGGGGCAGCTCGCGCTGGCGGCCTGGGGTGCCGTCGTGCTGCTGGCGGCGCTGTTCTGGGTCAAGACTCCCGTCCTGCTGCTCGCACCCCTGCCCCTGGTGGGCCTGGCGCCGTGGACCGGCTGGATCAGCTTCGAGGAGATGGACCTCCTCGTCAGCGCCTGCGGCTGCGGCGGCTATCTGGCCTATGCGCTGCAACTGAACGCCCGCGACCGCGCCCCGGCCTGGCGCCACGGCCTGGTCTATTCGCCGGTCGTCGTCGTGCTGCTGATGGCGCTGGCGCTGTCGGCGGCCTGGAGCATCCGGCGCGGTTTCGCCGACGCCGGCGGTTTCACCTTCGGCTGGTTCCATGGCTACCACGAGGCCATGAATTCGGTGCGCAATGCCAAGGCCATCTTCCTGGCCCTGGCCCTGCTGCCGCTGTGGACGGCCGCAGCGACCGCGCGTCCACGGGGCTTCTCCCGCGGCCTGCTGCTCGGCCTGGTGCTGGCCCTGGCCGGCGCCAGCGCGGCGGCGCTGTGGGAACGCCTGGCCTATACCGGCCTGCTGGACTTCTCCACCGACTACCGCACGACCGCACTGTTCTGGGAGATGCATGTCGGCGGCGCGGCCCTGGACGGCTTCCTGGTGCTGACCCTGCCCTTCGCGCTGCTGGCCCTGCTGCGCACGCGCTCGCCCTGGCGCTTCGCCATCGGCCTGGTCGTCGCGCTGCTGGCCGCCTATGCCTGCCTGACGACCTTCTCGCGCGGCGTCTATCTCGCGCTGCCGCTGGCCCTCATCCCCATGGTCATGCTGGCCGACGGCCAGCGCCGCCGTGCCGTGGCCTCCGGGCCCGAGAGCAGCAGCATCGACAGCACCCTCGGCGCCGTGGATGCGCCGCTGCCACGCCTGGCCAAGGTGGGCGCACTGGCCATGGCCGGCGCCTTCGCGCTGGCGGCCGCCCTGGTCTTCGGCGGCGGCGGCTACCGCGGCCTGCTGGCCCTGTTCTTCGTCATGATCATCCTGCTGACCATGCCGGCCAGCCTGTGGCTGCCGGCCTTCGGCCAGCGGCTGACGGCGGTGGTCATGGGCGGGCTGCTGGCCCTGCTGCTGGGCGGGGCGAGCTGGGCGCTGTCGCTGGCGATCCCGAAGGCGGCCTATCTGCTCAACGTCGTCGCGCTGCTGTGCTGCGCCGCGCTGCGCTGGCGCGACGCGCCAGGCCAGGCGCGCCCCATCTATGTTCTGCTGGTGTCGACCTGCTGGTTCTGGCTGCTGGCCACCATGGTCATCGTGGCCGACTACTGGGGCGGCACCTCGGGCCGCTGGACGGCCTCGGCCGCCGGCCTGGCCCTGGCCGGCCTGTGGGCCGCCATGCTGCTGGAGCCGCGGCTGTGGCCCTTGCAGGGTGCCGGCAGCACGGGCAAGGCCGGCTGGCGCAAGCGCGCCCTGCTGGTGGCCGGACTGCTGCTGGTCATGGCCATCGTCGCAGCCCTGGGTGGCGGCGCCTATCTGCGCGACCGCGTGGCCACCTGGAAGGAAGACGGCAGCACCCGCCTGACGCATTGGCGCGAGGGCCTGCACCTGCTGCACGGTGGCCGCCAGTGGCTGCTGGGCAAGGGCGCCGGGCGCTTCGTGCCGAGCAATTTCTACGACGGCCCGATCAGCAGCCAGATCGGCGACTACCGGCTGCGCCACGACCCGACCGAGTCCTATCTCGCGCTGGCGGCCGGCAAGCATGTGCTGGGTCGCGGCGAGCAGTTCCGCGTCAGCCAGCGGATCAGCACCCCCGCACCTGGGCCCGTCGCCATCACCCTGGTGCACCGCACGGCGGCCGACGCCCATCTGTTGCTGCAGATCTGCGAGAAGAACCTGATCTACCCGGACAACTGCTACGGCATCGAGCCGACGTTGAAGCCTTTGCGCACCGAGGCGCCGGTCGAGGGCGCCACCGAGGCCGCCGCGCCGCCGGCCGATGCCGCGGGCATGGGCGCCTGGCAGACCAGCCAGTTCAAGCTCGGCCCGGTGCCGGCCATGGGCGGCGACTGGTGGGCGCCACGCTTCGTGACCTTCTCCATGTCGCTGGACACCCGGGCGGCGCGCGTCGACATCGCCCGAATCGCGATGCAGGACGCCCAGGGCCGCCAGCTGCTGGTCAACGGCGACTTCAACCGCGAGATGGCGCGCTGGTTCTTCTCCAGCGACCGCAACCACCTGCCCTGGCACATCAAGAACGCCGCCCTGCATGCGCTGTTCGAGCAGGGCCTGGTGGGCCTGGCGCTGCTGGGCGGCGCCTACCTGCTGGCGCTGACGCGGCTGTCCTTCGGCCGTGGCCGTGACCACCCGCTGGCGCCGGCCATCGTCGCCGCGCTGATCGGCTTCGGCACCGTCGGTGCCTTCGACAGCCTGCTGGACGTGCCGCGCGTCGGCTTCGTCTTCTTCATGCTGCTGTTGCTCGGCCTGGGCCTGCGGGCCCTGCCAGGGGAAGGCGTTGCGCGAGTGGCATGATGCGCGCCCCATGTCCAGCGCCCCTCCGTCCGCCGGACTCAACCCGGCCCAGCTCGAAGCCGTCTACCACCTGAGCGGCCCCTGCCTCGTCATCGCCGGCGCGGGCTCGGGCAAGACGCGGGTCATCACGACCAAGATCGCCCAGCTGCTGGTGTCCGGCTACCGGCCCAGCCAGATCGCGGCCATCACCTTCACGAACAAGGCCGCGCAGGAAATGCGCGAGCGCGCCAAGGCCCTCGTCGGCAACAAGGCCGCCAAGGACCTGGCCATCTCGACCTTCCACAGCCTGGGCGTGCGCCTGCTGCGCGAGGAAGGCTCGCGGGTCGGGCTGAAGGAGCAGTTCTCCATCCTCGACAGCGACGATGTGCTGAACGTGCTGAAGGATGCCGGCAGCACGACCGACATCAACCAGGCGCGGCGCTGGCAGTGGACCATCTCGCTGTGGAAGAACCAGGGCCTGGGCCCCGCCGAGGCCGCCCAGGTCGCCAAGGACGAGGACGAGCGCTCGGCCGCTGCCGTCATGGTGCGCTACCAGGAGCGCCTGGCGGCCTACCAGGCGGTGGACTTCGACGACCTCATCACGCTGCCGCTGAAGCTGCTGACGCGCGACGCTGAGGCGCGCGAGAAGTGGCAGAACAAGCTGCGCTATGTGCTGGTGGACGAATACCAGGACACCAATGCCGTGCAGTACGAGTTGCTGAAAGCACTGGTGGGCGAGCGCGGCATGTTCACGGCCGTGGGCGACGACGACCAGTCCATCTACGGCTGGCGCGGCGCCACCATCGAGAACCTGAAGCGCCTGCCGACCGACTACCCGACGCTCAAGGTCATTCCGCTGGAGCAGAACTACCGGTCGACGGGTTCCATCCTGCGCGCCGCCAACAACGTCATCGCCGGCAACCCCAAGATCTTCGAGAAAAAGCTGTGGAGCGAGTTCGGCGACGGCGAACCGGTTGTGCTGCTGGAGGCCGACGGCGAGGAGCACGAGGCCGAACGCGCGGTCGCACGCATCCAGGCCCTGCGCAGCGAGGGCAAGGCGCCGCAGTACAACGATGTGGCCATCCTCTACCGCGCCAACCACCAGGCCCGCGTCTTCGAGCAGGCGCTGCGCCGCGCACAGATCCCGTACCGCGTCTCCGGCGGCCAGAGCTTCTTCGACAAGGCCGAGATCAAGGACCTGTGCGCCTGGCTGCGCCTGCTGGTGAACCAGGACGACGACCCGGCCTTCCTGCGCGCCGTGACGACGCCCAAGCGTGGCATCGGCCACACCACGCTGGGCGCGCTCGGCACGTTCTCGGCGCAGTGGAAGTGCAGCATGTTCGAGGCCCTGTTCTCCGAGAGCCTGGCCACGGCCGTCACGGCCCGCGCGCTCGCGCAACTGCACGAGTTCGGCCGCAGCGTGAACGAGCTGCAATACAAGGCCAGGCACACCGAAGGCCACACCGCCGCCCACGCAATGTTGACGGAATGGCTGAAGGACATCGCCTACGAAGCCCATCTGCTCGACAACGAGGAGAACGAGAAGGTCGCCCAGGCGCGCTGGGGCAATGTGCTGGACTTCGTCGACTGGGTCGCCAAGCGCTGCGGCGGCCAGCAGAGCGAGGAAGGCGGCGTCAGCTTCACCGAGCCCAAGCAGAGCGTGCTGGACGTGGCGCAGACCATCAGCGTCATCCTGTCGCTGGCCGAGCGCGGCGACGAGCAGGACCAGGTCACGCTGACGACGCTGCACGCCTCCAAGGGCCTGGAATGGCCCCATGTCGTGCTGGCCGGCGTCAACGAGGGCCTGCTGCCCTTCAAGCGCGAGGAGGCCGAGCTGACGGCCGAGGCCCTGCAGGAGGAAAGGCGGCTGATGTACGTCGGCATCACCCGCGCACGCACGACGCTGGCGGTGTCGACGTTGCGCCGGCGCAAAAAAGGCCGCGACACCGTTGTGGGCATTCCCAGCCGCTTCCTGGCCGAAATGAAGCTGCACGAGGGCAGCACCCGCGAAGATCCCCGGGAAAAGCTCAAGCGCATGCGCGAGGAACTGGCCGCCAAGGCGGCCGCCCGGGCGTCATCCCAGTAAATCGTGGCCGTAGTGCCGGAATGCGGGCCGAGCGCTGGGCCGTTCCCGAGCCGGCCCGCGCTGGCGATGTGCTTGTGGCTCGATGCCGCAAGCGTCGCCGTCCCCTCGGGGGACCGGCCAAGCACGGCTTGGACGAGGGGCTTCATGAATTTCAAGGATGGAGCGCTCATTCGCGGGGGTACCCCTCAAGCGCGTGAAGTCTTCACAACTTCGCCACGCTAGGCTGCGAACAATGCGATCCAGTCCTTCTTTCCGGTGAGCCTGCACATGAAAGCCCTGGTCCTTGCTGCCGCCCTCGCTGCCCTGACCGCCTCGGTTCCGGCCGGAGCCGCGCGTGAAGCCCGCCAGCCCATCGTCGACACGACGACGGCCACCATGATTGCCGATGCCGGTCGCCTGGGCTCGGCCAGCCTGACGTCACTGAATGGCAACAGCCACTGGACGCCAGCGACCCGCCGGGTCGAAGCCGAATTTGAAATCCTGCCCGCCCAGATCGATACCGGCTCCCTGCTGATCGCCCTCGGCGCCCTGGCACTGGCCCTCGCCCGCCCCGTCACCCGCGCCCTGCGCCGCCAGGAACAGCAGCGCCGCGCCGCCGCGCTGGCCAGCACCCTCGCCCACTCGCCACGAGCCTGAGCGGCGCCTCCCCTCCGTGTTGCGGGCCGAGCGCCGGGCCGCCCCTAGCCGGCCCGCCTTGGGCGATGTGCTTGCGGCTTGATGCCGCAAGCATCGCCGTCCCCTCGGGGGACCGACCAGGCGCGCCTGCGTTCAGCACGGCGCGACTGGGCGAGGGGCTACCGTTTTCAGTGATTTGCTTCACGGACCGCACACCGGTCTGAGGGGGGTGTTGGCGCGGGTGTGAACTCTGCACCGGGCGCCGGGCAGGGCAGGCCAAAGAATCGCGGCCAGTCATCACACCGCCCTGCCCCACCCATGAAACGCGTCGCCTCCCTGCTTGCCCTGATCGCCCTCAGCGCTTCTGCCCTGGCCGCTCCTGTGCCGGCCGGCAACCTGATCGTCAACGGCAGCTTCGAGAGCACCGCCGTGGCCAACGGCAGCTGGGTCAATGTCGCGTCCATGACGGGCTGGACCTGGCTGGCCGGCCCCGGCACCGGCTTCGAGGTCCGCAACAACGTCGCCGGCACCGCCAAGGACGGCAGCAACTACGTCGAGCTCGACACCAACGGCAACACGCTGATGGGTCAATACCTGGACAACCTGTCGGCCGGCGCCAGGTACGAGTTGAGCTTCTGGTACGCACCGCGTGAGTTCCAGGCGGCCTCGACCAACGGCATGCAGGCGTTCTGGAATGGCGTGCAGCTGGGCGCCACGCTGAGCGGCCTCGGCAGCAGCGGCAATGCCTGGACCGAGGTCAAGTTCAGCCTGACGGCCCAGGCCGGCCGCAACCTGCTGAGCTTCGCGTCGGTCGGCAGCAGCGACGGCCTGGGTGGCAACCTTGACAACGTCAGCCTGAACCGCGTCCCCGAGCCCGGCAGCCTGGCACTGACCTTCGCCGCGCTGGCGGGCTGCCTGCTGCTGCCGCGCACGCTGCGCCGCAAGGCCGAAGCGCGCCGCGCCCAGGCGCTGGCGGCGGCGCTGGCCGCACCCGTGCCGGCGCGCTGATCGGCTAGGCTTTCAAGACACCGGCACGACCCGGCGCCACGACAAAGCGCGCAGCGGTGCTGATGCCGCTGTCGGGTTTGAGCGCGTCGTCCAGTGCCCGCACCGAGGCCCGCAGGCCGTCGCGCGCGTCCAGCGTGAAGGCCATATAGCCGCGCTGGTCATTGCGGCCGTAGTGCAGATGCGGGTTCAGCTTCAGCACATCGTCCAGTGGCTGCTTGCCGCCCCAGCTGGTGATGGAACTGCCACAGAACTCGCTGGCGACGGTGGGTGAGGCCGGGTCGTCGAAGTCGGCCTTCAGATCGGCCACGACGTGGCTGTGCACATCGCCGCCCAGCACGACGACATTGGGCACCTTGCGCTCGCGCACGACGCCCAGCAGGCGGCCGCGCGCGGGCGCGTAGCCGTCCCAGCCGTCGGTCCAATAGATGGGGGCTGTGGGCTCGGCTGCATTCCAGTTCATCCGCGCCATCAAGGTCTGCTGTGCCACCAGGTTCCAGCGGCCGGCTGTCGTGTCCCAACCCTCGGCCAACCAGCGCTCCTGGGCCGCGCCGAGCAGCGTGCGCTTGGGGTCCAGCAGCCCGGGGCATTCGGACAGCGGCAGCGTGTTGCTGCCGTAGCGGCCCGCGCGGGTGCACAGCTGCGGGTCGCGGTACTGGCGATCGTCCAGCGCGTGGATGACGGCCAGCCGCCCCCAGGCGTGGCGGCCATGCATGCGCATGTCCACGCCCCGCGGGCGCCAGGCCTTGGGCAGGGGCTGGTGCTCCCAGTAGGCCTGGTAGGCGGCGCTGCGGCGGGCGGGGAAGTCCTGCGCGATCTTCTCGCCGCGCAGCCCGGCGTAGTCGTTCTCGACCTCGTGGTCGTCCCAGACGAACAGCCAGGGCACGGCGGCATGCATGGCCTGCAGCGCGGGGTCGGACTTGTACTGTGCGTAGCGGCCGCGGTACTGGTCCAGCGTCACCGCCGCGCCGCCCTCGACGTCGCGCACACGGCCCGGTGCGGCGCCGTACTCGTAGATGTAGTCGCCCAGGAACATGACCAGGTCCAGCTCCTCGGCCAGCATGTGGCGCCAGGCGGCGAAGAAGCCATGGTCCCAGCGCTGGCAGCTCGCGATCGCGAAGCGCAGCGGCTCCAGCGCGTCCGCCGCCGGCGCGGTGCGCGTGCGGCCCGCCGGGCTGCGCTGGCCCAGGGCCTCGAAGCGGTACCAGTACCAGCGGCCGGGTTTCAGCCCTGCCGGTTCGGCATGCACGCTGTGCGCCCAACCCGCTTCGGCCGTCTCGGTGCCCGTGGCGACGCGGCGCTGGAAGGCCTCGTCCTCCGCCACCTCCCAGCGCACCTCGACACGCTCCGGCAGGTCGGCACCGGTCAGCCGCGTCCACAGCACCATGCCGTCAGCGGTCGGGTGACCCGAGGCGATGCCGAGAGCGAAACGCGGTGCCACGTCCGCGCGCGCATGGCGCAGAAGACCGGGCGCGAGGCCGGCGGCCAGAGACAGTTGCAGCAGGTGGCGGCGATGGATGTCCATCGCGCCATTGTGGAGGCGTCAGATCGCTAGGGGATCCACGTCGACCGCCCAACGCAGCACGGCCTTGTGCTCGCGCTTCAGCGCGATCAGCTCGGGCACCCAGCCGCGCAGAAAGGCCTGCAGCCGCGCCCGCTGCGTCGCCTCCACCAGCATCTGCATGCGCTCCACATCGGCCACGCGCGCCACCGCGTGCGGCACCGGCGGGTAGACCAGCACGCCGTCGTCATGCGCCAGCTCAGCCGCCGCGGTCAGGAAAGCCTTGGCGGCCTCCGCCGTGCGCGCCTCGGCACGCAGCAGGGCCAGGTGGGCGAAAGGCGGCAAGCTGGCCGAGCGGCGCTCGGCGAGCTGGTCGGCCGCGAAGCGCACATAGTCGTGGCGCGCCAGCGCCTGGTAGAGGGCGTGCTCGCGATGCCAGGTCTGCACCCACATCTCGGCCGGCGTCTCACCCGAGGCATCGCGGCCCGCGCGGCCGCCGGCCTGCATCAACAGCGCGAACAGGCGCTCCGGTGCGCGGAAGTCGCTGCTGAACAGGGCGCCATCCGGGTTCACCGCGGCCACGAAGCGGATGCGCCGGAAGTCGTGGCCCTTGGTGATCATCTGCGTGCCGACGAGGATGTCGACGTCGCCGTCGTGCACGGCCTGCAGCTGGGCCTCCAGCTCGCCCTTGCGACGCGTCGAGTCGGCGTCGATGCGCAGCACGCGCGCGCCGGGCAGCGCCTCGCCGAGCTGCTCCTCCAGCTTCTCGGTGCCGCGGCCGATGGGCGCGATATCGTGGTTGCCACAGTTGGGGCAGGCGCTCGGCACGCGCTCGGTGAAGCCGCAGTGATGGCAGCGCAGCGTGCGGTCGCGCTTGTGGAAGACGCGCCAGGCGCTGCAATGCGGGCAGTCGCTCTTCCACTGGCATTCGCCGCAATGCAGCACCGGCGCATAGCCGCGGCGGTTCAGGAACACGAGGCTCTGCTCGCCGCGCTCCAGGCGCGCCTTCAGCTCCGCCAGCAGCGGCGCCGTCAGCGCGGTTGTCACACCCGCGGTGGGCGGCAAGGCCTTCATGTCGAACAGGCGCACCCGGGGCAGCGCCCCGCCGCCGATGCGTGCGGCCAGCGTCAGGCGCTCATAGCGGCCGCTTTCGGCGTGCTGCCAACTCTCCAGCGACGGCGTGGCCGAACCCAGCACGACGGGCACCTTGAGGTCATGCGCGCGCCAGATGGCCAGGTCGCGTGCCGAGTAGCGTGCACCGTCCTGCTGCTTGTAGGAAGGGTCGTGTTCCTCGTCGACGACGATCAGCCCCAGTTCGGGCATTGACGCGAACACGGCCAGCCGCGTGCCCAGCACCAGGCGGGCCCGGCCGAGGTGGGCGGCCAGCCAGTTCTGCAGGCGCTGGGCCGGTGTCAGCGCGCTGTGCAGCGACACGATGGCCAGCGGTTGCGGCAGCAGCGCCGCGAAGCGCTCGGTGAAGCGGGCCTCCAGTTGCGGCGTCAGGTTGATCTCGGGCACCAGCACCAGCACCTGACGGCCTGCCGCCAGCGCGGCCTCGGCGGCGCGCAGATAGACCTCGGTCTTGCCGCTGCCGGTGACGCCAAAGAGCAGCAGCGGTTTGCGCTCACCGCCATCGATCTGGGCCGCAATACGCGCCACCGCCGTCGCCTGCTCCGGCGCCAGCTCGGGCCTGACCGGCTCTGGCACGGCGACCGGCTTGGCTGCCTTGCGGTCCAGCTTGCGCAGCCGCGCGGCGAGTTGCTCGGGCGACAGCTCGCGCAACTGCGGCGGCAGCACGGCGCTGGCCAGTTCGCCGACGCTGCGCTGGTAGTAACCGGCGGCGAAATCCAGCAGCCGGCACCAGTCGGCGCCCAGCGGCGTCAGCGCGTCAAAAACGGCGGCCACCGGTCGCAGGGCGACCTCGGTCACCGGGGCTTCGTCGCCCGGCCAGACGATGCCCAGCAACTCGCGCTTGCCCAGCGGCACCCGCACCAGGGACCCCGATGCGAGCGCCTGCTCACTGGCGTAATCAAGCGGGCCGTTCAAGCCGCTGTGCTGCGGCGCGTCAACCGCCACGCGCACCGTTGTGGCCCCCCCGGTTTCAGCCATGCGCAGCTCCGTGCTTCTTGTGAAGCAGTGGCTCAGCAAGTGGCTGCAAGTGCATGATTCGTAAAGGCTCTTGGGTTGCCCACAATTTCTGTGGATAAGTTTGTGAGCAAATCAGCCGCCGAGGACCGATAGAAGGCCAATGAGCATTGCAATGCCCCAAATTAGCCCGCCGATGCTTTTTGGGCACTACCTTGAAAATCAAGCACTTAGCACGAATTCGGGAAAACTCTTAGGTGCGCCGCACCAACCGCGTTCCGGCGCCCTCGCCCCCCAAATTTTGGGGATAAGTCACCGCGCAAGTGCAGATTTGACGGCCCTGTCAGACGGTCGTGCGCAGGCGGCGCGAATGCTGGTGAACCTCGTCCACCAAGGCCTCCACACTCTCGGGCGGCGTGAACTGGCTGATGCCGTGGCCGAGGTTGAACACATGGCCATGGCCGGCGGCGGGCTTGCCGAAACTGTCCAGCACGGCACGCGCCTGGGCGCGCACGGCTTCGGGCGGCGCGAACAGCACATTGGGGTCGAGATTGCCCTGCAGCGCGACGCGGTCGCCCACGCGGGCGCGGGCGGTGGCGAGGTTCATCGTCCAGTCCAGGCCGACGACATCGGCGCCGGCATCGGCGATCTCGTCCAGCCACAGGCCGCCGCCCTTGGTGAACAGCAGGCGCGGGATGCGCACGCCCTCGTGCTCGGTCTTCACGGCGCTGAGCACCTGGCGCGAGTAGGCCAGGCTGAACTGCTGGAAGGCCCCGTCGGCCAGCACGCCGCCCCAGGAGTCGAACAGCATGACGGCCTGGGCGCCGGCCTCGATCTGGGCGTTCAGATAGGCCGCCACGGACTGCGCGTTCACTTCGAGGATGCGGTGCATCAGGTCGGGGCGCGAATACATCAGGCTCTTGACCTGGCGGTAGTCGTCCGAGCCGCCGCCTTCGACCATATAGCAGGCCAGCGTCCAGGGGCTGCCGGAGAAGCCGATCAGCGGCACGCGGCCGTTCAGCGCATGACGGATGGACGTGACCGCGTCGAAGACATAGCGCAGCTTGTCCATGTCGGGCACTTCGAGCGCCGCCACGGCGGCCTCATCGCGCACGACCTTCGCGAACTTGGGGCCCTCGCCCTGCTGGAAGGACAGGCCCAGGCCCATCGCGTCGGGCACGGTCAGGATGTCGCTGAACAGGATGGCCGCGTCCAGCGGGAAGCGCTCCAGCGGCTGCAGCGTCACCTCGGTGGCGTAGTCGCGGTTGGTGGCCAGGCCCATGAAGCTGCCGGCCTTCTCGCGCGTGGCGCGGTACTCGGGCAGGTAGCGGCCCGCCTGGCGCATCAGCCAGATGGGGGTGTGCTCGGTGGGCTGGCGCAGGCAGGCGCGCAGGAAGGTGTCGTTTTGCAGGGGGGCGAACATATGCCCCGGATTATCCCGTCACGGTAGAGACAAGCTCTGCCGCCCGACCCAGCTCTCACCCGCTGGCAGCTCGACGGGGCGGCCGATGCAGGCCGCTTCCACGCACAGCATCTCCGACCAGCCCTCGGGCGGCATGTCGGCCAGCTTGGCGCAGCGCTCCGGGCCGGGGTTCCAGACCACCGCATCCTCGAAGCCCTGCTGGCGGATGACGACCTGGCGACGGTCCTCGGCCACCAGCAGCGGCCGCTCCTTGACGCCGAAGTAGATGCGGTCCAGGTCGAGCACGCCCTTTTCGCCGGTCAGCAGCAGGTCCATGCGCTGCAGCGCCTCGGCCTGCTTGATGCTGTCGAAATAGCGCAGGCCGGCCAGGCCCTCGACGCTGACGGCATCCAGGTCGCCCACGCGCAGATAGGTGTGCAGGGCGGCCGTGAACTGCAGGGGCGCGTCGCCCAGGTTCTCGCAGGCCAGTTCCACGTCCAGCGTGCGACCGCCCACACGCACGCTCAGCTCCAGTTCGAAGGCATGCGGCCACAAGGCGCGCGTCGCGTCGTTGTCGCGCAGCCGCAGGACGGCCAGCGCGTCGTCCTTGCCCTGCTGCTGCAGGACCAGCTCCCATGGCAAGGTGCGCGCAAAGCCATGCTTGGGCAGGGGGCCGCGCTCGGAGAACTGCGGGAAGCACACCGGCACGCCGCCGCGGATGGCCTTGCCCGGCGCGAATTCGCTGCGCGGCGACAGATAGAGCTGCTCGGCGGCGCCGGCAGGCTTCCAGGACAGCAGATGGCCGCCGTGCAGGCTGAGTTCGGCGCTGGCGCCATCGGGGCTTTGCAGCGTGATGCGGGAGGGTTCGGTGCTCATGGGGCGGACAGGTGCGCAGCGGTCAACGCTCTATCATCGCCGACTTGTTTTTCGGGGCGCCAACGGGCGTCCGCCCCCAGCCGCGATGACCACTGCCAGCGCCCCCAACTCCCAGAAACTGGCCTTTGTGCCGGAAACCCGCTTCGGCCTGTGGTTCCTGTCCACGGCCACCTGGCGCGTGCATGTGCTGGGCCGTGCGCTGAGCGACCTGCAACGCATGGCGCCCGACGCACCGCGCGGCGGCGTCATGCTGGACATCGGCACCGGCCAGGGCCATTCCCTGCCCGAGATGGCGGCACGCTTTGCGCCGGCCCAGATCCATGCGCTGGACCCCGAACCCGACTTCGAGGCCCGCGCCGCCGCGATGGTCAAGGCCTGCCCTGTGCCCGTCACGCTGCACGCCGCGCACGCCGAGCGCATTCCGCTGCCGGACGCGTCCGTGGACATCGTGTTGTGCCACCAGACCCTGCACCACATCGTCGACCAGAAAGCGGCCCTGGCCGAGGTCTTCCGCGTGCTCAAGCCGGGCGGCCTGCTGCTGCTGGCCGAGAGCACGCGCGCCTACATCCACAGCTGGGTCATCCGGTTGCTGTTCCGCCACCCCATGCATGTGCAGCGCACGGCCGAGGAGTTCGTGGCGCTGGTGCGCGAGGCCGGCTTCCAGGTCGACGCGGACCGCATCAGCACGCCCTATCTGTGGTGGAGCCGCAGCGATCTGGGTGCGCGCGAATGGCTTGGACTCGGCCTGCCGAAAAATCGCGAAGAGACCTTGCTCAACGCCGTCGCGCGCAAGCCAAGCTAAGGAAGCGCGGGCTCCGGCAGTAGCCAGGCCAGCAACGAAGTCCAGAAGCCCGGAATGCGGACCTGCACGCTCGGGTCCGTCAGCGCCCGCGCGCGGGCCGCGGTCTCCAGCGATTCGGCCGAGTCGTAGAACGGCGGATCGGCCAGCACCAATCCGGCCTTGTTGGCGCCGTCGACGAGGATCTGCAGGTACTCGTCGATGTGGCTGCCGGTGAAAGGGTTGGCATCATGGAAGGTGATGACCACGGGCCGCACGCCATCCACCGGCGGGATGTCGTTCACATGGCGGCGCAGCTCGCGCATCTGGTGCTCGAAGTGGGAGCGCCGGCGCAGGCTGGCGTTGGGCCAGGGAATCTTGCCGTCGTTGGCCGACAGGTCGGTCATCACCAGGCTCAAGCCGTGGCGTTGGTAGGCGGCGAAGGTGCGCGCGTCATAGGCCCAGTGCGGCGGGCGCACCAGCACCGGTTGGCGGCCTGCCAGCGCCATGTGCACGGCCAGGCCCTCGCTGAGGCTGCCTTCCAGCCCATCTTCACCCAGCCGGGTGTGGCTGGTGTGGCCGGGCGTGGCGGTGTGAAAGCCCAGCACATGGCCTTCCGCCAGCGTGCGGCGCATCAGCGCCTGGCCGCGCGGCGTGGCACCGCCGTTCACGGCGCCCGTCTGCACGAAGAACAGGGCCTTGATGCCCGGCTGGAGCGCGTTGCGAGCGAGGCCGTCGAGGATCTGGACGGTCGGGTTGTCGGTCTCGCGTGCGCTGGGACCGTCATCGAAGGTCAACAGCAGGCGGATGGGTACCGGCCCGGTCACCGACACATGTTCGGCCAGCGGCGATGGGTCGGCCGCGGCATGGGTCGCGGCGACCAGCGCCAGACCCGCGAGCGCCATCCTGGCTATGTACTGCTTTTTCATCGGGCCGGCAGTTTATTCGCCGAGCGTCAGTGCCTGGTAACGCCGCCACACTGCATTCATGGGGCCCTCGATGCGCAAAGGCAAGGTGGGGTGGCCGGCCACCGCCAGCACCAGGCCCTCCAGCGTCGCGGCGGCCACATCGCCGGACGGGTCGTCGCTGAAGTCCAGTGACCGCATCAGCGCGAAATCCAGGCCCTGACCGCGCGCCTTGAGCCAGGCTTCCTTGAGCGTCCAGGCCCGCAGGAAAACCTGCGCACGCGCCTCGGGCGCCAAGGCGGCGAGCTCGGCTCGCTGGGCGGGGCTGTGCACGGTTTCGGCCAGGGCGAGATGGTCGCGCGGCCGCGCCAGGCTTTCGACGTCGATGCCGACCGGCATGCCGGCGGCGGCACAGGCGACGCTGCCGGCGCTGTGGCTGATCGACACGAACACATCGTCGCGACCCGCCACGCGACAGGCGCCGCTGTCCGCCACGTCCAGCGCAGGAGGCCGCTCAGCGGCCAGCCAGCGCTGCACGGCGAGTCGTGCCAGCCAGCGGCCGGCCAGGAAGCTGCCGCGCCGCGCCTCGGTGCCCAACGACTGCAGGCGGGCCTGCTCGGAAGGCGTCATCCAGGCGCCAGGCGACGGCATGCCGGCCCGCACCTCGGGCTCGGCCACCAGCAGGCAGAGCAGCGTCACCGCGCCCTCAAGCCTGCTCGCCAGGCTCAGTCGATCTTGGCGTAGGTGCCCTTCAGCGCCACGCCGATGACGAAGGCGCCTGCATGGCACTCGAAGTCGGTCGCGCTCTTGTACTCGACCTTCTTGTAATAGCTGACGATGTCGACGACGGCGTTGCCGCCATTGCGCTTGGCGCCGGCCTGCAGGTTGATCAGGGCGCTCAGCGCCGCCCATTTGCAACCGTAGTCGTCGGCCTTGCCGAAGCCGTTGGTCTTGGGGTTGCTGACGTCGGTACCGAGGCGCTTGGTGTTCTTGGGCGTGGGCTGGCCGTCGAGAAGGAACTTGAACGACGGGTCCAGCTTTTCCTTGGCTTCGGGCAGTTCCAGCACGTCGGCCAGCGGGATGTGCAGCACGGTGTCGCGCGCGAACGCGGGCACGCTGGACAGCATCGAGACCAGGGCCAGGGCGATGAGGCGAGTCTTCATGGACGGTTTCCTTGAGTGAGCGGTAAGGCCATTACTGCGGCGCGGAGGCCGGTTGATCGGCCGCGGCGCGGGCTGCTGCCTGCGGCCGGGCATTCTGCGCCATGGCCTCGGGGCTGCGGTTGGTGAGCAGGATGGTCTCGATGCGCACGCCGCCCATGGCCTCGCAGGACTTGCGCGGCGGCTCGTTCCAGCGGATGGCCTTGCCGGAGACGACGGGGCGCACCATGCGCCAGGGCCAGAAGCCGAAACGCTGCGCGCTGTTGTAGTCGACGATGGCATCGGCCCTTTGCGCCAGGGCCTCCTCCACCAACTTCGGCAGCAACTCCTTGACGCCGCCATAGGTCTGCTTGGCCACCTTCAGGTCACCAAGCTTCTCGTGCGGCATGTCGGACGGTGCGCCGTTGTCGAAGACGCAGAGGTCGCGGCCCTCCTGCGACAGGCTGGCGGCGATCTTGCGCCCGGCGGCGAGTTCCTGCTCTGGGGTGGTGGTGGCCTGCGCGGCCGCGGCCACCAGGATCAACGCGACAGTCAGAACGCTCTGCTTCATCAGGCCCTCCCAGGCTTGTTGTTGTCGACTTCAAAGACGGCGCAGGATCAACGAGGTGTTGATGCCGCCGAAGGCGAAATTGTTGGTCATCGCGTACTCGGTCTGCAGCTTGCGGCCGCCGCTGAGCACATAGTCCAGATCGCCGCAGCGCGGGTCCACGCGCTTGAGGTTGATGGTGGGCGCGAACCAGTCGGCCTTCATCATCTCGAGCGTCATCCAGGCTTCCAGCGCACCGCAGGCGCCCAGGGTGTGGCCCATATAGCTCTTCAGCGACGAGATCGCGATGCCCGGGCCGAAGACGCTGTGCGTGCCCTGGCTCTCGGCCACGTCGCCCTGATCGGTGCTGGTGCCGTGGGCGTTGACGTAGGGGATGGCGCCGGCGGGCAGGCCGGCGTCCTCCAGCGCCAGGCGCATGGCCTGGGCCATGGTGGCGGACTGCGGCTGCGTGACGTGGGTGCCGTCGCAGTTGGTACCGTAGCCGACGATCTCGCCAAGCATGTGCGCGCCGCGCGCCTTGGCATGCTCGTAGTCTTCCAGCAGGAAGGTGCAGGCGCCCTCGCCCAGCACCAGGCCGTCGCGGTCGGCGTCGAAGGGGCGCGGCGTCAGGCGCGGCTGGTCGTTGTACTTGGTGCTGGTGGCGAACAGCGTGTCGAACACGGCCGCCTGCGTCGGGTCCAGCTCCTCGGCGCCGCCGGCCAGCATGGCGACCTGGCGGCCGCTCTGGATGGCCTCGTAGGCATAGCCCAGGCCCTGGCTGCCGGACGTGCAGGCGCTGCTCGTCGTGATGATGCGGCCGGTGATGCCGAAGAACACCGCGATGTTGACGGTCGCCGTGTGCGACATCATTTTCACGTAGGTGTTGGCGTTGATGCCCTCGATGCTCTTGACCGTCATCATGCGGCCGAAGTCGCCGATGGCGCTGGGCGTGCCGCTGGAGCTGCCGAAGCTCACGCCCATGCGGCCGCTGGTCAGCAGCGGGTCGCCGATGAGGCCGGCCTGCTCCAGTGCCAGTTCGGCCGAGCGCGTGGCCATCTGCGCCACGCGGCCCATGCTGCGCATGGTCTTGCGGTTGTAGCGGTCGGCCGGCAGCTCGAAGTGCGCGCAAGGCACGCCCACTTGCGTGTTCAAGCCTTCGTAGTCGGCCCAATCGGACATGCGCTGGACCTTGTTGGTCTCGGCGTGCAGGCTGTCCATGACGGTCTCGACGTCATGACCCAGCGGTGACAGCGCGCCGATGCCGGTGATGACGACTCTTCTATTGCTCACCCGACCATCCCCCCATTCACAGAAATCACCTGCAGCATGTCTGCCCCTCGTCCGCCGAGTACGCCGGCCGATCCCCCGAGGGGATGCGGGCCGGCTAGGGAGCGGCCCGTCGCTCGGCCCGCCCTCATCCGACCATCCCTCCGTTGACCGAAATCACCTGCCGCGTGATGTACGCGGCGTCCTCGCTCATCAAGAAGGCGACCAGGGCCGCCACTTCCTCGGGCTGGCCGACGCGCTGCGCCGGGATCATCTGCATCGCGTGCTCCAGCACATGCGGCTCGATCATGTCCGTCTCGATCAGGCCCGGCGCCACGCAGTTGACCGTGATCTTGCGGCTGGCCAGCTCGACGGCCAGCGCCTTGGTGGCGCCGATGATGCCGGCCTTGGCGGCACTGTAGTTGACCTGCCCGCGGTTGCCCACCAGGCCCGAGACCGAGGCCAGCGTGACGATGCGGCCCGGCTTGCGGCGGCGCACCAGCGGCATGGTCAGCGGCTGCAGCACGTTGTAGAAGGCATCCAGATTGGTGTGGATGACGGCGTCCCAGTCCTCGCCGGTCAGGGCCGGGAAGGCACCGTCGCGGGCGATGCCGGCGTTGCAGACGACACCGTAATAGCAGCCATGGGCCTCGACGTCGGCCTCGAGTGCGGCGGCGGTGGCAGCGCGGTCGGCGACGTCGAAGGCCAGCACGCGGGCATTGCGGCCGAGTTCGCGCACGGCCTGGGCGACGGCCTCGGCCTCGTCACGGCGGCTGCGGCAATGGATGACGACGTCGTAGCCGTCGCGCGCCAGCCGCAGCGCGATGGCGCGGCCAATGCCGCGGCTGGAACCCGTCACGAGGACGGTGTGGGGTGTACTGCTCATGGGGTCTGTCCGTTCAGGAAAGCCTCCGGGTCGTCAGGCCCGAAGACATTGAGGCTGGCGCGTGCCACCTCGGCGCCATCGATGGCGATGACGCATTCGAATTGTCCGAGGCCGTTGTCGGCCTGGAAGAGACGCTGCACCTTGACGCGCAGCACATCGCCGACGCGGAAGGCCGGGACGCTGCATTGGTAGCGGCGCGTGCCGAGCAGGAAGCCGATGCGCGAGGCGCCGCCTTCGCTGGCGCGGCGCTGCCAGCCGGCCCAGGCGGCGGCGGCCTGCGCCATGTACTCCACGCCGGCCGAGGCGCTGAGCTGGCCATCGCGCACCAGCAGGTGGTCGGCGCGCACGCAGGCCTCGGCCAGCAGCGATTCAGCATCGGCCTCGATGACGTGGTCGAGCCAGCACATGGCGCCGCGGTGCGGCACCAGTTCGGCGATGGTGGGATCAGTCTTCACGTGTGAGTACCAGGGCGGCGTTGCTGCCGCCGAACGCAAAGGAATTGGACAACACGGCGCGCGGCGCAGCGGCCAGGCGCTCGCCCGGCTGCACGAGACGGATGGCAGGCAGGGCCGGGTCGCGCTCGCCGTCGAAATGGTGGGCCGGCAGGCCCCCGTCGCCGAGCAGCGTCAGCCAGGCGATGCCGGCCTCCAACGCGCCGGCGGCGCCCAGCGTATGGCCGGTCAGCGGCTTGGTGGAGCTGCAAGGTGTGTCGAGGCCAAAGACGCGGGCCACGGCTTCGCTCTCCATCGCATCGTTGTGCTGCGTGGCCGTGCCGTGCAGGTTGAGGTAGCCGATGTCGGCCGGCGTGAGGCCCGCCATGCCCAGCGCAGCGCGCATCGCGGCCTCGGCGCCGCGGCCGCTGGGCTCTGGGGCGGAGATGTGGTGGGCGTCGCTGGTCTCGCCCCAGCCGGCCAGGCGCACGGCCGGGCCTTCGCCCCCATCGACATGTTTGTCGCGGGTCATCAGGAAGAGCGCGCCCGCCTCGCCGATGTTGATGCCGCAGCGCCGCGCACTCATGGGGTTGCAGCGCGCGTCGCTGACGGCCTCCAGCGCGGCGAAGCCGGCGACGGTGAAGTCGCACAGGCTGTCGGCGCCACCGCAGACGACGGCGTCGGCCATGCCCGCTTGCAGCAGCCGCGCGGCGCTGGCCAAGGCCTTGCTGCTGGACGAGCAGGCCGTGGAGATGACATAGGCTGGGCCCAGCGTGCCGAGCTCAGCAGCCAGCAATGTGGCGCCGGAGCCGATCTCCTGCTGGCGCACGTCATGCCAGGCGGGCAGGCCGCCCTCGGCCTGGTATTGATGCCAGGCGGCTTCGCTCTCGCCGACGCCCGAGGTGCTGGTGCCCAGCACGACGGCCACGCGCTGCGGGCCGAAGCGGTCACGCGCAGCGTCCACGGCGGCGCGGATGGGTTGCAGTGCGGTCAGCAGCAGCGCGTTGTTGCGGCTGCGCTGTGCCGTGGCCTCGGGCAAGGGCAGGGTCTGGCGCACGCGACCCAGGTGCAGCGTGCGGCCGCGCCAGGCCTCGGCTTCCACGCCACCGGGGGCGCTCGCCCACAGCGCCTGCGCCAGCGTGTCGGCGTTGTCGCCCGCCGCACAAACGACGCCCAGGGCATTCAGGTAGAAATTCATCAGCCGCCCTCCAGTGGGCGCGATTCGATGCGCAGTTGGTAGTGCTCGGCGCGATTGTCGATCTCGACGCGCGCGCGGCCGTCCAGGTAGCGCACGGTCAGGCGCACCTCGCCGGCCTGGCGCAGCGTGCGCTCGTTGCCGGCTTCATCCAGCGTCCAGCCCGCGGGCAGCGCGGCCTGCAGCGCGGGCAGGGGCGCAAACACCAGCGCCACGTCGCGCAGCACGCGCGCCGGGTCGACCGCGGCGGGCAGCATGGGGTGGCGCTTGACCTGCAGCTCACGGCCGTTCCATTGCATCGTCAGCACGCGCTGGCCAAAAGCGAGGCCGGCGAGTTGCAGCTGCTGCGCGTCGACCTGCAGCAACGTATCGAGCTGGCGCTCGGTGACGGCGCCGTTGGGGTCGTCGGGCGCGTCTGTCACCGTCAGCCGCTGGGCCAGCGACAGTTCGGCACCGAAAGCGGCCGGCGCCAGTTGCAGCGGCGGCAGCCCGGCCGGTGGCGGCAGCGTCTGACAGGCTGACAGCAACAGCGCAGCGAACAGGATCAGGGGGCGCACAACTGCTCCAGCGTGCGCATGCGCTCGGGATGCGCGACGTAGGGGTTGGTCAGGTCCCAGGCATAGCCGGCCAGGATGGACGAGATCATGCGGCGGATGTCGGGGTTCTGGTCCTGGTGGAAGATGACGTCCTGGAAGCCGCCGCGGTACCAACTCTCCACAAAGGCACGGAAGGCATCCACGCCGGCGCGCAGCGGCTTGGCGTAGTCCTTCTCCCAGTCCACCGCTTCGCCGGCGCGTTCACGCAGCAGCGCCGTCACGGCCAGGTCGGCGGACTTCACGGCGATGGTCACGCCGCTGGAGAACACCGGGTCCAGGAACTCGCCCGCATTGCCCAGCAGCGCGAAGCCCGGGCCCCACAGCGACTTCACATTGGCCGCATAGCCCTGCAGCTTGTTGGCCGGGGTGTCCCAGACGGCGTCCTTCAGCAGCGCGGCCAGCGAGGGCGTCTCGGCGACGACGGCCTTCAGGCGCTCCGTCGCGTCTTCGGGGAAGCGCTCGAAGTATTCGGCCCGCGCGACCACGCCCAGTGAGCAGCGGCCGTTGCTGAAGGGAATGGTCCAGAACCAAACGTCCACATCTTCCGGGTGCACGGTGACGAGGATCTTGGTGCGGTCAAACGTCGGGTCGCTGATGCGGTCCTGCACATGCGTGAAGGTGGCGGCGCGGACCGGGAAGGCCGAGGGCGTCTCCAGGTCGAGCAGGCGCGGCAGCGTGCGGCCGAAGCCGCTGGCGTCCAGCAGATGGCCGGCCTCCACGGTATAGGCCGCGCCGCCGTCCAGCGGCTGCACGTCCAGCTGCGGGCGCTGGCCCGGGCTCACACGCACGGCCGTCACCTCATGGCGGTAGCGCACATCGGCGCCGGCCTTGGCGGCACCGTCGGCCAGCACCTTGTCGAAATGCGCGCGCTGCACCTGGTAGGTGGTGCCCCAGCCGGGGGTGAACTTGTCGCGGAAGTCGAAGGCGGTGCGCTTCGGGCCGCGGCAGAAGGCGGCGCCGTTCTTGAACTGGAAACCGGCCTCGACGACATCCTGCAGCAGGCCGGCCTTCTCGATATAGGCCATGGACTGCGGCAGCAGGCTCTCGCCGATGGAGAAGCGCGGGAAGGTCTGGCGCTCCAGCACGGTCACGGCCAGGCCCTGGCGGCGCAGCAGGGCCGCAGCGACGGCGCCTGCAGGGCCTGCGCCGATGATGCAGACGTCAGTCGTTTCGTGAGTCATGGTCGGTGATGAAGAAGGGAGTGAGGACCCAGGCCAGGGCAATTCCCAGGCCCAGGGTCAGGCCGAAGGCCCGCAAGGCCGGCGTGCCGGACAGGGCCAGCAGCCCGAAGGACAGCCAGGTGCTGGCGGCCGCGAGTGTGATGGAGACGAAGCCGCGCAGGTCGCGCCGGCTGGGTTGGGCGAGCAGGAAGATGCCGTAGTCCACCCCCACGCCGAGCAGCAGCAGCAGGGCCAGCACATGGAAGAGCTGCCAGGGCTGGCCCAGCAGCGCGGTGGCGGCGAGGGACAGGCCGCCGGCCAGCAGCGTCGGCACCAGGGCTCGCCACCAGGCGGCACCCAGGCGCCAGGCCAGCAGGGCCGCCACGGCGCCGACGGCGATGACCAGCACGCCCAGCATGCGGATGCGCTGGCGGGCCAACAGCTCGGAGACATCGGCCACCTTGTCGACCCAGCGCACGGTGTCGCCGTCGGCCAGGGCCGCGAGCTGGGGCAGCCGTTCGCGCGACACGCCGCGCAGCATCACGACGCTGTGCCAGCGGCCGTCGGCATCGCGACCCAGCCATTGGTGGCGCGCGGCCTCACTGACGGGCGCGGCACGCCAGGCCTCCACGGTGAGCACGGGCGCGGCGACGGCGTCGCGCTGCGGCAGGGGCTGGCCCAGTTGCTCGGCCACCCCCAGCGACACCTCGGCCCAGCGGCGCTGCACCAGGGCCGCGTCGGTGGCCTGGCGGGCGGGCGACGGCACCCAGTCGGACACGGCCTGCCAGCCGGCCAGTCCCGGCACGCCGCCAAGCTTGGCCTTCAGGGCTTCCTCGCGCTCCAGCAGCACAGCTTCGCTGCCGGCGGTGAGCAGATAGAACTGGGCCGGGCTGGGCAGGTCCAGGCGCCGGCCGATGTCGATCTGCTCCTGCATCAGCGCGGGCGGCGTGTTCTGCAGCAGGCGGATGTCGTCGTTGGCCCGGCCACGCCAGACCGCCGCAGCCAGCAGCGCGGCGATGACGAGGCCACCGATCAGGCCACCGCGCCAGTTCAGCTGCGGCCAGCGCTGCCAGGCTCGGCCGAGAGCGCGCGTCAGCGGCCGCACGGGCACGGGGCCGGCGTCCAGATGCGGGAACCACAGCCAGGTGCTGACAAAGGCGGCCGTCAGGCCGGCGGCCGAGAACAGCGCGACCTGCTGCAGGCCGGGGAAAGGTGTCGTGGCCAGCAGCGCATAGCCGGCCAACGTCGTGCTGAGCGCCAGCACCATGGTCGGCAGTTGCTCGCGCATCAACGCAAAGCGCTGCGCCGGCGGCTGGGCGATGCGGCTGCTGTAGTGGCTGCTGGCGTAGTTCTCGGCCACGCCGACGAGACTGGCGCCGAACACCAGCGTGATGAGGTGCAGCTCGCCGAACACCGCCAGCGTCGCCGCCACGGCCACCAGCAGGCCGCTGCCCACCGACAGCAGTACCAGCAGGCGCGGCCGGATGCGGGCGAAGGCAACCCAGCTCAGCGCGAACACGCCGACGAGGGAGCCCACGCCGATGAGATGCATCTCGCGCTGGGCCTGGGTGGCGGCGGCATGCGCATGCAGGGGCACGCCGGCGGCCAGCACCTGGGCCTCCGGCACGGCCGCGCGGGCCTGCGCGAGGGCGTTGGCGATGCGTTCGTTGTCGCTCAAGGCGAAGGCGCTGGCGCCGCTGTCGATCAGCGCCAGCATCCAGTCGCCCTGGGCATCGGCCAGGCGCAGGCGGCCGTCGAGGGCGCGCACCTTGCTGCTTTGCGCGCGCTCGGCGAGCCAGGCCCCGAGGGTGTTGAAGGGGTCGTCGATCCAGCGCCCCACGCGCGGCAGGCCCATGGGCTGCATCAGGCCGGTCAGGGCTTCCTGGGCCAGCACATCCGACGCGGTGGACTCCAGCCGGGCACGTTGCGTATCGGTCAGCAGGGCGCCGCGTTGCGGGGCGAAGAACTTGAGCCAGTCGGCCTGCTGCTGGTCCGACACCTGATGGCGCAGCTTGATGCCCGGGGCGGCGGCCTGCAGCTTCCTGATGAAGCGGTCCATCACCGCCTCGCTGTGGTCGGGTGCGCGCAGCAGCACGATGACACGGCCTTCGCCGGCCTTGGCCAGCGCTGCCAGCGCCTGCTCGACCTCGGGCCGGCGCTCGTCCTTGGGCAGCATGGCCAGCACATCGGTGTTGATGCGCACGCGCCCCTGCCAGGCGGCCACGGCCAGGCCGGCGGCCATCAGCAGCAGCGCGAGCGCCCAAAGCCAGGGCGCCCACAGGCGGGGGCGATCAACCAAGCTGCTTGGCCTCGTCGGCGCTGGGGGCGGCGGGCTCGCGGGCCTGCTCGTCGAAGCGCAGCGTCGTCGTGTCGCCCTGGGCTTCGGTCATGACGATGCGGCGCAGCTGGCGGTCGCCTTCCAGCTCGATGCGGCTGAAGAGCTGGGCCAGCGCAGCCGCCTTGGGCTTGAGCGCCGCGCGCCAGGCCTTGTCGCCTTGCAGGCTGGCCTGCACTTCGAAGGCCTGTTGCAGCGCGCCGAGGTCGCCGTCCAGCAGCGACAGCATCAGCTGGGTCACGACGCGGATGCCGGGCTCCTTGCTGGCGTCCAGCTGCAGCCCGCCACCGCCAGCGATGCGGTCGCGCGTCAGCACCAGTTGGCTGGCGAAGGGTGCGGTGGTGCGCCAGATCAGGCCCTTGCCGCGCACCAGCAGGTAGTCGCCCTGGCTCTTCAGCGGCTTGGCGAAGCCGGCGAGCTGCTTGTCCTGCTCGAAGCGACCGCGCTGCACGGCGGCGCTGACGAGGCGTTGCTGGACCTGGGCGATGGTGTCGGCCAACGCGGGCAACGGGCACGCGGCGAGAAGGAAGAGGCGGCGCTTCATGGCAGGGGGATGCCCAGACGTTCAAACAAGATGGGCGGGCTGGCGAACTGCATTTCCTTGCTGCGCATGTCCACGGCCACCATCAGCGTGTGGGCCTTGGTCAGGCGCTCGTTGGTCGCGAGATCGCGCACCGTGTAGTCGATGCGCAGGCGATGCTCCCACTCGGTGATGCAGGCGCGCACGCCCAGGCGCATGCCGTATTCGGCGGGGCGCACGTACTTCAGTTGCAGATGGATGATGGGCCACGAGTAGCCGCTGGCGCGCATCTCGGGGTAGTCGTAGTTGAAGCGCTGCAGCAGCGCGCAGCGGGCCTGCTCCAGGTACTGCACATAGCGCCCGTGCCAGACGATCTCCATCGGATCGAGATCGTGGAAGGCGGGGGTGATCTCGATCTCGTGGGCGAGACGGGGATCCTCACGCAGGCGCATGCAGGGCTCCGGCGGGCAAACGGATCTCGCGCAGCAACATCTGCAGCTCGGCGTCCAGCGCGCGGTCTTCGTCGATAAGCGGCAGGCGGGCACACAGCTGCTCGTACCAGGCCGACAGCGACGGGCTCAGCTGCAGGCCGCCCAGGCGCTGGCGCAGGCCGATGCCCTGGCGGGCGCTGATGAGCAGCCCCGCGACAACCTGCTCACTGAGGTCCAGCACGCGCAATGCGTCGCGGGCGGCGATGCTGCCCATGCTGACCTTGTCCTGGTTGTGGCACTCGGTGCTGCGGCTGAAGACCGAGGCCGGCATGGTCTGCTTCAGGGCCTCCGCCGTCCAGGCAGAGACACTGATCTGCAGCGCCTTCAGACCATGGTTGATGGCGGCGCGCTCGCCGAGCGCACCGCTCAGATTCGACGGCAGGCCGTGGTTGAAGCGCGTGTCCACCAGCAGGGCGAGCTGGCGGTCGAGCAGGTCGGCGACGTTGGCGACGGCCGTCTTCAGCGTGTCCATGGCCATCGCGATATGGCCGCCGTAGAAATGGCCACCATGCAGCACGCGCTCTTCCACCGCATCGACCAGCGGGTTGTCGTTGGCGCTGTTGAGCTCGTTCTCGATGAGCTGACGCAGCCAGGGCAGCGCGTCTTCCAGCACGCCGATGACGTGGGGCGCGCAGCGCAGCGAGTAACGGTCCTGCAGGCGCTGTTCATTGCGGCTGGGCCTGTCGCTGGCGAGGTCGGTGCGCAGGCGCGCGGCGACGCGCTGCTGGCCGGCATGCGGTTTGACGGCGAACAGGCGCTCGTCGAAGTGATGGGCATTGCCGGCGCTGGCGACCACATTGGCCGCCGTGATGCGCGTGGCCAGCAGCGACAGCCTCTCGGCGCGCTGGAAGGCCAGGCAGGCCAGAGCCGTCATGACGGCCGTGCCGTTCATGATGGCCAGGCCTTCCTTGGGCCGCAGCGTGTGCGGCTTGAGGCCAACGGCCGCGAGGGCCTGCGCCGACTGCATCTGCTGGCCCTGGAACCAGACCTCGCGCTCGCCGCACAGCACGGCCGCGACATAGCTCAGCGGCGTCAGGTCGCCGCTGGCGCCAACCGAACCCTCGCTGGGGATCAGCGGCAGGATGTCGTGCTCGATCAGGGCAGCCAACTGTTGCAGCAAGGCGTAGCTCACGCCCGACACACCCTGCGCCAGGGACTGCAGGCGCACGGCCAGCACGGCACGCACCTGCTCGGGCGCCAGCATTGGGCCGGCACCGATGCCGTGATAGGTGTAAAGATGACGCGGCAGCTCGGCGACGAGCGCCGGCGGGATGCTGACGGTGCAGGAGTCGCCATAGCCGGTGGTGACGCCGTAGACAACGCCGTCCTCGGCCAACAGGCGGGCAATGAACTCGGCGCCGGCGTCGATGTGGCGCACGAAGTCGGGCGCGCTGCTCAGGCGGGCGCGGGCCTCGCGGCGGGAGATGGCGGCGATGTCATCCAGGCTCAGCGGGCGGCCGTCGAAAACAATCTCGCAAGGAACCGCCGGGCCGCCCCTAGGTTCCTTGACCCCCTCGGGGGGCGGGCTGGGCTGCGCCCAGCCTTGGGGCTGCTGTTCAAGCGGCATGCGGGCTGTCCCAGAAAGCGTAGAAGTTGAACCAGTCATAGGGCGATTCGCGCAGGCGGCGCTGCAGGATCTGCGCGTAGGTTTGGGCGTATTGGGCCAGAGCCTCGCGGCGGCCGGCGCGCGGCAGGTGCAGGCGCTCGGCCAGCAGCTCGAAACGGATCTCGTAGCCGGTGCCCTTGTGCAGGCAGGTCAGCAGCACCAGCGGGCAGTGCAGCACGCCAGCCAGCACATAGGCGCCCACCGGCAGCGGCGCCGGCGCGCCGAGGAAATCGACGGTGACGGTCTGCGCGGATTGGATGGGCACGCGGTCGCCGGCAATGGCCACCCAGCCGCCGGCATCCACCAGGGCCTTGAGCTGCAGCGCCATGTTCGGGCCGAAATCGGTGACCTCCAGCAGGTTGACGGCCGAGGCCGGGTCCAGGCGCTTGAGGATGCGGTTGAAGGCCTGGGCATGGCGGGTGTGCACCAGCACCGTCAGCTTCAGCCCATGCTTGGACTTGCCGATCATGCGGCACAGCTCCAGGCAACCCATATGGGCAGTGATCAGGATGCCGCCCTGGCCGCGGGCCAGCATGGCGTCGACCATGGAGAAGTCCTGCTCGCGCACGGCTTCGCCCGGGTAGCGGCCGGCCATGGCCAGCAGCTTGTCCAGCATGGTCTCGGCAAAGCAGGCGACGTGGCGCAGGCCCTCGCGCCAGTCGGGCTCGCGCTTGAACACGCCGGGCTCGGCGCGGTGCAGATGGCGCAGGTATTCGAGCGATGCGCGGCGCAGCGCCGGCCGCGTCAGCCAGTGCAGCAGCACGACGGGGAACATGGCCCAGCGCACCAGGCGCCGGCCGAAGAGTCTGTGCACGCCGTACAGCAGCCAGATGCCGCTGACGAAGGTGGTCTCGCCCAGGTTCGCCCAGTGCTGGGCACGCGCCGTCATGCCGAAGGGCTCCGCAGCTTGCGCGCTAGCAGGATGGGGCTGCGCCACAACATGCCGAAGAAGAGCCGCGTGTGCATGGCCGAGATCAGCACGTTGTCGCGCCAGACGCGGAAGTGCGAGATGCCGCCCACCGGGTAGTGCACGCGGGTGGGCTGGTTGACGACCGGCACACCGGCCCAGACCAGGCGAACGGCGATCTCGGTGTCGAAGTCCATGCGCCGGCCCATGGACGCATGGGCCAACTGCGGCAGCGTGGTGGCCAGCGGGTAGATGCGAAAGCCGCACATCGAGTCGCGCACCGCGAAGCTCAGCGTGTTGATCCAGACCCAGATGTGGGTGGCATAGCGGCCATACAGCCGCGCACGCGGCACGGACGCGTCGTAGACGGGGCAGCCGCAGATCAGCGCCTTCGGATTGCTCTCGGCGGCGGCGACGAAACGCGCGGCGTCGCCGGCATCGTGCTGACCATCGGCGTCGATCTGCAGGCCATGCGTATAGCCCTGCTCGGCCGCCAGGCGCATGCCGGCGATGACGGCCGCACCCTTGCCCTGGTTGTGCGGCAGGCGCAGCAGCTGGATACCGTCCTGCCGCGCCAGCGCGTCGAGCTGGGTCGCGGTGGCGGCCTCGCTGCCGTCGTCCACCAGCAGCACCGGCAGGCCCTGCCCGCGCAGCTTGGCCGCCACCGCAGCGACGGTGCCGCCATGGTTGTAGACGGGAATGACGGCGCAAACCTTCACGCAGTGGCTCCGAAGCGCAGCTTGCCACTGGCGTGGGCACCGCGCTCGCTGGTCAGCGCAAAGCGCAGCTCGCTGCCGTCGGCATTGACGGTCAGCTCGAGATCCACGGTGGTACCGGGGCGGATGACCTGCTGGAACTTGAGCTGGTCCAGCCCGGCGAAGGCCGGCTGCAGCGCGAACAGCTCGCGGGCGAAGCGCTCGGCCCAGTCCAGCTGCACGACACCGGGCAACACGGGCTGGCCGTCGAAATGGCCCTCGAAGCCGGGGTGGCGGGCCTCGATGTCCAGGCGCAGCCGCGCCGTCAACGGCTCGCGCGCCAGCAGCCGCGCGGGCGGGCGCATGGGGTCGAACAGGGCCTGCAGCGCGGCCTGCGTCGCCTTGCCCTGGGTGTTGGCGGGCAGCTCGCTGCACAAACGCCAGCGGCGCGGGCGCACGGTGGCCTCCAGCTGGGCCGCCAGGCGTTCGCGCAGCGGCGCCAGCCAGGCGGCGCGGCCGGCCTTCTCGATCGCGTCCCAGGCCTCGGCCGTGGGCACCAGCACGACGCCCAGCTCCTGGCGCGAACCCGGCAGCAGCAGGGCGCGGGCTTCCTGCACCTGGCCGCTGGACGTCAGGGCCTGCTCGACGGCGGCCAGCGACACACGCTTCTCTTCCACCTTGACGATGCGGTCCGCGCGGCCCAGCAGCACGAAGCCGGGGCCTTCGGCGCGGGCATGGTCGGCGGCGGTGTACCAGGCATCGCCGCCGATATGGGCCGAGCGCAGCTGCAATTGGCCATCGCTCAACTGCCACTCGACACCCGGCAGCGCGCGCCAGGGCTCGGCATCGCCGGCGCCGGGCGGGCGCTGGCGCCAGGCCACGCCGCCGGTCTCGCTGCTGCCATAGACCTCGATGGGCGTCTGGCCCAGGCGTTCGGCGCAAGGGGGCAGCGCATCGGCCGGCAGCGGGCCGCCGGAGCTGAACACGGCGGCCAGGCGCTCGGGCAGGTCGCCGGTGACGGCGAGCTGCAGGCGCTTCAGATGGGCCGGGCTGGCAATCAGCGCGATGCGGCCGGGGGCGGCATGCAGGTCTTCGAGATAGGCCACGCGGTGCGCCGCGGTGGGCCGGCCGGCGGCCAGCGGCCACAGCACGCGGAACAGCAGGCCGTAGATGTGCTGGTGGCTGACGGTGGCCTGGATGGTCGCGCCGTCCAGGCGTGCGCCGAACTCGGCTTCCAGCGCCCTCACCTCGTCGAAGAGCTGGTGCAGCTGCTTGGGGATGGCCGTCGGCTCGCCGCTGCTGCCGGACGTGAAGACCACGAGCTGCGGCGCCTGCGGGTCCAGCGGCTGCCAGTCGGGCGGCGCAGCGTCCGGCACGGCGGCGGTCGCATCGGGGCGGCCGGGCCAGTCGCCGGCAAAGGCACCCACGCGCTCGGACAGGCGCTGCGCCGTGGCCGGCAATGCGTCACCAGGCCACCAGACGGTCTTGCGCGCATGCCAGGCGCCAAACAGGGCCGCGGCGGCATGCAAGGTGTCTTCGAAATGGAGAGCGACATCCCCTGTCGCCAGCGCCTGGAAATGCGCGAACCAGCCGGCTGCCTGGGCCAGGAACTCGGCCGACATGATGGCGCGGCCGGCGCGAATGCCCACGGGCTGGGCGGCCCGCGCCGGGCTCAGCGCACCGGCGAGGCCGAGTCGGAGTTCACGCCACATGCTTGCCGGCTCGCACGCGGCGGCGCACCAGCCATTCGCCGCCCATCAGGGTGCCCATCAGCACATAGGTGATGAGGCCGTTGTAGAGCGCCCAGGTCTGCTCGCTGCCCCACAGGGCCGTGGCCAGGCTGATGCCGCCATTGAGGATGAAGAAGCCGCACCAGACGATGGTGACGCGCCGGGTGTAGGCCACGCCGTGGGCGTCCAGTTCGGGGTCGTGCAGGCGCGCCAGGCGCTCGACGACGGTCTGGCCCTTGAGCAGGCTGGCGCCGAACAGCACCAGCATGGCCACGTTCATCGCCACCGGATAGATCTTCAGCGGCAACAGCTGGTTGGACCAGGCCGTCAGCGCCGCCAGCACCAGGCCGGCCAGCGCGACCGCAAGCGCCTGCTGGCTGCGCGAGGCGAGATAACGCGCCAGCGCCAGCGCGAGCAGCAGCAAGGCCAATACCCGGGGCTCGGCATGTGCGAGGCCCAGGTAGACGAGAACGGGATAGAGGGCGGTCAGCGCCACCCAGAGGATGTTGCGCACGCTGGGACGAAAGGAAGGAGAGAAGAACTCAGGCGGCGCGCGGCAGCGCGGCTTCGTCTTCGCCGGTCGTTTCGTCAGCCTGCTGCAGCAGGGCCGTCAGCGCGTTGACGACGTCCTGCAGCGTGCGTACCGACTTGAAGGCCTCGGGCTGCAGGCGCTTGCCCACCAGGGGCTTGAGCTTGACGATGAGGTCCACGGCGTCGATGGAATCGATGTCCAGGTCGTCGTACAGCCGGGCCTCGGGGCGGATGCGCTCGGGCTCGATGTCGAAGGTCTCGACCAGGATGGCCGACAGGCGCGTGTAGATGTCTTGTTCGGTCATTTGAACTCCCCTGGCGATTCAGCTCTTGCGGCTTGTGGCCACGAAGGCTGCCAACGCCCGGATCGAGCGGAAATGCCGGCGCGTCTCTTCCGAGTCGGCCGACATGGTCACGCCATAGCGCTTCTGCAGCGCCAGGCCCAGCTCGAGCGCGTCGATGGAATCCAGGCCGAGGCCTTCGACGAAGAGCGGCTGCTCGGCGTCGATGTCGTCTGCGCTCATGTCCTCGAGGTTCAAGGCGTCGATGAGCAAGGTCTTGATTTCAAGTTCCAGGCTCTGTTCCATCGCCTTTTCCCCTAGAAAAATAGTCCCGCAAGTATCCCGTGAGCCGCCTGGCGGCGAGCGGGAATTCTCCGTGAGCCCCCTCTAGAAAGGGTGTCACGGCGATGTCCTCGCCCACATCCAGACTCAGCTGTAACGGCCGGTCGTGGGTTTTCCACCACGGCCAACCTTTGCTCAAGCCCAGCGGCTCGCAGCGGATGTGCACCGGCGTGATCGCCACGCCGCTGCGCAGGGCCAATTGGGCCGCACCGCGCTGCAACTGCAAAGCATGCCCCGGCACGCTGCGGGTCCCTTCGGGAAAAATCACCAGATTGCTGCCGGATGCCAGGCTGGCGTTGAATCCTTCCAACACCTCGCTGCCACGGTCGTTGCGCAAATAGTTACAGGCGCGCACCGGGCCCCAGGTGAAGGGGTTGTTGCCCAGGCCACCGCGCACGACGCAGTCGGCATTGGGCGTGCGGGCAATCAGCGCCACGACGTCGATCAGCGTCGGATGGTTGGCCAGCACCAGCAGGCCGCGGCGCTGCAGCCGCTCGGCGCCCGTCCAGCGCACCCGCACCAGGCCCAGCAGCGTCATCAGGCCGATGAAGCCGCGAAAGCTGGCGCCCACCAGGGCGCGCGACCAGCGGATGCGGCGCAGCGGCTCCCAGACGAGCAGGTTGATCAGCGGAAAGGCGATCAGGCCCATCAGCAGGCCGCCCAGGCCGAAGCAGGTGAAGCTGAAGGCGGTGGCCGGCACCCGCCAGGCGCGCGACCAAGCCGAAGCCAGGCTAGCGAGCGACGACATGGCGCCAATGCCAGTCCGCAGCGCCGTCTGCCTGGCGCAGTTCGGCGGCAGGGTCGAGCAGGAAGTGCAGCAACTGCAGATTGGGCGCCGTCGGCGCCATGGGCGTCGCAGGCGGGAGGCTGGCCTCACGTGACAGCCGCACAGCCGCCTCGCCCGGCCGTGCCAGCCGCAGCCGCAAGGCAAAGGCATGCAGGGGCGCGATCGCCGCATCCAGCCCGGTGGGGGCGTACAGCGCCGGCAGGGGCGCATCGAAGACGGTCAGCAACACGGCCGGCGCGCCGGTGGCGAGCAGGGCCTGGGCTTCGACCCAGCCGGCGGCGGCACTGACCTCGCCCGCCGCCACGGCGCTGACGTTGGCCGTGATGCCGCGCTGGATGGAGTACTGGGCGCCGATGGCGTTGTGCACCGAGTGGCTGAAGGCCGTGGGCGACAGCGCCTCGCCCTGGGCCAGTTCCTGCAGCATCGTGATGGAACGCGCCAGTTCGCCCCAACGCGACGCAAACACCAGCGGCATGGCCGTCAGCAGCGTGGCATCGACATCCTGCTGGGCCCAGTAGGCCACCTGCAGGGCTGCGCGGCCCAGGGGATCGATGCGGCGCCGCGCCATGGCGGGCACTTCGGGCAAGGGGGGCGACGCCGGGGCGTCGGCGGGCAGGGGCTGCGGATCGCGCAGCCAGGCGCGCCAGTCGTCCTGCGACGCGAGACCCGGCGCCCATGCCGCCCACTGCTCGACATGCAGATCCAGGCCATCCTGGGCAGCAGCGGGAGCGGTGGCGGGGGAAGTCATGGGTGGGTCAGAAAGTAGAAAACCCGCCAAGAGGCGGGCTTGCGGTTCAGCCAGGGCTTGCCCTTAGCTCTTCGCGCGGAACTTGCGCAGCGCCGCGACCTGGGCCGCCAGCGTGAGCAGTTCGTTCTGGATCGCGGCCTGGTCGAGTTCGCTCTTGGCGTTCTTGAGCGCTTCCTCGGCCTGCTTCTTGGCCTCGAGGGCCTTGGCTTCGTCCAGATCCTTGCCGCGGATGGCGGTATCGGCCAGCACGGTAACGCGGTTCGGCTGCACTTCGAGGATTCCGCCGGCAACGAAGACGAACTCTTCGCTGCCATCGGCCAGCTCGATGCGCACGGCGCCCGGCTTGATGCGGGTGATCAGCGGCGTGTGCTTCGGCAGGATGCCGAGCTCGCCACTCTCGCCCGGCAGGGCGACGAACTTGGCCTCGCCGGAGAAGATCTGCTCTTCGGCGGAGACCACGTCGACGTGGAGGGTTGCCATGTTCAATCTTCCTTGGCTAGGTTGCAAAGATTCAAGACTTGATCAGTTGGGGACAGAGCTGCCGCTGCGCGTCAGGTCTGTCCCGCAATGTCTTATTGAATCTTCTTGGCCTTCTCGAAGGCTTCGTCGATGGTGCCGACCATGTAGAAGGCCTGCTCCGGCAGCGTGTCGCACTCGCCGTTGACGATCATCTTGAAGCCGCGGATGGTTTCCTTCAGCGGCACGTACTTGCCCGGGGTGCCCGTGAACACTTCGGCGACGTGGAAAGGCTGCGACAGGAAGCGCTGGATCTTGCGGGCGCGGGCGACAGACAGCTTGTCATCCGGCGACAGTTCGTCCATGCCCAGGATGGCGATGATGTCGCGCAGCTCCTTGTAGCGCTGCAGCACCTGCTGCACGGCACGGGTCGTCGAGTAGTGCTCTTCGCCGACGACGTTGGGGTCGATCTGGCGGCTGGTCGAGTCCAGCGGGTCCACGGCGGGGTAGATACCCAGCGAGGCGATGTCACGCGACAGCACGACGGTGGCGTCCAAGTGGGCGAAGGTCGTGGCGGGGGACGGGTCGGTCAAGTCGTCCGCAGGGACGTAGACGGCCTGGATGGACGTGATCGAGCCGACCTTGGTCGACGTGATGCGTTCCTGCAGGCGGCCCATTTCCTCGGCCAGCGTCGGCTGGTAGCCCACGGCGGAAGGCATGCGGCCCAGCAGTGCGGACACTTCGGTACCGGCCAGCGTGTAGCGGTAGATGTTGTCCACGAAGAACAGCACGTCCTTGCCTTCGTCGCGGAACGACTCGGCGATGGTCAGGCCGGTCAGCGCCACGCGCAGACGGTTGCCCGGAGGCTCGTTCATCTGGCCGTAGACCATGGCGACCTTGGAGTCTTCGAGCTTCTCCTGCACGACGACGCCGGAGTCCGACATCTCGTGATAGAAGTCGTTGCCCTCACGGGTGCGCTCACCCACGCCGGCGAACACGGACAGACCGCTGTGCGCCTTGGCGATGTTGTTGATGAGCTCCATCATGTTGACGGTCTTGCCGACGCCGGCGCCACCGAACAGACCCACCTTGCCGCCCTTGGCGAACGGGCAGATCAGGTCGATCACCTTGATGCCGGTTTCCAGCAGGTCCTGCGACGGGCTCAGCTCGTCGTAGGCCGGAGCGGCGCGGTGGATGGAGGCGGTCAGCGTGGAAGCGACCGGACCACGTTCGTCGATGGGGTTGCCCAGCACGTCCATGATGCGGCCGAGGGTGGCCTTGCCGACCGGCACCTGGATGGTGTCGCCGGTGTTGTAGACCTCGGTGCCGCGGCGCAGGCCGTCGGACGAACCCAGCGCAATGGTGCGGACCACGCCGTCGCCCAGCTGCTGCTGGACTTCCAGCGTCAGAGCGGCGCCTTCCATCTTCAGGGCGTCGTAGACCTTGGGCATCTTGTCGCGCGGGAATTCCACGTCAACGACGGCGCCAATGCACTGAACGATCTTGCCGACTGCTTGAGTGTTAGACATTTGTGCGTTCCTTCAATTCAAATCTTTGCGTTCGGGCTGGATCAGCCCACCGCGGCCGCGCCGCTGACGATCTCGGACAACTCTTTGGTGATGGCTGCCTGGCGGGTCTTGTTGTAGACCAGCTTCAGCTCACCGATCAGCGTGCCGGCGTTGTCGGTCGCGGCCTTCATGGCCACCATGCGGGCGGACTGCTCGCTGGCCATGTTTTCGGCAACGGCCTGGAAGACCAGCGCTTCCGTGTAGCGGACAAGCAGCTCGTTGATGACCGTGGCGGCGTCCGGCTCGTAGATGTAGTCCCACGAGTGACCGGCCTTGTCGGTTGCCATGTCGGCAGCCTTCAGGGGCAGCAACTGGTGGACCTTCACCTCTTGCTTCATCGTGTTGATGAACTGCGTGTAGCAGAGGTAGACGGCGGACAGCTTGCCGGCGGCGTATTGGTCGAGCAGCACCTTGACGGGGCCGATGAGGGCCTCGATGTGGGGCTGGTCGCCGAGCTGCGTGGCGTGAGCCACGACCTTGGCGCCGATGCGGTTCATGAAGCCCAGGCCCTTGCCGCCGATGGCGACGACCTCGGCCTTCTGGCCCGCGGTTTCCAGTTCCTTGAGCTTGGCCGTGGCCGCGCGCAGCAGGTTGGTGTTGAGACCACCGCACAGGCCCTTGTCCGTCGTGACGACGACCATGCCGACCGTCTTCGCTTCTTCGTTCTTGACGAGGAAGGGATGGCGGTACTCGGGGTTGGCCTTGGCCAGTTCGGCCGCGATGTTGCCGATCTTCTCAGCGTACGGGCGAGCCGACCGCATCCGCTCCTGCGCCTTGCGCATCTTGGACGCGGCGACCATTTCCATCGCCTTGGTGATCTTCTTGGTGTTCTCGACCGACTTGATCTTGCCGCGGATTTCTTTGCTTGAAGCCATTCGAACTCCTAGTCAGTGTGGGGCTAAGTAGAGGCTCAGCCCCACGTGTTCCGTGGCTTCTTAAGCGAAGGACTTCTTGAAGGCCGTGATGGCGGCGTTCAGTTCAGCTTCGGCATCCTTGTCCATCGCCTTGTCGGCTTCCAGCTTGGCCAGCAGGGCGGCGTGGCTGGTCTTCAGGAACTGGTGCAGGCCGTGTTCGAAGGCCAGGACCTTCTTCACTTCGATGCTGTCCATGAAGCCCTTGTTGGCGGCGTACAGCGACGCGCCCATCAGCGAGATGGACAGCGGCGAGTACTGGGCCTGCTTCAGCAGTTCCGTCACGCGGGCACCGCGGTCCAGCTGCTTGCGGGTGGCTTCGTCCAGGTCGGAAGCGAACTGCGCGAACGCAGCCAGTTCACGGTACTGGGCCAGGTCGGTACGGATACCGCCGGACAGCGACTTGATCAGCTTGGTCTGGGCAGCACCACCGACGCGCGACACCGAGATACCGGCGTTGATGGCGGGGCGGATACCGGCGTTGAACAGGCTGGTTTCCAGGAAGATCTGGCCGTCGGTGATCGAGATCACGTTGGTCGGCACGAAGGCGGACACGTCACCGGCTTGGGTTTCGATGATCGGCAGGGCCGTCAGCGAACCGGTCTTGCCCTTGACTTCGCCCTTGGTGAAGGCTTCGACGTAGTCGGCGTTCACGCGAGCGGCGCGCTCCAGCAGGCGGCTGTGCAGATAGAACACGTCGCCAGGGTAGGCTTCGCGGCCCGGCGGGCGGCGCAGCAGCAGCGAGACCTGGCGGTAGGCGACGGCCTGCTTGGACAGGTCGTCGTAAATGATCAGCGCGTCTTGGCCGCGGTCGCGGAAGTACTCGCCCATCGTGCAGCCCGAATAGGCCGACACGTATTGCATCGCGGCCGACTCGGAGGCCGAGGCGGCCACGACGATGGTGTATTCCATCGCGCCGGCTTGTTCCAGAGCACGCACCACGTTCTTGATCGACGAGGCCTTCTGGCCGATCGCGACGTAGACGCAGGTCATGTTCTGACCCTTCTGGTTGATGATCGCGTCGATGGCGACGGCGGTCTTGCCCGTCTGACGGTCACCAATGATCAGTTCGCGCTGGCCACGGCCGACGGGAACCATGGAGTCAATCGACTTCAGGCCGGTCTGCACGGGTTGGTCGACCGACTTGCGGGCGATCACGCCCGGGGCGACCTTCTCGATGACGTCGGTCATCTTGGCGTTGATCGGGCCCTTGCCGTCGATCGGCTCGCCCAGCGCGTTGACGACGCGGCCAATCAGCTCGGGGCCGACCGGCACTTCCAGGATGCGGCCCGTGCACTTGACGGTGTCGCCTTCCGAGATGTGCTCGTAGGCACCCAGAATCACGGCGCCGACGGAGTCGCGCTCGAGGTTCAGGGCCAGGCCGAAGGTCTGGCTGCCGTCCTTGGCGACCGGGAATTCGAGCATTTCGCCCTGCATCACGTCGGACAGGCCGTGGACGCGGACGATGCCGTCGGAAACGGACACGACGGTGCCCTGGTTGCGGATGTCCGTGCTGCCACCAAGACCCTCGATGCGGCTCTTGATCAGTTCGGAAATTTCAGCGGGATTCAGTTGCATGCTAGGTCTCCCAGGTGGCCGTTCCTTCGCCGGATCAAGGGCGGGGTCAGACGCGGGGTAAATCGGAATGTCTTGCGGGTGTCCAGCTGCGGATCAGGCAGTCAGCGCAACTTTCATGCGCTCAAGGCGGGCCTTGACGGAGGTGTCCAGCACCTCGTCGCCGACGACGACGCGAACGCCGCCGATCAGGCTGGGCTCCAGCTGCACATGGGCTTCGAGCTTGCGACCGAAGCGCTTTTCCAGCGCAGCCTTGAGGTCAGCGAGCTGAGCGTCGCTGATCTCGTAGGCGCTGAAGATCTGCGCGTCGGACACGCCCGAAGCGGCGTTGGCCAGCACGTGGTACTGGGCCACGATCTCGGGCAGTGCAGCCAGGCGGCCGTTCTCGACGATGGTGCGCAGGAAGTTCTGCACGCCGGCGGCGAGGGTCTGCTTGGCGGCAGCGGTCACGACCGCGACGACCTGCTCGACCTGGGCCTTGGGGTGATCGGCGAACTGGCGCAGATCGGCGTCCTGCGCCACCTGGGCCAGCGCGTCGAGTTGCTGGCCCCAAGAGGTCAGGTCTTGCGACTTGGCAACCTGGAACAGCGCTTCCGCGTAGGGGCGGGCGATGGTGGCGATCTCGGCCATTTACAGCTCCGTCTTCAGGCGAGCCAGCAGCTCGGCGTGAACGCCGGCGTTGACTTCCTTCTGCAGGATCTGCTCGGCGCCCTTGACGGCCAGCGAAGCGACTTGCTCGCGCAGGACTTCGCGAGCGCGGGAAACCTGCTGCTCGGCGTCGGCCTTGGCGGCGGCCAGGATCTTGGCGCCTTCTTCTTCGGCCTTGCCCTTGGCGGCGTCGACGATGGCAGCGGCACGCTTCTCGGCGTCCGAGATCAGCTTGCCCGATTCGGCCTTGGTCTGAGCCAGTTCCTTGGCGATCTGCGCTTCGGCGCCGGCCAGCTCGGCCTTGGCCTTGTCAGCGGCGGACAGGCCTGCGGCGATCTTCGCGGCACGCTCATCGAGCGCCTTGACGATCGGCGGCCACACATACTTCATCGTGAACCCGACCAGCGCCAGGAACACGATCATCTGAACGATGAGCGATGCGTTAATAAACACCTTGGTGCCTCACAAAGTTTTCGAGTGCTTGAAGCCGCCCCCAGGAGTCCGAGGGCGGGGCGGCAACGTCGAATTACTTGGCGGCGATTTGCGCCAGCTGACCCAGGAACGGGTTGGCAGTGGCGAACCACAGGGCGATACCGGTGCCGATGATGAAGGCCGCGTCGATCAGGCCGGCCAGCAGGAACATCTTGGTCTGCAGTTCGTTCATCAGCTCGGGCTGACGAGCGGCGGACTCAAGGTACTTGCTGCCCATGATGCCGATACCGATACAAGCACCGAAGGCGCCCAGACCAATGATCAGACCAGCGGCGAGGGCAACAAAGCTAATGACTTCCACGATGACTCCTTAGAGGGACTAGAGAAAAGGGTTGAAGGAAAACTGCTTGGGGAAACTGGGGTGAGGCTCAGTGCGCGCTATCAGTGCGCGTCGTGGGCCTGGCCGATGTAGACCAGCGTCAGCATCATGAAGACGAAGGCCTGCAGCGTGATGATGATCAGGTGGAACGCTGCCCAGACGAAGCCAGCGATGACGTGCATGCTGAACAGGAAGGCGCCCATGCCGAAGCTCACCGTGGTGATGGCGCCGCCCATCAGGGCGATCAGCAGGAAGATCAGTTCGCCGGCGTACATATTGCCGAACAGCCGCATGCCGTGCGAGACGGTCTTGGCGACGAACTCGATGATCTGCATCGCGAAGTTGATCGGGTACAGATAGACCTTGTCGCCGAACGGTGCTGCCACCAGTTCGTGGGCCCAGCCGCCAGCGCCCTTCATCTTGACGTTGTAGATGAGGCAGGTAACCAGCACGCCAAGGGACAGGCCCATCGTCATGGACAGGTCGGCCGTCGGCACGACACGCAGCTTGGCGTGATGGTCGCCGGTGATGGTCTGCCAGATCAGGGGCAGCAGGTCGACGGGCAGCAAGTCCATCGCGTTCATCAGGAAGATCCACATGAACACGGTCAGGGCCAGCGGGGCCACCAGCTTGCGGCTGTTGGCGTTGTGCACGATGCCCTTGGCCTGCTCAGCGACGATTTCCACGAGGATTTCGACGGCGGCTTGAAAACGGCCCGGGACGCCCGATGTAGCAGCCTTCGCGGCACGCCACAGGAAGAAGCAGCCCACCACGCCCAGCAGGACGCTGAAGAAGAGGGAGTCGAGGTTGACGACGGAGAAGTCGGCGATGCTCTTCTGCGTGCCACTCTGGAAGTGCTGCAGGTGGTGAATGATGTATTCACCAGCGCTCGGGGCGGCTGTTTCGTGGCCTTCTGCTGCCATGTTTCTTTCTGCCTCGTCAGTTCTATCGACGGCTGCGCCAAGCGAGCGCAAGCCAGTTCACTTTGATGCACACCGCGAGGGTGACCAGCAGGGCTGGCCAGCTCAGGCCCGGCACCACCTTTGGCGCCAGCACCAGCATCGCGATCGATGCACCGATTTTCAAAAATTCCCAACCCATGAAGCCTGCAGCCGCACCGACCGCAGAGTCCACGTGCTTTGTCAGGCCCCGCGCCAGCAGCATGTTCGGCAGCACCACCGCCGCAGCGCCGTAGAGCGCCGAGGCCATGGCCACGCCGGACGCCGTCCACAGCCGGATCACGGCCACGCACAGCAAGCCTGCCACCAACTGCATCCCCAGCACACGCCAGGGCGACAGCATCGGCAACGCGGACTTCAGCGCCGCCGCCTCATCCGGGTTCAATGCCTTGACGGGCGGCTCCTCGATGTCGTCGTCCCAGCCACCGGCCGTCGAAACAGCGGGGGGCCAGGTCTTTCGGGGGCCGTTCTCGGTCATGGCGCCTGATCCTGGGGTGGGCGGCTCAGCCTCCCAAACTGCCGGAAAGCTGATTGCACCGGGGCGGCGCACAGGCGCCACCCAACAAAGCCACTCATTATAGGTGACTAGTTACACCGGGGTAAATACGCCCCCTCGCCGGCCCAGGATTCAGGCCCCGTTCAGGCGCCTGTCAGGCTGGCGGGCAAGCCCGGCACGTCGACGCGCAGCTGCAGCACGGCACCGGCGAGCGGTTCGCGCTCCAGTTCGTCGGCCGGGCGCTTTTCGCGGGCCGTCGTGATGAAGAGGGTGCGCAGGTCGTCACCGCCGAAGGTGGGCATGGTCGGGCAGGTCGCCGGCAGCTCGACGCGCTGCACCACTTCGCCGGTCGGCGCGATGCGCAAGACGCAGCCGCCCTCGAACATGGCGACCCAGTAGCAACCCTCAGCATCCATGGCCGCACCGTCCGGGCGGCCGCCATAGACCTCGCCGGGTGCGCGCGGCTTGAACTCGGCGAAGACGCGCGGCGCGGACAGCGTACTGGTCGCCGCGTCGAAGTCGGCGACGTAGACACGGTGGGCCTTGGTGTCTGACCAGTGCATGCGCTTGGCCGAGGGGCTCCAGGCCAGGCCGTTGGACGTCGTCAGGCCGGGCACCTGGGCCGAGAAGCCCTGGACGTCGAAGCGGTAGAGCGCCGCCTCGGGCTCGCGGGCGTCGGAGATGCTGCCGATCCACAGCCGGCCGGCCGGGTCGACCTTGCCATCGTTGAAGCGCAACCGCGCCGGGTCGTAGGGCGGTGGGCTGACGAGGGTCTCGGCGCCTGTCGTCGTGTCCAACGCCCACAGGCCGTCGCGACGCGCCACCAGCAGGCCGCCACCCGCACGGGCCGCGATGCAGCCGGGCTCGGCGTCCTGGCGCCAGACCTCGGGCGCTTCGGCACCCGCATGCCATCGCAGCACCTGACGGCCAGGAATGTCGACCGCGTAGAGCTGCTTTTCAGTGGGATGCCAGAGCGGCGATTCGCCGAGCAGGCAGCGGTGGGAACCGAGGGCTTGGATGTCTTGGGAGGCCATCCCGCCACTCTAGGCGGTTATCCGAAGTAACTCGGCCGGAAGGCGCCGAGCTCGGCCTTCAGGTAATGGGCGCCGGGGATGGGGTTGAAGTAGAACGGCGGCACCTCGGCGAAGCCCAGGCTCTCGTAGAGGCCGCGCGCTGCTTCCATGTCATCCAGCGTGTCGAGCAGCATGGACGAGTAGCCGGCCTCGGTGGCGCGGTCCATCAGCGCCTGCGCCAGGATGCGCCCCAGGCCGAAACGACGGAAGGCCGGACGCACATAGAGGCGCTTCATCTCGCAGGCATTAGGGTAGTCGGCATCGGGCAAGGGGCGGAAGGCGCCGCTGCCGGCGATGGCGCCATCAACCGTGGCCAGCAGCATCAGGCCACCGGGCGGCGCGTAGGCGCCGGGCAGTCCGGCGAGTTCTTGCTCGAAACCCTGGAAGTCGAGATCGATGTCCAGGCTGTTGGCGTAGTCCCGCAGCACGAGCCGGGCTTCCTGCCAGTCCTCGGGGGACTCGGGTGTGATGAGCTGGATGTCTGGGCCGGCCATAGGCGCCGCAGTTTAGCCAGCCGCCTCAGGCAGCAAATCCCAAGACCACGCGACGGGTCTTGGCGCTCTTCTTTTCTATCTTTGTCACGATCACAGGACCGATCTCAGATGTGTTGCTGACGTGCGTCCCACCGCATGGTTGCAGATCCACGCCTTGCACCTCCAGCACCCGAATGCGGCCAAGTCCGCGCGGCGGCTGCACGCTCATCGAGCGGACCAGGCCGGGATTGGCGTCCAGCTCGTCTTCCGTGATCCAGCGGTGGCCCACTGGATGCGCCTCAGCGACTAGGCGATCGAGCCCCGCCTGGATGGCCTCCTTGTCGAAGGGCTCGTCGGTGTGGAAGTCCAGCCGCGCATAGGTCTCGGTGATGGAACAGCCATCGACCGGATAGGGCAGCAGCGCGCACAGCAGATGCGTGGCGGTGTGGAAGCGCCGATGAGCCTGGCGGCGTGAGGCATCGACCTCGACACGAACGGCAGTGCCGATGGCCGGCAACTCGCCTTCGATCAGGTGGACGATGGCCTCGGGTTGCTCCTTGCTCTTGCGCGTGTCGGTGATGCGCCAGCGCTGTTCACCTGCGATCAACCAGCCGGTGTCACCGGCCTGGCCACCGCCGAGCGGGTAGCAAACGCTACGGTCGAGCAACACGCCGCCCTCGCCCTGGGCGATGACGGTCGCGTCACAGGCCAGCAGCGTCGCGTCTTCGCGAAACAGATCCTCGGTCTTCATCAGCCCATCGCCTCCAGTTCGACCTCGCCGCGTGGCGTGGCGAGACGCGCGCGCAGGCCGTCGCGTGAATCAAAGCCCAGCAGTTGCACGCCCTGATCGACCATGCTGTCGGTCGGGTGCGCCTCGCCCCATTCAATCAGCACGGGCAACGCTTCGCGGCGCAGGCGGCGGCCATCCTCGCGCAGCGCGATACGCCAACGCAGGTTGCCGCGCGAGGCTTCGGTCGCCTTGCCGGCATCCACGCCCTCGCTCTGCCAATTGGCCAGGGCCGCATCGAGATTGGGAACCCGGGCCACCCAGTGGATCAGCCCGGGCCCATGGCCCAGGCGCTCACGCAGTTCGGGCAGGTCGAGGTCGAACCAGCGCGCGCGGTCCGGTGGGGGCGCATCGGGGTCGATGGCGATGATCTCCAGATAGGCCCGCGGATGGTTGGGGCCGCTGATGTTGAGCAGGCGGTTGTGCGTGCTCATCAACGCATGCCTGCCGCCGGGGCCGGGCGTCACACCCAGCACGCGCTCGCACCAGGCAACGCCCTCTTCCAGCGTCGCGGCGCCGACGACGAGGTGGTCCAGCTCCATGCTCACAACTTCACCTGGCCATGGATCAGCGGCGTGACGTCCCCGCCAATCCAGGTGCCCTCGGCATCGCGCCTCACATGCACACGGCCGGCGCGGCCCAGGGCTGCGCCTTGGGCCGCGACATAGCTGTCGCCCGCCAGACCCTTTTCCTGCAGCCACAGTGCCAGACCCGCATTCAGGCTGCCGGTCACCGGGTCTTCGGGAATGCCGAGGTCGGGCACAAAGGCACGCACCTCGAACTGGCATTCGCTGCCTTCGGGATAGGCGCCGACGACGCCGAGCTTGAGCCCCTGCATGGCGATGAAGTCGGGCTGCAGGGCCAACACGCTGGCTGCATCGGCCAGGCGCGCGACCATCCAGCCCGGGCCGTTGTCCACCCATTCCAGATCCAGCAAGGCCTCGGGCGCGATGCGCAGCGCAGCGATCGCCTGTGCTCGTTCTGCCGCACCGACCACGCCGCTGCGCTGCAGCGGCGGCGCGGCAAAAGCCAGGCGCGCGCCGTCCCGCTTCACGCGCACCAGGCCGATGGCGCATTGCTGCACGACCTCACCGGGCTTCCTTGCGTCGCCGCCGCCGGCCAGGAAGGCGTGCGCACTGCCCAGCGTCGGGTGGCCGGCAAAGGGCAGCTCGCCGCCGGGCGTGAAGATGCGCACGCGGTAGTCGGCGCCCGGGTCGGTGGGTGGCAGCAGAAAGGTCGTCTCGGACAGATTGGTCCAGCGCGCGAAGTCCTGCATTTCCACGTCGGACAGGCCGCCGCCGTCGATGACGACGGCCAGGGCATTGCCCTTCAGCGGCGTGGCGGTGAAGACATCGACCTGGGCGAATCGGCGGAGTTGAGTCATGGCTTGAGATAGAGGCCTGGGCGAACGATTTCCATGCCGCGCTGCGGGTTGGCCAGCGGCGAGAAGCCGTGACCGGTGTAGACCGCATGGGCGTCGCGGGTGAAGAGCATGAAGCGGCGCAGGCCCTGCAGGTCGGCATGGGCCAGCAGCGTCTCGATCATCCACTTCGCGCGGCCGCTGCCGCGGTGGGCTTGGAGCACATAGACGTCGCAGAGGTAGGCGAAGGTCGCGCGGTCGGTCACGACGCGGGCGAAGCCCACCTGGCCCTGCCCTTCGGCGTGCATCGCGATGCACAGCGAGTTCGCGATCGAGCGCTCGACGATGGCCAGCGGCACCCCCTCGGACCAGTAGGCGCCAACGAGGAAGGCATGCGCGGCCCGCGCATCGATGTCCTCGGGCGCGAAGCTGAGCCGGTAGCCGTCGCGTGACGTCAAGGCGCGTGCTCCACGGCCGGCTCCAGCGCCTCGTGCAGCACACGGCCGAGCTTCTCGACGCCTTCGCGGATCAGGTCGGGCGTCAGCGTCACGAAGGACAGGCGCAGCGTGCGCGGGTCGGGATGCTGGGCATAGAAGGCCGCGCCGGGCACGAAGGCGATGCCGGCATCCACGGCCCGCGGCAGCAGGGCCATCGCGTCCAGGCCCTCGGGCAGGCGGATCCAGAAGAACATGCCGCCCTGGGGCGACAGATAGTCGCAGCCGGCCGGCAGGTGCTCGCGCAGGGCCTCGGCCATGGCGTCGCGATTGGCCTTGTAGAGGGCGCGGATGGTGGGGATGTGGCTGTCCAGGAAACCGTCACGGATGACTTCGTGCACGACGCGCTGGTTGAAGCCCGGCGTGTGCAGGTCGGCGGCCTGCTTGGCCTGCAGCAGCTTGGGGTACAGCTCGGGCGGCGCCACGATATAGCCGAGGCGGAAGCCCGGCGTCAGCACCTTGGAGAAGGAGCCCAGATAGAGCGAGCCCTCGGGCCACAGGCTGGACAGCGAGGCCGGCGGCGGCTCGTCGAACCAGAGGTCGCCGTAGGGGTTGTCTTCGACGATGGGCACGCCGGCGCGGCGCGAAGCCTCGACGACTTCGACGCGGCGCTGGGCGCTCATGACGCGGCCGGTGGGGTTCTGGTAGTTGGGCAGCAGATAGCTGAAGCGCGTGCCGGGCGCGTCGTGCGGCAATGCCGCAATGGCCTCGGGGCGCGGCCCTTCGTGGTCGCTGGCCAGGCTGGCGAACAGCGGCTCGAAGGGCGTGAAGGCCTGCAGGGCGCCGAGATAGGTCGGCGTCTCGACGGCCACCGGCGCGCCGGCGTCGCAGAGGATCTTGCCCACCAGGTCCAGCCCCTGCTGGGAGCCGCTGGTGATCAGCACCTGGTCGGGATTGACGTTCATGCCGAGTGAAGCGACCCGCGTCGCCACCCATTCGCGCAGCGGCGCAAAGCCCTCGCTGGCCGCGTACTGCAGGGCCTCGCGCGGGTTCCTGCTCAACACGCGGTCACAGGCGGCCTTCAGCGCGTCGACGGGAAAGGTATCCGCGCTCGGCAGGCCACCGGCCATGGACAGGATGCCCGGCTTCTCGGTGACCTTGAGGATCTCGCGAATGATGGACGGGTTCATCCGCGCGGCGCGGCGCGCTTGGGTCCAGACGGTGCTCATGATGGAGTTACGTGGGATTTCAAAGGAGTCAGCCTAGCATCCAGTCGACAGCGGCGCGGGCCTGCAAATCGGTGGAGTCGAACAGCGGCAGGGCGGCAGCGCTTTCAGCCGGCAACAGCAGGCCCAGCTCGGTACAGCCCAGGATGGCGGCCTGGGCACCGCGGTCGGCGAGTGCGGCGACCTGGCCACGCAGGGCCTCGCGCGAGGCCGGCTCGAAGCGGCCGCGGCACAGTTCCTCGTAGATCAGCCGGTGCACTTCGCTGCGGCCGGCCTCGTCGGGCGTGATGACTTCGATGCCAAAGCGCTCCCACATGCGCTCGCGGTAGAAGCCCTGCTCCATCGTGAAGCGCGTGGCCAGCAGGCCGGCGCGCTTCACGCCGGCGGCGCGCAGCGCCTCGGCCGTCGCGTCGACGATGTGCAGCACCGGCAGTCCGGCCGCCTGTTCGATCTCGGTGGCGACGAGGTGCATGGTGTTGGTCGCGATCAGCAGCGCCTCGGCGCCGGCGCGCTTCAGGCCGGCGGCGGCATCTCCCAGCACGCGTGCCGCTTCGGCCCACTGGCCGGCCGACTGCATGGCCGCGATGGGCGCGAAGTCGACGCTGTGCAGCACGAGCCGGGCGCTGTGCAGGCCGCCCAGGCGCGCCGCGACGCCGCGGTTGATCAACGCATACAGGTGCTGGGTCGACTCCCAGCTCATGCCGCCCAGGATGCCGAGTGTCTTCATGCGCCCTGCCCCGCCAGATTCATGCGCCAGCCCCGCGCCGGCCTGGCCTCGACTCTGCGCCTGGGCGCCGGCTGCAACAACTGGAAGGCTGCCTCCGGCCAGGCCTCGACGACGACTTCCTGCCCGGCCGCCAGCGTCAGACCCTCGCCGGCGCGCAGCCAATGGTCGTCCGTACCACCGGACACCGTCAGCCACAGCCGGCCACTCGTGACGACCAGGCGGCGCGGCGCGGCCATGGCGGCCAAGGTCAGCGCCTGGCCGGGCATGAGTTGAGTGGTGAAACGTTCGTTCATGGCGGGCCTCCTTCAGTGAACCGGTTGCCGTTTGCCCAGCCACACGACCGCGAGCACGGCGACGGCGAACACGACGGTCATCGCGTCCAGCCGCTCGCCCAGCAGCGGCACGGCAAACAGCATGGACAAAAAGGGTTGCAGCACCTGCACCTGGCTGACGCGCAGCGTGCCGCCCAGGGCCAGGCCGCGGTACCAGGCGAAGAAGCCTATCCACATCGACACCAGCGACACATAGGCAAAGCCGCCCCAGGCCGAGGCCGCGACCGGCGCGGTGGGTCGCGTCAGCACCGCCAGCGGCACGGTGATGGGCAGGCTGATGACCAGCACCCAGCAGATGACTTGCTCAGCCGTCAGTTCCCGAGTGAGCTTGGCGCCGCTGACATAGCCCGCTGACGCGCTGACGACGGCGCCCAGCAGCAGCCCATCCGCCAGCTCCAGGCCGCCCGCACCGCGCCAGGCGGCAAAGCCGATGACGAGGGCCAAGCCCGCCAAGGCGCAGATCCAGAAGCCGCCACTCGGCCGCTGGCGCAGCACCAGCGCCGCGATGACGGCCGTGGCCAGCGGCAACACGCCGGACACGACGGACGCATGCACGGCATCCACATGGCGGACCGCGAAGCCCAGCAGCAGCGGCCAGCCGAACACGACACCGGCGGCCGTGAAGACCAGCAGCCGCCATTCACCGCCACGCGGCCGGCGTGCGCCCGTGGCCCACAGGTAGGCGATCGACAGCAGCCCGGCGACGACGGCGCGCCCGAAGGCGACAAAGGCCGGATCGAGCTGGGGCGCCGCGGTGCTGCCGCCGGCCAGCCGCGTCATCGGGATGCTGAGGGCAAACATCAACACACCAGCCGCACCGAGCAGCAGGCCGCGCGTCGCATCGGACGAGGTGGTCGTCGAGACCGTGGTGGACGTGGAAAACCCTGACATGAACCCAGTCTGAGGCATTACACCGATACAGAACCAGTACAGTCAGCCAACCAGACCACGAATCTGTATTGCCATGCCGACCGGTACACACCCTCCGCTGCAACGCGGCGCCAGCCTGCCGCTGGCCGGCCAGCTTGCCGAGCGCTATGCCCAGCGCATCCGCGAACGCCTGCTGCTGCCGGGCGCCCGCCTGCCGTCGGTGCGCGACTGCGCGCGCCAGCACGGCGTCAGCCCGCACACCGTCGTCGCCGCCTATGACCAGTTGCAGGCCGCCGGCCTGCTCGAGGCGCGCCGCCAGCGCGGCTTCTTCGTGCGTGAAAGTCGCCCTGCCACGACGCGACCCCCCGCGCCCCGCGCGCCCGCCACGGCCATGCCGCGCCAGGCGCCGATGGACGCGACCGCGCTGATCCGCGGCATGTTCGAGGCCGACGCGGCGCGCTCGCCCGGCCTGGGCACGCTGCCGGCCGACTGGCTGGACCCGACGCTGCTGCAGTCGGCCCTGCGCCGCCTGAATGCGAACGACGCGCTGGCCGTGCAGACCAGCTATGGCGACCCGAGCGGCGACGAGCGCCTGCGCGCGGCCCTCGGCCAGCGCCTGCACGACCTCGGCATCCACGCTGCGCCGGCGCAGATCCTGACCACCAATGGCGCCACGCACGCGCTGGACCTCATCATCCGCACGCACTTGCAGCCGGGCGATGCCGTCCTCGTCGACGACCCCGGCTGGGCCATCATGTTTGCGCGGCTCACGCAGGCCGGCATCCGTCTGTTGCCCGTGCCGCGTGGGGCCCACGGACCGGACCTGGACGTGCTGGGTGCCCTGGCCGCCGCGCATGCGCCGCGTGCCTACCTGACCGTGTCGGTACTGCACAACCCGACCGGCCACAGCCTCAACCTGGCCGGCGCGCACAAGCTGCTGCGCCTGGCCGACGAGCACGACTTCTTCATCGTCGAGGACGACAGCTACGGCTTCCTGGCGCCCGAGCATCTGCCGCGCCTGGCGGCCCTCGATGGCCTGCGCCGCGTGACCTATGTGTCGGGCTTCTCCAAGGTGCTGACGCCGGCCTGGCGCGTGGGCTACCTGGCCGCCGCGCCCGAGCGCCTGCGCGCGCTGACCGACACCAAGCTGCTCGACGGCCTGACCAGCTCGCCCGTGCTGGAGCGTGCCGTCGCGCTGTGCCTGGAGCAGGGGCGGCTGCGCCGCCATGCGCAGCGCCTGCGCGAGCGCCTGGCCACGGCGCGCCAGCGCATCTCGGTGCTGGCCACCAAGCAGGGCTTTGCCTGGGCCGCGCCGCCGGACGGCCTGTTCGGCTGGCTGGACGTCGGTGTCGACACCGAGAGACTGGCCCAGCCGCTGCTGGACGCCGGCTGGCTGATCGCGCCCGGCGCCCTCTTCAGCGCCACGCGCCGGCCCGGCTCGCTGATGCGCATCAATATGGCGACCTCGCAGGACCCGGCCTTCTGGCGCGCGCTGCGCGCTGGCGTGGACAGCCTGCAAGGCCGGGCGGCGCCCCCCTAGGTTCATCCCCCCTTGTTCACGGGAGCAACCCCTGGCGCTGGAGCGGCGCTGCGAGTCCACTGAGCCGCCTGACAACGCCCGGGGGACTCCATGCTCGGCAACCGGTTCCGTTTCGCCCGCCTCCTCGGCGGCGTCGCCCTCACCCTGGCCTCGCTCACCGCCCAGGCCGATTTCGCGGGCGACATCACGGTGCAATTGCTCGCCCCCGGCGGCACGATGAGCGGCGGCCCGGCGGCCATCGCGCTGTCGCAGACGGTAGCCTTCGCCGACCTCGCCCAAGGTGTCCAGGCCACCAACCTGGGTGGCGCGGGCGACATCAGCGGCTTCATGCTCGACAACGAGCGCGTCTTCTTCACCGGCACCATGATCCTGATGCGCGTGGCCGCCGGCGACGACACGGGCGGCGTGCTGACGACGGGCTATGTCGGCAGTGGTGGTCAGCATGCGCGCTACCAGTTCGACGGCATTGCCTTCACGGGCCGCGTCATCACCAATGTGCTGGTCTATGCCTACGACGGCTTCGCGACCTCGGGGCCCGCCAGCGCGAGCGGCCTGCTCAGCCCGAACGACCCTGCGGTGCTGGTGCACAAGGTCGATGCCGACTCCTACAGCTTCGATCTCGACACCCTGCAGTTCAAGCAGCGCTTCGCGGGAGGGGGCGACAACTACGCCGAGTTCCGCATCGACTTTGTCACCGCCGCCGTCCCCGAGCCCGCCGCCTGGCTGCTGCTGGCGAGCGGCCTGCTGCCCGTGCTGCGCCGCCGCCGTGGCTGAAACCGCCGCCTTCACGCTGGCGCGCTTCGAGCCGCTGGTGGGCAGCCGCTTCACGCTGCGCCTCGACGATGCCACCGGGCTGCCCGCCCAGCTCATCGAAGCCCGCGCCGGCCGTGGCGAGGCCTTCAACGGCCGCCAACCCTTCAGCCTGACCTTCGAGGCGCCGGCCGAGCCGCCGCTGCCGCAGCGCATCTACCGCGTCGAGCACCCGCGCCTCGACGCCATGGAGATCTTCCTCGTGCCCGTGGCCCGCACGGCCGATGCCCTGCGCTACGAGGCCGTGTTCGGCTAGGAGACCGCGATGTCCACTCCCTTCCTCGGCGAGCTCAAGCTGGTGAGTTTCGGCTTCACCCCCAAGGGCTGGGCCCAGTGCAATGGCCAGCTGCTGCCCATCAACCAGAACCAGGCCCTGTTCGCGCTGCTGGGCACGACCTATGGCGGCAATGGCCAGACCACCTTCGCCCTGCCCGACCTGCGCGGCCGCTCGCCCCTGCACCAGGGCGCGGGCGTCAACCTCGGCGACAGGGCCGGCGCCGAGGCCGTGGCGCTGACGCTGGCCGAGCTGCCCGCCCACAGCCACACGCTGACGGCCACCAGCGACCTCGCCAACGCCAGCGTCGCCGGCGGTGCCGTGCCAGCGTCCAAGCCGCGCGGCGGCATCAACCGCTATGCGCCCCCGGGCAGCAACACCGTCATGGGCGCCACCTCCATCGCCGGCAAGGGCGGCGGCCAGCCGCACGACAACATGCAGCCCTATGTCGTGCTGAGCTGGGTCATCGCGATGCAGGGCATCTTTCCGAGCCGCAACTAGGAGACTGCGATGTCCACTCCCTACGTCGGCGAAATCCGCCTCTTTGCCGGCAACTTCGCACCCGTCGGCTGGGCCCTGTGCCAGGGCCAGTTGCTGTCGATCGCCGACAACGACGTGCTGTTCCAGTTGATCGGCACGACCTATGGCGGCGACGGCCAGCAGACCTTCGCCATGCCCGATCTGCGCGGCCGCCTGCCGGTGCACCAGGGCCAGGGACCGGGGCTGAGCAGCCGGGTCATCGGCGAGGTTGGCGGCAGCGAGACCGTCACGCTGACGCTCGCCCAGATGCCCGTGCACAGCCACGCCATGGCTGGCAGCTCGGCGGCCGCCAGCATGGGCAGCCCCGGCGGCGCGATGCTGGCCACCACGGCCGTCAACAGCTACGACACCAGCGCCGGCAGCACGGCCATGGCGGCCGGCGCCATTGGCAGCAGCGGCGCCTCCCAGCCCCACCAGAACATGGGCCCGACGCTGGCGCTGAACTACATCATTGCGCTGTTCGGCATCTTCCCGTCACAGGCCTGAGGAGCACGTCATGTCCGACCCCTTCGTCGCCGAAATCCGCGTGCTGCCCTTCAGCTTCGCCCCTGTCGGCTGGGCCAGTTGCGACGGCCAGTTGCTGCCCATCAGCCAGAACACCGCGCTGTTCTCGCTGCTCGGCACCTACTACGGCGGCAACGGCAAGACCACTTTCGCGCTGCCCAATCTGGCCGGGCGTTTCGCGATGGGACCGGGCCAGGGACCCGGCCTGAGCGATCGCTTCCTGGCCGAGGACACCGGCCAGGCCAGCGTGACACTGACCGCGGCCGAGATGCCTGCCCACAACCACGACCTCAAGGCCGGCAGCGCCGGCCTGGCCGCCAGCCCGGTCGGCGCCATGATGGCGCCACCCGTCAACGGCGCCAGCACCTATCGCGCGCCGGGCGCGCCGGCGCCGATGGCCGCCAGCATGGTGGGCGCGGCGGGCGGTGGCCAGCCGCACGAGAACCGCCAGCCCTATCTGGCGCTGATGTTCTGCATCGCGATGCAGGGCATCTTTCCGGCGCGCAGCTGATGGACTACCGCCTGCGCGTCGCCACCCCTGCCGACCAAGCCTGGCAGCTGGCCATCTATGCCGGCACCCGCGCCGACGAGATGGCGCTGACGGGTTGGCCGCACGAGCAGTGCGAGCAATTCGTCGCGATGCAGCACCGCGCCCAGCAGCAGCACTATGCGCTGCACTACCCCGCCTCGGTCTGCCATCTCATCCTCGTCCAGGACGAGGTGGCCGGCCGGCTCTGGCTGGACGACCGGACCGACCGCCTGCACGTCCTCGACATCGCGCTGCTGCCGGCCTGGCGCGGCCGCGGCATCGGCACGCGCTGCCTGCAGGCCCTGAGCGACTCCGGCCGGTCCCTGAGCATCCAGGTGGAAATCCACAACCCCGCCCGGCGCCTCTACGAGCGCCTGGGTTTTGTCGCCGAGGGCGAGTTGCAGGGCCTCTACCAGGCCATGCGACGCCCCGCCCCCAGCCCTGAGGAGTGCCTGCCGTGATCAACAAGCGCGATTTCCTGAAGAGCGGCGGGGCCGCTGTCGTCGCCGGCGCCGGCGCGACGGCTGCGCTGGCCGCGGTGCGCCCCAGCCTCGACGCCCGGGCCGGGCTGGCGAGCTGGCAGGCCCATGTCGGCCAGCGCTTCGAGATCGATGGCCACGCCGTCACGCTGCGGGCTGCCAGCGCCCTGAAAAGCCGCCAGCCGGGCGAGCAGTTCAGCCTGCGCTTTGCCGGCGCGCTGCCGGCCGGCGTGGGCGACGCCATCCACACGCTGACCCAGGATGGCGGCGACGCCCAGGCCCTGTACCTGGCCCGCACACCGCAGGGGCTGCGGGCCGATTTCTGCCGACTGCAGAGCTGACGAAAAGTTCTCGCCGAGCGGGTGTTTGTCACGGGCCGGGCGCGGCGCGGGCGGCAAAATCCTGCCGCTGCGAAATCGTTTCCGCGGCCCTCCGGCGGCCATGACAGACTCCTTGAAATTCCTCGTTGTAGATCCCCTGGCCGGCGTACAGACCTTTGCGCGGCAGCTGCTTCAAAGCCGCGGCTTCGCCGCCGACAGCATCCTGTGCTGCGCTGACACCGAGGCCGCCCTGGCCCAGGGCCTGCTCTTCAAGCCTCATTTCCTGATCACCGACTGGTTTGCCAAGGCGCCGCTCAGCGGCATCCAGCTCTACCAGCGCCTGCGCGAGGTGCGGCCCTCGCTGCATCTGTCGCTGCTGAGCTTCGAGGTGACGCCCGAGCATGAATTCGAGGCTCAGGCCCATGGCGCCGACTTCCTGCTGAAGAAACCCTTCACGGCCGAGCAGCTCAGGGCCGAGATGACGCGCTCGCTCGACGCCCTGGCCAAGCGCTCGCCCGGCCTGCATGGCCAGGTGCGCGAGGTGATGCGCGCGGCCAGGCCGGCTGCGCGCCCCGTGCTGCCGGTGATCCCGCCTCAACCCGTCATCAAGCCCGGTGACAAGGTGCGCTTCAACGGCGCCGTTCACGTGGCCCAGTACGTCGTGCACCGCCATGGCGAGACGGTCGTTCAGCTCAAGGGTCAGAGCAGCCTCGTGACCCTCGACAAGCTGCAGCCCGCCTAGACGACGACCACCAGCGCCATCAGCAACGGATAAGGTAAAGCGACCGTCGGGCGCAGCGCACTCTTCAGGTACTGCGTCACCAAGCCCGCGCCACGCGGCCGGCTGGCGAGCCAGTCACTGTGCAGCTGCATCGCCACCACGCCCTCGCCCGCCTTCAGCCCTGCCTCGACGGCGAGCAGGCGATCGCCCAGCCGACCCTGGAAGGTCTTGAGTACGCCTTCCTGCAGCCACAGCAGGGCCAGCAGCGCCAAGGCCAGCGTGTTGTCGGGAACAAGGACGGTGGCCGCAAACGCCACCAGCTTCACGCCCAGGGCCAGAGCCTCGTAGCGCTCGTGCTGGGACTGCAGGGCCAGCCACTCCTGGTTCAGGGCGTTCACTTTGCCTCCAGCACTTCCCAACGCTCCATCAGCGTCAGCAGCTCGGCGTCGATGTCGGCCGCGCGGTCCGTCACTTCGGCGATGCGGGTCGCACCTTGCGTGTACAGCTCGCTGCCAGCGATCAGCGCGTTCAACTGCTTCTGCTCGGCCTCCAATGCGGCGATCTGCTTGGGGAGCTCGTCCAGCTCGCGCTGCTCCTTGTAGCTGAGCTTGCGCTTGGTCGCGACGACCGGGGCCGGCTCGGGCGCGGGCGGCGGCGTGGGGGCCGCGGCGGCCTTGGGCGCCGACTGGGCCTGCAGGGACGCTGCGCGCCGGGACTGCGTCAGCCAGTCCTGCACGCTGCCTTCGTACTCGCGCCAGCGCGCATCGCCCTCGTAGACGATGGTGGACGTGACGACGTTGTCCAGGAAGCGTCGGTCGTGGCTGACGAGGAAGACGGTGCCGTCGTAGTCGGCGAGCAGTTCCTCCAGCAGCTCCAGCGTCTCGATGTCGAGGTCGTTGGTGGGCTCGTCCAGCACCAGCACATTGGCCGGGCGGGCGAACAGGCGGGCCAGCAGCAGGCGGTTGCGCTCGCCACCGGAGAGAGTGCGCACCGGCGAGTTGGCCCGGGCCGGCGAGAACAGGAAGTCGCCCAGATAGCTCTTCACATGCTTCTTCTGCGAGCCGATCTCGATCCACTCCGAGCCGGGGCTGATGGTGTCGGCCAGCGTCGCGTCGAGGTTGAGCGTGTCGCGCATCTGGTCGAAGTAGGCCACGCTCATCCGCGAGCCCAGGCGCACCGTGCCGCTGTCGGGCGCCAGTTCGCCGAGGATCATCTTCAGCAGCGTCGTCTTGCCGGCGCCGTTGGGCCCGATGAGGCCGACCTTGTCGCCGCGCAGGATGGTGGACGTGAAGCCGCGCACGATGGCGCGCTCGCCATAGCTCTTGGACACGTCCTCCAGCTCGGCGACGATCTTGCCGCTGGCGCCACCGGTGTCGATGTCCAGCCTGACCTTGCCCTGCACGTCGCGCCGCGCGGCGTGCGCCAGGCGCATGGCCTCCAGGCGCTGGATGCGCGCGACCGAGCGCGTGCGGCGTGCCTCCACGCCCTTGCGGATCCAGACTTCCTCCTGCGCCAGCAGCTTGTCGAAGCGGGCGTTGAACAGCGCCTCGTTCTCCAGCTCATAGGCCTTGGCGGCCTGGAAGGCGGCGTAGTTGCCGGGGTAGCCGCGCAGCTGGCCGCGGTCCAGCTCGACGATGCGGTTGGCCACGTTGTCCAGGAAGGCGCGATCGTGGGTGATCAGCAGCAGCGAGCCCTTGAAGTCGTTCAGCAGGCCTTCCAGCCAGGTGATGGCATCCAGGTCCAGGTGGTTGGTCGGCTCGTCCAGCAGCAGCACATCGGGCTGGGCCACCAGCGCACGGCCCAGCGCCACGCGCTTCTTCAGGCCGCCGGACAAGGTACTCACCAGGCGCGAACCGTCCAGGCCCAGGCGGTGCAGGGTCTCTTCGACGCGCTGCTCCCAGTTCCAGGCGCCGATGTGCTCGATGCGCTCCTGCACCCAGGCCAGGTCGTCGTTCTCGTCGTGGATCTCGTAGCGCTCGCGCAGCGCCTTGTGCTCGGCCACGCCCTCGCTGATGACGTCGAAGATGGTCGCGTCGCCGCGCAGCTCGGGCTCCTGCGGCACATAGACGTTGGTCAGGCCTTGTTGCTGCTGCAGCAGGCCGTCATCGAGCTTCTCGAGCCCGGCGAGGATCTTCAGCAGCGAGGACTTGCCGGTGCCGTTGCGGCCGATGAGGCCGACGCGTTCGCCGACTTCGAGAGAAAAGCCGGCACCGTCGAGCAGGGCGACGTGGCCGAAAGCGAGGTGGGCGTTGGAGAGGGAGAGGACTGCCATCCCTCGATTGTCCCTCGGCGGTTCAAACGGCCCTCAGCGACGGCGTTGCCGACAGGTGGGCCAGCACCTGCTGCATGACGGCCGGGTCACTGAGCAGGCGGCGGTGGCCCAGGCCCTCGGTCACGTGCAGGCGGCCCGCGGGCAGGCCGGCCAGCAGCGTTTCGCTGCCGGCAAGGGGGGCCGTCACATCGCCGCGGTCATGCACGATCAGCGTCGGCTGCCCGACGCGCTCGCCCAGCCAGGCGGGCTCGAAAAGGCCAAGCGACACGCCCTCGCGCTGCTCGACCTGGCCGCGCATGCGCAAGGCCAGGCCCTCCCCGGTGCCCATGGCCTGGGCGAACCAGCGCAGGAACTGCGCCGGTGCCGGCGCCAGCGCGACCAGCGCCGCGCGTCGCACCGGCAGGCCGCGGGCCAGCGCATGCGACATCGCCAATGCACCCAGGGAATGCGCGACGACGCCGTCCCAGGGGCCGAAACGCGCCGTGACGGCAAACAGCGCCCTCACCCACTGCAGCAGATTGCTGCGCCAGCCGCTGCTGCGCCCGTGCGCCGGCAGGTCCAGCAGCAGGGGCTCGAAGCCAGCCGCCGCCAACGTGTCGGCCAGCGGCCGCAGTTGCTGGGCGTCACCGGCCCAGCCATGGGTCAGCAGCACCTTGGGCCGGCCGGCCTCGATGTCGTTGCGCTGCCAGACGCTGATGTGGCCGCCCTCGAAAGGCAGCTGGCGCTCCACCCAAGGCCGCGGCACGTCGCGCGAGCGGGCCAGCCATTTGGTCGGCATGGGCGTGAAGAAGAGGCTGAGCGCGACGCGCGTGCCGAGGTCGGGCGACAGGCGGTGCAGGCCGCGCAGCAGCGCCGCGATGCCGCGGGCGGTGGGCGACGCGTAGAAGGCGGCGGCAGGGTTGTGCGAGGTGGTCATACAGGCTCCGTATTTCGCACGACCGTGCGAAGAAAAGGCAGGCGAAGAAAGTCAGCGGTCATGGGCTCAATCAGTCAGGGAGGCAGTCGTTCAGCAGGCGCTGCCAGGCACGCTCCGCGCGCTCGGGCGCGCGCGGATCGCGCAGAAAGCGGGCGTCGTGCAGCAGGATGGTGAAGATGGCGTCCATCTCGAACACCATCTGCTCGGCGTCGAGGTCGGCGCGCAGATGGCCGGCCTCCATCGCTTGCAGCACCGTGCGGCGCAGCGTGGCGCGCCAGCGCAGCACGCCGTCCAGCAGGTGCTCGCGCACCGGGCCTTCGCGGTCGTCGTACTCGAAGGCGCCGGCTGTGTAGAGGCAGGTCTTGTGGCGGTCGACGTCGCTGGCCCAGAGCAGCCAGCGGCGCATGACGGCCTGCAGCCGCGGCAGGCCGCGCGCCTCGCCCATGGCGGGCAGGAAGACGGTCTGCACAAAGCGCTTGTCGAACTCCAGCAGCACCGCCACCTGCAACTGCTCGCGCGAGCCGACGCGGGAGAACACGCCGCTCTTGGACAGCTCCAGTCGCTTGGCCAGCTCGCCGATGCTGATGCTCTCCAGGCCCTCGGTGACGGCCATGTCCAGCGCCGCGCCGACGATGGCGGCCAGCGTGGTTTCAGCGCGTTCGCTGCGGGTTTCCATGCCCGCAATTTAGCACGGTCGTGCCAAATACCTATCGGGGCGTCGGGTTATTGGGCATGTGCTGGTCCACGGCGTCCAGCACCTCCTCGGGTTCGTCGGCCTGGGCCGGCGTCTCGTTGTTCAGCACCGCCTGCATGCGCGCCGAGTCGAGGTCGCCAGTCCACTTGCCAACGACGACGGTGGCGACGCCATTGCCGATCAGATTGGTCAGGGCCCGCGCCTCGGACATGAAGCGGTCGATGCCCAGGATCAGCGCCAGCCCCGCCACCGGCACGCCGCCCACCGCCGACAGCGTGGCTGCCAGCACGATGAAGCCGCTGCCGGTCACGCCGGCCGCGCCCTTGCTGGTCAGCAGCAGCACGCCGAGCAGCGTCAGCTGCTGGGTCAGCGTCATCGGCGTGTCGGTCGCCTGGGCGATGAAGACGGCCGCCATCGTCAGGTAGATGGAGGTGCCGTCGAGGTTGAAGGAATAGCCGGTCGGGATGACGAGGCCGACGGTGGACTTGCGCACGCCCAGGTTCTCGAGCTTGGCCATCATGCGCGGCAGCACCGACTCGCTGGACGAGGTGCCCAGCACGATGAAGAGCTCTTCCTTGATGTACTTGATGAACTTCCACACCGAGAAGCCGTGCAGCCTTGCGATGGTGCCCAGCACGATGAAGATGAAGATCAGGCAGGTGGCATAGAAGGTGCCCATCAGCTTGGCCAGCGAGATGAGGGAGCCGACGCCGTACTTGCCGATGGTGAAGGCCATCGCGCCGAAGGCACCGATGGGGGCGACCTTCATGATCATGCCGACGATGGCGAACAGCACATGCGAGGTCTTCTCGATGCCGTCGAACACCAGCGTGCCGCGCCCACCGAAGCGGTGCAGCGCGAAACCGAACAGCAGCGAGAACAGCAGCACCTGCAGCATCTCGCCCTTGGCGAAGGCGTCCACCACCGTGGTCGGGATGATGGCCAGCAGGAAGTCCACCGTGCCCTGCAGCTTGCCCGGGCCGGTGTAGGCGGCGATGCCCTTGGTGTCCAGCGTCTTGGGGTCCACATGCATGCCCTCGCCGGGCTGCAGCACATTGACGACGATGAGGCCGACGATGAGGGCGATGGTCGACACGATCTCGAAGTACAGCAGCGCATAGCCGCCGGTCTTGCCGACGCGCTTCATGTCCTCCATGCCCGCGATGCCCACCACCACGGTGCAGAAGATGATGGGCGCGATGATCATCTTGATCAGCTTGATGAAGCCGTCGCCCAGCGGCTTCAAGGCCTCGCCCGTCTGCGGCCAGAAGTGGCCCACGACGACGCCGATGACGATGGCCGTGATGACCTGGGCGTAGAGGGACCGATAGATGGGCGGGCGCCCGGTGGCGGTGGCTTGCATGCGTGTCTCCATCAGTTCTTCGAGCGGAACCGGCTTTGGCGGCAGCTTAGGTGCGAAGGCCCGCGGTGGGGACTGTGGCTTCCCACATGAATTGCAAAGAAGTTAGGGGAGCAGCTGGCCCGCGTGGTGATGCAGATGGTCGTCGACGAAGCTGGCGATGAAGTAATAGCCGTGGTCGTAGTCGGCCTGGCGGCGCAGCGTCAGGGGCTGGCCGACCGCGGCGCAGGCGGCCTCGAAGGCCTCGGGGTGCAACTGCTCGGCGAGGAATTTGTCGTTCAGGCCCTGGTCGATGAGGATGCCGCCGGGATAGGGCGCGCTGGCCTGGGCCCGCATCAGCTCGCTGGCGTCATGAGCGGCCCAGGCGGTGCGGTCGTCGCCGAGATAGCCGCTGAAGGCCTTCTGGCCCCAGGGGCACTGCATGGGTGCGCAGATGGGCGCAAAGGCCGACAGCGAGGCGAAGCGGCCGGGGTGGCGCAGGGCCAGCGTCAGCGCGCCATGGCCACCCATGGAGTGGCCGAAGATGCCGACGCGGTCCAGCCCCGTCTCGGCCTGCACCAGCGGCAGCAGTTCCTTCATCAGCCAGCTTTCCATGCGCCAATGCTTCGCCCAGGACTCACGCGTCGCATCGAGATAGAAGCCCGCGCCGACGCCGAAGTCCCAGGCATCGCTCTCACCCGGCACACCGGCGCCGCGCGGGCTGGTGTCGGGCATCAGCAGGGCCAGGCCCAGCTCGGCCGCCACGGCCTGGGCGCCGGCCTTCATCGTGAAGGTCTCTTCCGTGCAGGTCAGGCCGGCCAGATAGACCAGCAGCGCCCGCGGCTCGGGCGGCGTGAAGAGGGCGAAGCGCATCGGCAGGCCGATCTCGGTCGAGTCGTGCTGGTGGAAGCGCTGAGTGCCACCAAAAGCGCCGTGTTCACTGAGGGTCTTCATGCCCCAAGTGTGGCCGCAGAATGCGGGCGATGTCCAAGACCTTCCAGACCTATCTCGTCGGCGGTGCCGTGCGCGACCGCCTGCTGGGCCTGCCGGTGCAGGACCATGACTGGGTCGTCGTCGGTGCGTCGCCCAAGGACTTGCTGGACGCCGGCTACCAGGCCGTCGGCAAGGACTTCCCCGTCTTCCTGCACCCCCGGACCCACGAGGAAGTGGCGTTGGCCCGCACCGAGCGCAAGACGGCCGCGGGCTATCACGGCTTCGCCTTCCACGCCGCGCCCGACGTCACGCTGGAGCAGGACCTGGCGCGCCGCGACCTGACCATCAATGCGATGGCCCAGGACGAGCAGGGCCAGCTCATCGACCCCTATGACGGCCAGCGCGACATCGCCGCCAAGGTGCTGCGCCATGTGTCGCCCGCCTTTGCCGAAGACCCGGTGCGCATCCTGCGCCTGGCCCGCTTCGCGGCGCGCTTCGCCGACTTCAGCGTCGCGCCCGAAACCGTCGAGCTGATGCGCGCCATGGTTGCCGCCGGCGAGGTGGATGCGCTGGTGGCCGAGCGCGTCTGGCAGGAGCTGTCGCGCGGCCTGATGGAGAACAAGCCATCGCGCATGTTCGAGGTGCTGCGCGAGGCCGGCGCGCTGCAGAAGCTGCTGCCCGAGGTCGAAGCGCTGTTCGGCGTGCCCCAGCCCGAGGCCCACCACCCTGAGGTCGACACCGGCATCCACCTGCTGATGGTGCTGGACCAGTGCGCCCGCCTGCAGGCGCCGCTGACGGTGCGCTATGCCTGCCTCTGCCACGACCTCGGCAAGGGCACGACGCGCAAGGAGGAACTGCCGCGCCACATCGCCCACGAGGTGCGCAGCGAGAAGCTCGCCCGCGGCGTGAGCGCGCGCTGGAAGGTGCCGACCGACTGCCGCGAGCTGGCCGAGTTGGTCGCGCGCGAGCACACGCATGTGCACCAGAGTCAGGGCTTCAGCGCCGAGGCGCGGCTGCGCCTGCTGGAGCGCTGCGACGCCTGGCGCCGGCCCGACCGCTTTGCCGAAATGCTGTGGGCCTGCGAGTGCGACGCCCGCGGCCGCCTCGGGCTGGAAGACCGCGACTACCCGCAGCGCGAGCGCCTGCTGGCCGACCTGGCCGCGACGCTGAAGGTCGATCTCGCCGCCGCCAGCGCCGAGGCCATCGCGCGCGGCGCCAAGGGGCCCGACATCGGTCGCGCCGTGCAGCGTGCGCGGTTGGCGGCGCTCAACGCGACGGTCACCTGAGCCTCAGGGCTTTGCGTTGCTTCACCGGCATGAAAGCGATTGCATGGCTAAAGTTGCTGGTTTTGCTCCGCCCGCCAACATTGGCGCCCGGGGCGGGCCGTCGAGAAGCAAGTCGAACAGGACGCAATGATGAAGTTGGCATGGGGTAGCAGCGCTCGGCTGGGTGTCTTGGTGGCGCTGGGCGCTGGGCTGGGTCTGAGTGGTTGCAGCGGAGGCGATAGCAAGCCCGCAGCGGCCGCGCCCCCGCCGCCCGAGGTGGGCGTCGTCACCGTCGCTCCTGGCCGGGCCGATCTGGCCGCCGAACTGCCCGGTCGGCTGGAGGCTTTCCGCGTCGCCCAGGTGCGTGCCCGTGCGGCCGGCATCCTGCAAAAGCGCCTCTTCACCGAAGGCTCGGACGTGAAGGCCGGCCAGGCCCTGTTCGAGATCGACGCGGCGCCCTACCGCGCCACGCTGTCCAGCGCCCAGGCCCAGCTCGCGCGCGCCGAGGCCAACCTCACCCAGGCCCAGGCCCTCGCCGACCGCTATGCGCCCCTGGCCAAGACCCAGGCCGTCAGCCAGCAGGAAGCGCTGAGCGCCCAGGCTGCCGCTGGGCAAGCCAAGGCGGACGTCGCCGCCGGCAAGGCCGCCGTGCAGACGGCGCAGATCAACCTCGGCTATGCCGCCGTCACCTCGCCCATCTCGGGCCGCATCGGTCGCGCCCTGGTCACCGAAGGCGCGCTGGTCGGCCAGGGCGAAGCCACGCCGCTGGCCATCGTGCAGCAGATCGACAAGCTCTATGTGAACTTCACGCAGTCGGCCGCCGAGGTCATGCGACTGCGCCAGGCCCTGGCGGACGGCAAGCTGCAGCGCGCCGGCGGCGGCGAGACCGCCAAAGTGCAGGTGCTGATGGAAGACGGCAGCGTCTACCCGCAGGCCGGCAAGCTGCTGTTCTCCGACCTCAGCGTCGACGCCGCCACCGGCCAGATCACGCTGCGCGCCGAACTGCCCAACCCCAAGGGCCTGCTGCTGCCCGGCCTGTATGTGCGCGTGCGCCTGGCCCAGGCCGAGGTGGCCGACGCCGTCTGGTTGCCGGCACAAGCGGTGGCGCGCGGCGCGACCGGCGAGACCGTGCTGGTGGTGGCCGACGACGGCAGCGTCAGCGCGCGGCCCGTCAAGCTGGGCCCGGCCCAGGGCGGCAACGCGCTGGTGCTGAGCGGCCTGAAGGCCGGCGAGAAGGTCATCGTGGACGGCCTGCAGAAGGCCAAGGCCGGCGGCAAGGCCCGCCCGGTGCCATGGTCGCCCGCGGGCTCGGCACCGGCTGCTCCTGCTGCGGCCCCTGCTTCCGCCGCCTCGAAGGCCTGACCCCACATGGCGCAGTTCTTCATCAACCGACCCATCTTCGCGTGGGTCATCGCGCTGTTCATCACGGTCATCGGCATCGTTGCGGTCACGCAGCTGCCGATCGCGCAATACCCGCCGGTGGCACCGCCGTCCATCGTGCTGTCGGTCAGCTACCCCGGCGCGTCGGCCCAGACGCTGGAGGACTCGGTCATCAGCGTCATCGAACGCGAGATGAACGGCTCACCCGGCCTCATCTACATGGAAGCCGTGGCGCAAGCCGACGGCACCGGCTCCATCACGATGAGCTTCGACCCGGCCACCAGCCCCGACCTGGCCCAGGTGGACGTGCAGAACCGCTACGCCCGCGCCCAGCCGCGCCTGCCCCAGGCCGTCATCCAGCAGGGCGTGCGCGTCGACAAGGCCAACCCCAACTTCCTGCTCTTCATCATCCTGTCGAGCAGCAACCCGGCCTTCGACCCCATCGCGCTGGGTGACTACGCCTCGCGCACCGTGCTGCCCGAGATCCAGCGCGTGCCCGGCGTGGGCCAGGGCCTGCTGTTCGGCACCGAGCGCGCCATGCGCATCTGGCTGGACCCGGCCAAGCTGGTCGGCTTCCGCCTCGCGCCGTCGGACGTCAACGCGGCCATCCAGGCCCAGAACGCCCAGGTCAGCTCCGGCTCCATCGGCGACCTGCCCAATCTGCCCGGCCAGACGGTCGCGGCCACGGTCGTCGTGCGCGGCCAGCTCACCAACGTCGAGCAGTTCGGCAACATCGTGCTGCGCGCCAACGCCGACGGCTCCACCGTGCGGCTCAAGGACGTGGCCCGCATCGAGCTGGGCGCCGACAGCTACACCGGCCGCTCGACGCGGCTGAACGGCAACCCGTCGGCCGGCGTGGGCGTGCAGCTCGCGCCGTCGGCCAACGCGCTGCAGACGGCCAAGCTCATCAAGCAGCGCCTGAAGCAACTGGAGCCCTATTTCCCTGCCGGCGTGAAGGCCAGCATCCCCTACGACAGCTCGCTGTTCATCGACATCTCCATCTCCCAGGTCGTCGAGACGCTGGTGGAGGCCGTGGCGCTGGTGTTCCTGGTGATGTTCCTGTTCCTGCAGAACATCCGCTACACCATCATCCCGACGCTGGTCGTGCCCATCGCGCTGCTGGGCAGCTTCGCCACGCTGCTGGCCCTGGGCTTCTCCATCAACGTGCTGACGATGTTCGGCATGGTGCTGGTCATCGGCATCGTGGTGGACGACGCCATCGTCGTGGTGGAGAACGTCGAGCGCGTCATGAGCGAGGAGGGGCTGTCGCCCCTCAAGGCCACGCGCAAGGCCATGGGGCAGATCTCCGGCGCCATCGTCGGCGTGACCGTGGTGCTGATCTCGGTGTTCGTGCCGCTGGCCTTCTTCAGCGGCTCCATCGGCAACATCTACCGCCAGTTCTCGGCGGTGATGGTCAGCTCCATCGCCTTCTCGGCCTTCCTGGCCCTGTCGCTGACGCCGGCGCTTTGCGCCACGCTGCTCAAGCCCGTCGAGGCCGGCCACCACCTGGAGAAGCGCGGCTTCTTCGGCTGGTTCAACCGCGGCTTCACGCGCACGGCCAAGGGCTATGAGGGCTGGGTGTCCAAGTTCATCTACCGCGGCGCGCGCATGGCCGTCGTCTACGCGGCCGTCATCGCGGCGGCCGTGCTGGTGTTCCAGAAGCTGCCCACCTCCTTCGTGCCCAATGAAGACCAGGGCAACATCCTCGTCAACATCCAGTTGCCGCCGGGCGCCACGCAGGCCCGCACGCTGGACGTGGTGAAGCAGGTCGAGACCTACATGCTCAAGCAGCCCGAGGTGGAGAGCATGGTCGGCGTCGTCGGCTTCAGCTTCTCGGGCGCGGGGCAGAACGCGGGCCTGGCCTTCGTCACGCTCAAGCCCTGGGACGAGCGCCACGGCGCCGAGCACTCCGCGCAAGGCCTGGCCGCCCGCGCCTTCGGGGCGCTGAGCAAGGTGCGCGACGCCATCATCTTTCCGACCAGCCCGCCGCCCATCCGCGACCTCGGCCGGGCCAACGGCTTTGCCTTCCGCCTGCAGGATCGCAGCGGCCACACGCGCGCCGAACTGCTGGCCGCGCGCAACCAGTTGCTGGGTGCTGCGGCCAAGAACCCGCTGCTGGCCGCCGTTCGGCCTGATGGCCTGGAAGACGCCGCGCAGCTGGAGCTCAGCATCGACCGCGACCGTGCCCAGGCGCTGGGCGTGAACATCGGCGCCGTCAACGCGGTGCTGGGCACGTCGCTCGGCTCCTCCTATGTGAACGACTTCCCCAACACCGGCCGCCTGCAGCGCGTCATCGTGCAGGCCGACGCGCCCGCACGCATGCAGCCCGAGGATCTCGGCCGGCTGAATGTGCTCAACAGCGCCGGCCAGCCGGTGCCGCTCTCCGCCTTCTCCACCAGCAAGTGGGTCACCGGTGCGATGCAGACGGTGCGCTACAACGGCTATTCGGCCATGCGCATCCTGGGCGAGCCGGCCAAGGGCGTGTCCACCGGCGTGGCCATCGCCGAGATGGAGAAGATCGCCGCCACGCTGCCCGACGGCTTCGGCTACGAGTGGACCGGCCAGTCGCGCGAGGAGAAGCTCTCGGGCTCCACCGCCTTCATCCTGTTCGGCTTCTCGCTGCTGGCCGTCTTCCTGTGCCTGGCCGCGCTGTACGAGAGCTGGAGCATCCCGCTCGCCGTCATCCTGGTCGTGCCGCTGGGCGTGCTGGGCGTGGTGCTGGGCGCCACCTTCCGCGGGCTGGAGAACGACGTCTACTTCAAGGTGGGCATGATCACCATCATCGGCCTGTCGGCCAAGAACGCGGTGCTCATCATCGAGTTCGCCAAGGACCTGCAGGCCCACGGCAAGAGCGCCTTCGATGCGGTGCGCGAGGCGGCGCACCTGCGCTTCCGTCCCATCATCATGACGTCCCTCGCCTTCATGCTGGGCGTGCTGCCACTGGTGCTCGCCAGCGGCGCCGGCTCGGCCAGCCAGCGTGCCATCGGCACGGGTGTGCTGGGCGGCATGCTGTCGGCCACGGCGCTGGCCGTGTTCTTCGTGCCGGTGTTCTTCGTCGTCGTGCGCCGCTTCTTCCCGGGCAGCGAGCGCCAGAGAAAGCGCGATGCCCACGAGGCGGAAGATGACATGGGAGGCCAGGCATGAAGACGTCTCTCTCGCTGATCGCCCTCGCGGCGCTGCTGGCCGCCTGCGCCGGCCCCGAGCCCAAGCGCCCGGTTGCCTCGGAAGCCGCGGCCGCCGCCGTGCCGCAAGCCTTTCCGCAGGCCGGTGGCCCTGGCGCGACGGCCGCCACCGAGCTGCCCTGGGCCCAGGCCTTCAAGGGCGCACGGCTGCAAAAGCTCATCCCGCTGGCCCTGGCCAACAACCGCGACCTGCGCGTCGCGGTGCTCAACATCGAGAGCGCCCGCGCCACCGCTTCGGCGCGCGATGCCGACCTCTGGCCCACCGTCAACGCCGGCCTCAGTGGCTCGCGCACGCCGACGGCGGCTGGCGGCATCAACAGCGTCTACCAGGCCGGCCTGCAGGTCTCGGCCTATGAGCTGGACCTGTTCGGCCGCCTGCGTGGCCTGAGCGCCGCGGCCGCCGCGCAGGTGCTGGCGGCACAGTCCAACCAGCAGGCGGTGCGCACGGCGCTGGTGGCGAGCGTCGCCAATGCCGAGATCGCGCTGCAGGCCGACGAGGCCCTGCTGAAGATCACGCGCGACGCCCTCGCCACGCGCGAGCAGTCGCTGTCGCTGACCCGCCAGCGCTTCGAAGGCGGCGTGTCAGGCGAGTTGGACCTGCGCTCGGCCGAGTCTTCCTGGCAGGCCGCCCGCGCCGTGCTGGCCCAGGCCCAGCGCCAGCGCGCGCTGGACGAGAACGCGCTGGCCCTGCTGATCGGCGGCCCGCTGCCGGCCGACCTGCCCGCGCCCACCGGCGACCTGGCGGACTTCGAGCCCCTGGCCGAACTGCCCGCCGGGGTGCCCAGCGAGGTGCTGACGCGCCGGCCCGACATCCGCCAGGCCGAGTTCCAGCTCGGCGCAACGGACGCCAACATCGACGCCGCCCGCGCCGCCTTCTGGCCGCGCATCACGCTGACCGGCAGCGTCGGCACGGCCAGCGGCCATCTGTCCGACCTGTTCAAGAACTCGGCCTGGAGCTTTGCACCGCAGCTGATCCAGCCCCTCTTCGACGCCGGACGCAACCGCGCCAACCTGGCCGGTGCGCGTGCGTCGCGGGACATTGCGCTGGCCCAGTACGAGAAGGCCATCCAGACCGCCTTCCGCGAGGTGGCCGACGGCCTCGCGGGCCGCGCCACGCTGGCCGAACAGCGCGCCGCACTGGCTGCCCAGGTGGAAGCCGAGACTCGCCGCCTGAACGCGGCCGAGCAGCGCTACACGGCCGGTGTCTCCAGCGCCCTGGACCGGCTGGACGCTCAGCGCTCGCTGTTCGCGGCCCAGCAGACGCTGGTGCAGGTGCAGAGCCAGCGCGCGCAGAACCTCGTCGCGCTCTACCGGGCGCTCGGCGGCGGCGGCTGAACCATGCGTGCGCTCGCACTCGCGCTTCTGGTGTTGCTGCCCGCAGCACAGGCCCAGGAGACGCTGCGCGAGCGCATCAAGGCGCGCATGGAGCAGCGCCGCGCCGGGCAAGAGTCACCGGCCGGCTTGCAGGAGATCCAGGTGCAAGGCCGCAAGGTACTGGTGCACCTGCCTACCGGCTATGACACCGCCAAGCCGGCGCCCCTGGTGCTGGCCTTCCACGGTGGCGGCGGCCATGCCGAGTACATGGCCGACGACGCCAAGTACGGCTTGCAGAAGAAGGCCGACGAGGCCGGCTTCGTCGTCGCCTTCCCGAACGGCTACAGCAAGCTGCCGGGCGGCAAATTCGCCACCTGGAATGCCGGCGGCTGCTGCGGCGATGCGCGTGACCGCCAGGTCGACGACGTCGCCTTCGCCCGCGCCGTCGTCAAGGCCATCGAGGGCCGGTACGGCATCGACGGCACGCGAATTTTCGCGACCGGCATGTCCAACGGCGGCATGCTGAGCCACCGCCTGGCCTGCGAAGCGGCCGACGTGTTCCGTGCGGTCGCGTCCGTCGCCGGCACCGATGCCACCGCCAGCTGCACGCCGAGCAAGCCGATCTCGGTGCTGCACATCCACGCCAAGGACGACGACCATGTCCTCTTCAACGGCGGCGCCGGTCCGAACGCCTTCCGCGACGAGAGCAAGGTGATGAGCTTCACCTCCGTGCCCGAGACGATCTCGCGCTGGGTACAACGCGATCACTGCGCCGCCCCACCACAGCGCACGCTGGACAAGGCGGGCGCCTACTGCGAGGCCTACAGCGGCTGCAGCGGCGGCACGCAGGTGCAGCTCTGCGTCACCGACACCGGCGGCCATTCCTGGCCCGGCGCCGACAGTGTGCGCCGCGGCAAGCCGGCCGCGTCACAAGCCCTGGACGCCAACGACGTGATCTGGCGCTTCTTCGAGCAGACTTCGAGATAGCCTCGCTGGAATCGCTTCCAATTTCCTGCTTCATACTGCGTCGCCATGCGTTTCCTGACCGCCTCCCTCCTCCTCGCCACCAGCCTCGCCGCCCAGGCCAGCGGCCCGCCGGCCATCTATGACGAAGGCGTCGACGCCAAGGCCGCCATCCGTGCGACGCTGGCCGAAGCCGAGAAGGCCAAGGTGCCCGTCCTCGTCGTCTTCGGCGCCAACTGGTGCGGTGACTGCCGCATGCTGGACAACACGTTCAAGCACGGGCCCAGCGCGCCACTGATCGCCAAGAGTTTCAAGGTGGTCAAGGTCGACGTCGGCCGCTTCGACCGCAATGTCGATATCGCCGAGGGCTACCGCGTGCCCTTGAAGAAGGGCATTCCCGCCGTCGCCGTGCTGTCGCCCCAGGGCAAGCTGATCTACGCCACCGAGGGCGGCGAGCTGGCCGACGCCCGCAAGATGGGCGACCAGGGCGTCTACGACTTCTTCACCCGCATCAGCGCGACCGCCAAGTGACGTCGGTCGTCGGTGCTTCGCGCGCGCTGCGCGCGCAGTTCTTCGTGCTGGGCGTCATGTTCGCGACCTGGGGCGTCCATGTGCCCACCGTCAAGGGCCACTACGGGCTGGGTGAACAGGCCCTGGCCATCGCCATGCTCGCCGGGGGCGTCGGCGCGCTGCTGGCCCTGGCCCAGGCCGGCCGCGTCGTCGGCCGCTGGGGGCCACGTGCCGTGTCCGCCGTCATGGGCGTGGCCTGCTGCGCCTCCATCGCCTGCCTGCTGGCAGGATCGACCTATGCCGCCCTGCTGGGCGTGATGCTGGTGTTCGGCATCACCGGCAGCCTGGTCGACGTCGCCATCAACACGGAGGCCACCGAGATCGAGCGCCTGGCCACCAGGCCGCTGATGAGCGGCTTCCACGGCATGTTCAGCCTCGGCGGCATGGCGGGTGCCGGCCTGGGCAGCGCCGCTCCCGCGCTCGGCCTGTCGCCCCAGGCCCATCTGCTGGTGGCCACCGGCATCGGCGCCATCGTCGTGCTGGTGGGCAGCCGGGCCATGCTGCCGGTGCCCGAGAAGGCGGCCGAGGAGAAACATCCGCTCAGCTTGCCGCGCGGGCCGCTGCTGCTGCTGGGCGTGCTGGCCTCGATGGGCCTGATCGCCGAGGGCGCGATGTACGACTGGAGCGTGCTCTTCATGAAGCAGGAGCGCGCCAGCGAGGCCAGCACCGCGGCCCTGGCCTATGCCAGCTTCAGCGGCGCGATGGCCGCCGGCCGCTTTGGCGGCGACTGGGTGCGCGCGCGCATGTCCGGCACGAAGCTGATGCGCGCCAGCGGCGTGCTCGGCGCCGCCGGCATGGCGCTCGCGCTGGCCGTGCCCTCGCCCGCCGTGGCGCTGATCGGCTTCGCGCTGGTCGGCCTCGGCCTGTCCAACGTCGTGCCGGTGATCTTCAGCGCCGCGTCGCAAGCGCCCGGCGTGTCGTCGGCCCACGGCATCGCCGCTGTGTCGGGCGTCGGCTACCTCGGCATGATGGCCGGCCCGCCGCTGATCGGCCTCATCGCCGAGCGCTCGTCGCTGACGGCCGGCCTGGTCGTCGTCGTCGTGTTCGCCGTCTTCATGGCCTTGTCGGCAAAGCGGGCGATGCGCGGGACCTGAGCTGGCGTGAAGCCACCGCCTGCGCGGCCTGGATCTGCTCCGCGCTCAGCCCAAGGTCGCGCCCGGCGCGGTTGGCTTCGCCGAGGCTGGCCGGATCGCGGCCGCTGAGCTGGCCGAAGATGACGAGCGCCTCCAGGTAGCTTCCCCAGGCGCTGAGGTGATAGCCGTCCTCGCCCCACACGTTGAACTTGCCGGCATCGATGCCGTCGTAAGGGTTGCGGTCGGCCACGCCCTCCTGCACGGCGCGCAGGGTGGCGTCGCCCACGGGCACGACGCCGGCGATGCAGCCGGCGCGCGCCATCGCCTGCGCGTAGGCCGCGCGCAGCTCACCCTGCATGGCCTCCAGCGACTTGCCGTTCCAGCGGCCGCCAGGCGTGCGGTAGACCTGGTCGGCACGCGCCCAGGTCTGCAGCAGATAGACGCGGGCGGCGGGGTTCACACCATGCACCGCGGCTTCCAGCCGGCCGGCTGCCGCAATGAAGGCTGTCGCGTCGCCGGGCCGCTGCGGGCTCAGCGTGCTGTATTCCTGCAGCACGACGATGTCCCATGGCCGGCTGGCGATCAGCGTGAGCTTCTCGTCGAGGTGGAACTGCAGCGTCTGCCCGCTGAGCAATTCGCTGGCGACGTCGACATGCAGGCCGGCGTCATCGGCGAGCTGCTTGAACACGGCCGGCACGCCGCCATGGCCGCTGCCGTTCAGGTCGGTCACGCGGTCCGCGTTGTAGTGCAGCACCGGCGGCATATGGCCGTGCAGGAAGCTGTTGCCGACGAAGAGGATGCGGTGGGGCGCGTCGGCCCGCGCAGCGGGCAGTGGCCTGCGCTCGCAGGCGGCGCTGGCCGACGCGGCGGCGGCCCACAGCGCCAGCAGCGGGAGAAGATGGCGGGCGCGGATCATCGCGCGGAGTATGGCCGGGCCCAGGAGGGCGAGGTGATGCAGGTCAGCGAACACCGGGCCCTCGCTGGCCCGTCTCAGCCCACCCTCCTCAGCGGGAAGGCGGTCGCGGCCTGGACTTCGTCGAATGTCAAACCGGGAGCCAGATCGATCAGCGTCGCGCCGTCGGCATCGAAGGCGATGACTGCCATGTCGGTAAACACGCGGCTGACGCAGGCCAGGCCTGTGAGCGGATAGGTGCAGCGTTCGACCAGCTTGGCCTGCCCGTCCTTGGTCAGGTGATCCATCATGACCCAGACGGCCTTGGCACCGGTGGCCAGGTCCATCGCCCCGCCAACGGCGGGAATCGCATCGGCAGCACCGGTATGCCAGTTCGCGAGATCGCCGTTGCCGGCGACCTGGAATGCGCCGAGCACGCACAGGTCCAGGTGGCCGCCGCGCATCATGCCGAAGCTGTCCGCGTGATGGAAGAAGCTGCCGCCGGGCAGCAGCGTCACCGGCTGCTTGCCGGCATTGATGAGGTCGTAGTCCTCCTGCCCCTCGGGCGGCGGGCCGCCCATGCCGAGCACGCCGTTCTCGCTGTGCAGGATCACCTCGCGGTCGGACGGCAGGTAGGCCGCCACCTGCGTCGGCAAGCCGATGCCGAGGTTGACGACCATGCCTTCGGCAATGTCCTGCGCGACACGCGCGGCGATCTGCTGACGCGTCCAGCGCTTGCTGCCCGTGCTGCTCATGGCCTGTGCCCTCTCACGACTTGAAGCCGCCGGCCCGCGTGGCCGCACGGGGTGTCTGGACCAGGCGCTTCACGTAGATGCCCGGCGTGACGACCTGCTCGGGGTCCATCTCTCCCAGCGGCACCAGCTCGTGGATGCTGGCCACCGTGACCTTGGCCGCCGTGGCCATGACGGGACCGAAATTGCGGGCGGTCATGCGATAGGTCAGGTTGCCCCAACGGTCACCGCGTTCGGCCTTGATCAAGGCCAGGTCGGCATGGATGGGGTGCTCCAGCACATGGCCGCGCCCGCCGATGACACGGGTCTCCTTGCCCTCGGCGAGCGGCGTCCCGTAGCCGGCGGGTGTGAAGAAGGCACCGATGCCCGCCCCGGCCGCGCGGATGCGCTCGGCCAGGTTGCCCTGCGGCACCAGCTCCAGCTCCAGCTTGCCGGCGCGGTACAGCGCGTCGAAGTGATGCGAGTCGGTCTGCCGCGGAAAGGAGCAGATGATCTTGCGCACGCGGCCGGCCGCGAGCAGCGCCGCCAGGCCCGTGTCGCCATTGCCCGCGTTGTTGTTGACGACGACCAGGTCCCTGGCACCCTGGGCGATCAGCGCTTCAACCAACTCATCGGGCAGGCCTGCGGTGCCGAAGCCTCCGATCATCACGGTGGCGCCGTGTGGCGTATCTGCCAGCGCCTGCTCGGCGCTGGCGCAGAGTTTGTTGATCATGAAGAGACGTCCAGCTTCTGAAGGAATTCGCGCAGGGCGGCGTGGAACGGGCCCGGCTGCTCGATGACCGACAGATGGGCCGCGCCTTCCAGCAGATGCAGTTGCGCACCCGGAATTCGTGCGGCCATGGCCTCACTCATGGTGAGCGGCGTGGCCTGGTCCTGCGTGCCCGCGATCAGCAGCGTGGGCAGCCTGAGTTCGGGCAGGCGCCCCAGCGTGTCCAGTTCGCTGACCGCCTGGCATGCTGCCGCGTAGGCCTGCGCATCGGTGCAGACGAGTCGGCGTCGGGCGCGCGCCAGCGTCGCGGGATGGCGCTCGCTGAACTCGGCGCTGAACCAACGCTGCAACGCAGCGTCCGCGATCTCCTCCATGCCTCGCGCCCGCACGGTGGCGATGCGCTGGTGCCATTGCGCACGCGCCGCCTCGTCATAGCCGGCACAGGAGTTCGCGATCACCAAGGCCTTCAGCCGCTGCGGGTGGCGCAATGCCAGCTCCTGCCCGACCATGCCCCCCAGGGACAGGCCGACCCACACCACCGGCTCGGGCCCCAGCTCTTCGAGAACCCTGACGGCATCTTCGGCCAGCTCCGCCATGCTGCAAGGGCCGGCCGGCCGATCGGACTGCCCATGACCGCGGTGGTCGTAGCAGACCACGCGGCAGTCCGCGGCGAGCTTGCTGGCCAGCGCATCCCACATGGACTCGTCGCAGCCCAGCGCATGACTGAGCACGAAGGTATGCCGCGGTGCGGCCCGGCTGGCCGGCTCGCGCACGGTGTAGTGCAGCGACGTCGGGCCGCGCGTACAGGCCTCGCGGCCATAGCCGGGGTGGAAGCTGTCGGCCAGCGCCGCAGGTTCGAGCACCATGCCCAGTTCGCGCATGATCTTCAGCGCATGCGTCACTGCCGTGTTTGCGGCTGGCACGCCGGCATAGATGGCCAGCTGCAGCAAGACCTCTTTCAGCACATCCGGCGTCAGGCGTGAGGCCTCGTCCGCGCTGCTCAACGCGGCGCGGCAATGCAGCTCGAACTCCTCCCAGCGGCCCAGCGACGCGGTAGAGACCAACACGATGATGCGTCGCGTGCTGGCCGCAAGGCCCGGCCGCCCCCAGACCTCATGCCAGGCATAGCGGGTGATGAAGGCCTGGAAATCGGCGTTGAACGCGTTGGCGCCCGCGCTGGCGCCATCCACCCAGGCGTCGCCCAGGATCTCCCGCCGATTGCGCAGGCCGCGTTCCAGCGGGTTGTCGAAATTGTCGGGGGGCATCTTGTCTCCAGCGCTCAGTGGTTGTCTTCGCGAAGCTCGGCCAATTGCTGTGCTGCCAGCGCGGCGGCTTGGTGAACGCCCTGCTCAAGCTTCACGGGCTCAGGCAGTGCGCCGATGTTGGCGAGCATGCGAGCGGTATCCACCCGCAGCCCCGACATCGCGCCGCACAACGCCGCCAAGGCCGCATGGGCGCTGATCCACAGCCACGGCCATTCAGCCATCTCGGCCTGCCAGTTGCCCAGACCGCGCTCGTGCTCCTGATCCATGCAGGCCAGCAGCGCCGCCGCGCGCGCCGGGACACGCCTGGCGTTGGCCAACGCCAGCATCGCGCCGACCGGGTTGTGTTTGTGAGGCATCGCCGTGGAACCACCGCCCTGCTCTTCCTGCAGCTCGCCAACCTCAGCCTGGCTCATCAGCGCGAGATCGGTAGCGAGCTTGGCCAGGCTGCCGCAGAGCACTGCCACCGCCAGCCCCAGTCGCACCCAGTCGTCGCGTTGCGTGTGCCAGCAGCCCGATGACGCCTGCAGCTGCAGCGCCTTCGCCATGGCCTCGCGAACTGCGGGTCCGTGAGGTGCCATGGCCGCGAGCGTGCCGACGGCGCCGCCCAGTTGCAGCTGAAGGCTGGCCTGGGCCTGCGCCAGCAGATGCTTGCGGGCGCGCACCAGCGGTGCTGCCCAATTGATGCACTTGAGCCCGAAGCTGCTGGGTTGAGCCGGCTGCATCAGCGTGCGCGCCAGCACCGGCGTGCGCAGATGCCGCTCGGCCAGCCCGAACAGCATCGCGATCAGTTCCCCCAGACCGGCGTCGATCAGTTGCAGCGCTTCGCGTGTGGCCAGCACCATGGCCGTGTCCAGGACGTCCTGGCTGGTGCAGCCGAGATGGACGCAGTGCACGGCAGCGGGGTCCTTGCGGCCCACGGCCTCCTTCAAGCCCTGGACCAACGGAATCGCCAGACTGCCGGCGCGGCGGCCTGCCGCGGCGAGCGCGGGGATGTCGAAGTCGGCGACGCGACAGCAGGCCACGATGTGCATGGCCGCCGCAGCCGGAAGGAGGCCACAACCAGCCTGAGCGCGTGCCAGCGCGGCCTCGAAGTCCAGCATGTGCTGGACCAGGGCCTCATCTGAAAAGACTTCGCCCATGGCCTCGGGGGCGAGGAAGCGCTCGAAAAGTGGCAGGCTCATGGCACGCTCAGCAGTAGTCGAAGAAAACGGTTTCCGTCACCGGATCCCCCTGCAGGCGGATGTCCCAGCGGTAGCGGCCCTCGCCGGCGGGAACTGCCAGCAGGCTTGCGCGGCGATCAGTCTGCACCTGCGCCAGCAGCGGCGCCTCCGCGAGGCCCGCGTCATCTGCCAGGAACACCGCCGTTTGTTGATGGAGCCCCAGTCCCCGCGCGAACACGGCGACGTAGGCCGCCGGCTCACCGGCGTGCGGGCGCTTGGCGAGTGCCAGCGAGAACATGCCTTGATCGTCGGTCGCCAGGCGCCGGAAGCTCGGCATGCCGTCTGATGGTGAGCCTTCACCAGGCATCCAGGCTTCCACCCAGCCATCGTTCACCGGCGCGCCATCGCCGTCCAGCAGGCGGCCTTCGATGCACAGTGCCGGCAGGCCGCTCGGGGCACTGGCAGTGACCGCCCATTGCCAGGCTTCGTGAGGAAAGGGGCCGATCGTCTGGGACGGCGTCAACGGCTGTGCCGCGGGAGGGACTTGGCTCATCGGGCGCTCCTCAGAGTCCGAACGGCGTGGCGTTGCGCCCGCGCAGCACGATGTCGAACACATAGCCCAGCATCTGGGCACCGACAGTCTCGTCCAGGCTGAAGCGCGACACCAGGCGCTGGCGGGCTGCGGCGTCCTCGATGCTCTGGAAGATGGGGTCGTGGTCGAACAAGGGGTCGCTCGGGAAATACATCTGCGTGACCAGGCGTTGCGCCATCACGTTCCCGAACAGCGAGAAGTGGATATGTGCCGGACGCCAGGCCTTGTCGTGATTGCCCCAGGGATAGGGCCCGGGCTTGATGGTGACGAAGCGGTAGCGGCCCGTGTCGTCCGTCAGCAGCTTGCCGAACCCGAAGAAGTTGGGGTCCAGCGGCGCCGCATGCTGGTCCTTCTTGTGCCAGTAGCGGCCCGCAGCATTGCACTGCCAGACCTCGACCAGCGAGTTGCGCACCGGCCGACCGTCTTCGTCGGCCACGCGACCGGTCACGACGATCTTTTCCCCCAGCGGCTCGGACTGCCCGTGCTGCGTCAGATCGGCATCGGCAGCCCTCAGCAGGCCCGGCGCCAGCGCAAGGCCGCCACCGGTGACGGCCGGCGCCCTCACCCGCACGGCGGGCTGGGAAGGGCCGCGGGAACGGGTCGATTTGTACGGCGGGTAGATCAGGCGGGGGTGAGTCCCCTCGGTGACGCCGGGAAATTCCATGGATGTCTCCGTTTGATTCTTGACGCTCAGGTCGGCAGCCCGACGTAGTTCTCTGCAATGGACTTGCGCCCCGCCTCGGAGCCGAGCAGGTAGTCCAGCTCGGACTCCTGCATGCGGACGTCGAAAGGGCTGTGGTCGGGGAATTTGTGCAGCAGCCCGGTCATCCACCAGGAGAAGCGTTCGGCCTTCCAGACCCGCTGCAGGCAACGGGCGGAGTAAGCCTCGACACCGGCCACGTCGCCCTTGTAAAAATCGCACAGCGCCTGCCACAGGTAGCCGACGTCGGAGGCGGCCAGGTTGAGGCCCTTGGCTCCCGTCGGCGGCACGATGTGCGCCGCGTCGCCGGCCAGGAACATGCGGCCGCAGCGCATGGGCTCGGCGACGAAGCTGCGCAGCGGCGCGATGCTCTTCTCGATGGCGGGGCCGCACCTCAGCGCGGCGGCCGTCTCGACCGGCAGGCGGCGCTTGAGTTCGGCCCAGAAGGCATCGTCCGACCAGGCTTCAGCGCGATCGGTGCTGGGCACCTGCACGTAGTAGCGGCTGCGCGTCAGGCTGCGCTGGCTGCACAGCGCAAAGCCGCGCTCGTGCCGGACATAGATCAGCTCGTGGGCCACCGGCGGGACGTCGGCAAGGACGCCCAGCCAGCCAAACGGATAGACGCGCTCGAAGGTGCGCAGCTTCTCCGCCGGGATGCTGGCCCGGCAGACGCCGTGATAGCCGTCGCAACCGGCGATGAAGTCGCACTCGATCTCGCGCAGCTCGCCTTGGACGCGGTATTGCACGCGGGGCTCGTCGGATTCCAGATCCAGCACCTGCACCTCTTCAGCTTCGTAGATCGTGGGCCGGCCGGCGTCGGCGCGCGCCTGCATCAGGTCGCGCGTGACCTCGGTCTGCCCGTAGACCGTCACATGCTTGCCGGTCAGCGCCTGCAGATCGATGCGATGGCAACTGCCGCCCGTGCACAGCTCGAAGCCGTGATGCGGCAGGCCTTCGCGGTGCAAGCGCCCGGCGGCGCCACAGGCTTCCAGCAGGCTGACCGTGATGGGCTCCAACACACCTGCCCGAATGCGGCCCAGGACGTGGTCGGCGCTCCGCTGCTCGACGATGACGCTGTCGATGCCCGAAGCGCTCAGCAACTGCCCCAAAAGCAGCCCTGCCGGGCCGGCGCCGACGATGGCAACCTGAGTTCTCATGGTCTGCCTCCTGATCGCCCGAAGATTAAGGGTTCGCGGCCTCCGGGCTCAATGCACTGAGCAGGCATAGACTTGCATATTTCGAACATCGCCACCCCCTCGTTCGCGATGAAATCCCCGCTTCCGACCTATTCCATCTACGGCGAGCATGGCCGCGCGATGGACGTGGACTGGTTGCACTGCGAATCCATCGCGGAGCGCAGCCGGCTGCACGAGTGGGAGATTCGCCCGCATCGGCACGAGCTGCTGTATCAGCTCTTCTGGATCGAGAAGGGCCGGGTCGTGGTGAGCTTGGACGGCAGCGACCAGCAGCTGAAGGGGCCTGGCGTGTTGCTCGTTCCACCGCTGGTGGTGCACGGCTTTCACTTCGAGCCGAATCTGCGTGGCCATGTCGTCACCGTGCTGGCCCAGCATCTGACGAAGTTGCTGGCCGAGGAGCCGGTGCTGGAGCAGCGGCTTTCGCAGCCGCGCGTCCAGCAGCTCGACGCCGCTCAGGCTGCACTGGTCGCGGCCGCCATGCGGTCGCTGCGCGAGGAGTTCGGCGATGCGCAGGACTGGCGGTCACTGAGCGTCGACAGCGCCCTGATCCGGTTGCTGGTGACTTTGGGACGCTGCCTGACGGCACCGGCCGATGCGGCTTCGCCGCAAGGGGCGCGCAGCCTGCAGCATGTCCAGCGCTACCGCGCGCTGATCGAGGAGCGCTACCGGCAGCAGCCGGCGGTATCGGTGCTGGCGGCGGAGATCGGCATCACGCCCACGCAGCTGAATCGCGTCTGTCAGTCGACGCTGGGCTGCTCCTCGGTGGCCGTGCTGCACGCCCGGCTGCTGCTGGAAGCGCAGCGGGAGCTGGCCTACACGACGATGAACGTGAAGCAGATCGCCGATCACCTGGGCTTTGCCGATGCGGCCTATTTCACGCGCTTCTACCAGCGCAAGACCGGACTCGCGCCCACGCAATGGCGGGCCGCCTGCGGCAAGGTCAATGCCTGACCGAACCGCGTGCCGTGGCGAAGGCAACTCGACGCGCTGAAGATCGGGCGCACCGAGCCGTGCGACGGCGCGCTGTGGATCGGGGCCCATCGCCACTCCGACGGCTTTGAGGCCGCATTTCGGGCCCCGAATCCCGCACGGTGTCGCGCCGCCGTTGTGGTTGTGGCAGCCCTGGCTAGCATCGTTTCTCACCGCATTCCACACCGCGCACCACGCCCGTCTCCTCGACCATGCGTCATCTCATCGCCACCCTCGCGTTCTGCCTCGCCACGCTGGCCAGCTTTGCACAGGCCGCGCCGCCCATCGCCTTCGTCCACGTCAATGTCGTGCCCCTCGCGACCGACGGTGTCCTGCCCGACCAGACCGTCCTCATCGTCGATGGGCGCATCCAGGCCGTCGGCAAGGATGTCGCCCTCCCTGCGGGCGCAACGGTCATCGACGGCCATGGCACGGCTTATCTGTCGCCCGGCCTTGCGGACATGCACGTGCACTCCGACACGCGCGCCGACATGGCCGTCTACCTGGCCCATGGCGTGACCTCGGTGCTCAATATGGGCGAGGCCTCGAACGGCTTCGTTGGCCGCACCAAGGTGCGAGCCAATCGCGCCGAGATCCCCTCGCCGCACGTCTACACGGCCTTTCGCATCGACGGCACCCCGAGCTATGGCAGCTTCGTGGTCACCACGCCCGACGAGGTGCGCGCGTCCGTGCGTCTGGCCAAGACCAATGGCCACGACTTCATCAAGGTCTACAACGACCTCACGCCCGAAGTGTTCAGCGCCCTTGTGGACGAGACCCGGCTGCAAGGGCTGCCCATCGTGGGCCACGGCGTCACCCGCGTGGGCCTGCGCAAGCAGCTCGCCGCGGGCCAGCTCATGGTGGCGCACGCCGAGGAGTTCCTCTACACCGTCTTCGACATCGACACGTCCAAGGACGACAACGCCGCGCCCGACGACGCGCAGATCCCTGCGGTCGTCGAGATGGTCAAGCGCAGCCAGGCCTTTGTCACCGCCGACCTCGCCACCTACGGGGCAATAGCCCGCCAATGGGGCAAGCCGGCCGTCGTGGAGTCGTATCTGAGGGCGCCCGAATCGCGTTACGTCTCGCCGCAGGATCGCATCGGCTGGAAGCTCGCAGGCTATGACAGCCGCACGGGCAGCCTCGACAAGCGTCTCGCCTTCCTCGCGCGCTTCGTCAAGGCTCTGAGCGACGCCGGCGTGCCGCTGATCACGGGCACCGACGCGCCTTCGATACCGGGCATGGCACCGGGCTTTTCCCTGCACGATGACATGGACCGCCTCGTCGCGGCTGGCCTGTCGCGCCAGCAGGTCCTCGCCGTCGCGTCACGCGCGCCGGGCGAGATGGTGTCCCGAGCTTTTCCGGCTCAGACGCGTTTCGGCACCGTGGTGCCTGGATCGCGCGCCGACCTGGTGCTGAGTGCGGGCAATCCGCTGGACGGCTTGGCGACGCTGCGCCAGCCGCTGGGGGTGATGGCGGGCGGGCGGTGGTACAGCCAGGAGGAATTGCAGGGCCTGCTGCTGGGGGTTGCGCGGCGCTACAAGGAGGCGGGGTTTCCGGAGTGAGTGAATCACGGCTGGCCTTGCTCGCCGGGCCTGCCAGGCACCCATGGTGCGCCGATGATTTCAGCTGTTGGGGCGAGGTGGGCCCGTTCAGCTCGCCGCTTCAACTTCGGCATGCGTCCTGTGCTCATGCCGAGCGCACAGCATCGCTGCCAATTGTTCGGGCACGTCGTTGTCAAAGCTCATCAGCAGTTCGGAAGACTGGCCCGCGGCAACGGCCTTCAGGACTTCAGCCACGCAGGTCTTTTGCGCGTCGGTGGCCGGCTGCTTGAGCTTGGCCTCCAGCAGCGCCAAGGTCTCGTCGCGCATGCGGGCTGAGCCCAGGACATGCCAGGCGTAGTCGACTTCGTAGCGCTCGACGGCGTCCTTCAGGCTCTCGCCATCCAACCGGGACTCTTGCGCAAAGAGGTTCAGCGTGCGGGTGCAGAGGGTCTTGGCGACGAGCGCCAGCAGTTCGTCGTGCATGGGGGTGTTTGCAGCGGCCATGGGTGGGTCCTTGATAGAGCACTCAACCCACGGGATCTGGAGTTGCCGAAGGTCCATGGGCGGACCTGCGCAGAGGTTGGCGTCTGGGCACCAGGGGCGGAATGCTCGGGATCGGTCGGACCGATCCCTCGGCCTGCGCGCAAAGCGCTCCGGCCCGTGGCTGGCGCCACGTCCAAGGCAGTCCACTGGACTGCCTTGAGCGAACCACTCGGTGGTTCTCATCCGCCCCAAACCCCCAAACGCAAACGGCACCCCGAAGGGTGCCGTTCTTGTCTGGTGGCCTGGGGCGGAATCGAACCACCGACACGCGGATTTTCAATCCGCTGCTCTACCAACTGAGCTACCAGGCCTTGATCTGTTCGTGAACGGCTAGCGCCGCTCAGCGAAGTCCATGACTATAGCACAGCGTTTTTGGCTCAGGCGCCGCTGCCGCGCTTGTTGCGGCTCAGGTCGACGCCCAGTTGCTTGAGCTTGCGGTAGAGGTGGGTGCGCTCCAGGCCGGTCTTTTCGGCGACGCGGGTCATGGAGCCGTTTTCCTTGGCGAGGTGGAACTCGAAGTAGCTCTTCTCGAAGGCGTCGCGAGCCTCGCGCAGAGGCCGGTCGAGCTCGAAGCTCTGCTCGGACGCCAGCGAGTTGCCGGGCATGTGGCTGTTGCCGGCGAGGCTGGCCGGCGCCGCCTGCAGCCCGGGGTTCATCTCGGGGCGGGCATAGCTGGGCAGGCCGGCGACGGCGGGCGCGGGGCGCGGCGGGGCCGTCTTGACCAGCGCCTGCTCGACGGCGCGCAGCAGCTTCTGCAGCGTGATGGGCTTCTCGAGGAAGGCGATGGCGCCGAACTTGGTCGCCTCCACCGCCGTGTCGATGGTGCCGTGGCCGCTCATCATGATGACGGGCATGGTGAGCAGGCCGGCGCTGCCCCATTCCTTGAGCAGCGTCACGCCGTCGACGTCGGGCATCCAGATGTCGAGCAGCACGAGATCCGGGCGCATGCGTTCACGCACTGCCCGCGCCTGAGTGGCGTTCTCGGCAAGCTCAATGGTGTGTCCCTCGTCGCTGAGGATTTCGGACAGCAGAGCACGAATGCCCAGCTCGTCGTCGACAACAAGAATCGTGGCCATGAATCCTTAGGTCTTGGCGGCCTGCCCACCGGGCTCGGTGGCAGGCGCCAGATTCGAAAATGATAGCGAAACTTGCGCCCCGATCACGACAGCCTCCTGTCCGCTTTCAAGGGGAGAACCCGCATCGGAAGCCGGATGCAGGTTGCGCAAGGAGATCCGGGCGCCGTGTTCATCGGCAATTTTCTTCACGACGGCCAGGCCCAGGCCGGTGCCTTTGGCCTTGGTCGTCACATAGGGTTCGAAGGCGCGCTTGAGCACTTTCTCGGCAAAGCCGGGGCCGTTGTCGATGATGTGCAGGCGCACCGAGCGGGGCGTGCCAGTGTCGTTCATCGACAGCGAGGAGCGCACGGTGACATGGCCGTCGACGCGGTCATGCACGGCGTCCAGCGCGTTCTGCACGAGGTTGTGGATGACCTGGCGCAGCTGGCTGGCATCGCCCTTGATGAGCGGCAGGCGGGGTGCCATCTCGGCGGTCAGGCGGCCTTTCTCCTGCGGCTCGGCGTAGAGGCTGAGCACCTCGTGGATGAGGGCGTTGAGGTCCAGCGGGTGCAGCTGCGCGGAGGGCAGGCGGGCGTAGTCGCGGAACTCGTTGACGAGCTGCTTCATCGCCTGCACCTGGTTGACGATGGTGGCCACGGAGCGCACCAGCATGGCCTGGTCGGCGCCTTCGAGCTTGGCTTCGAGCTTGTGCTGCATGCGCTCGGCCGAGAGCTGGATGGGCGTCAGCGGGTTCTTGATCTCGTGGGCGAGGCGGCGCGCGACCTCGCTCCAGGCAGCGGAACGCTGGGCCGACACGACCTCGGAGATGTCATCGAAGACGAGCAGGCGGGCGTCGTGCGGCAGCGGCGCGCCGCGCACCAGCAGGGTCAGCGGGTCCTGCTTGGGGTCGAGCTGGAGCTCGAAGGAGTCCTGCCAGAGCTCGCGGTCCATGTCGCGCTCGCCGCTGTCGCGGCCGATGTGCTGCTCGAAGCGCTGGTCCAGCGACGCGGCGAACTCGGCGAGGCCGGGCACGTCGGCCAGCGGCCGGCCCACGTAGGCGGACAGCGGCAGGCGCAGGATGCGCGTCGCGCCGGGGTTGACGGTTTCGAGGCTGCCGTCGGCGTCGATGACGAGCACGCCGGCGGTCAGGTTGTCGAGGATGGTCTGCAGATGGGTGCGGGCGGCGTCGAGCTCGGCCACGGTGCGCGAGACCTGGGCGCGCGCGTCGGCGAGCTGGCCGGTCATGTCGGCGAAGGAGCGCGTCAGACCGCCGAGTTCGTCGCGCGAGGCGAGCACCGGGCGCACGGAGAGGTCGCCCAGGGCGACCTGGCGCACGCCGTCGGCCAGCATCAGCAGCGGCCGCGCGAGCTGGTTGCCGAGCGTGACAGCCAGCAGCAAGGCCGCGAAGGTGGCCAGAATGAGCACCAGCGTCAGCGTGCCGAGGTACATGCGGCGCAAGCCGACGCGCTCCAGCGAGCGCTGCTGGTATTCGCTATTGGCCGTCTGCACCGCCAGCGCATTGGTCAGCATGCTGGGCGGGATGCGCTGGATGACCATCAGGTAGCGCTCCCCCAGCCCCAGGCGCAGCTCGGAGTTGGGCAGCAGCGCCAGCGTGCGGATCTGGGCGCTGCCTTGCAGGGCCGCGGCCTCGTCCTCCAGGCCTTCGAGCTGGCTGGCCACGTTGCCGCCACGGGCCTGGCGCAGCATGGTGCCGCTGGGGCGGTCGGGCGTCAGCTGGCGGGTGTCGCCGCCGCTTTCCAGCAGGATCTGGCCGTTGCCGCCCACCAGCGCGACGGTGCGGGCGCCGAGCTTGTCGCGCACCCGCTCCAGGCCGATCAGCTGGGGCGTGCTGCTCTCGGAAAGCTGGTCGGCGGCATCACGCGTCTTGGTGCCGAGGTCGGCCACCATGGCGTCCAGCGTGCCGCGGCCGAGGTTGAGGCCGGCCTCCAGCGCGCTGGCCAACCTGACGTCGAACCAGTTCTCGATGCTGCGGTTCACGAACTGGTAGGAGACGGCGTAGATCATGACGCCGGGCACGATGCCCACCAGCGCAAAGATGGCGGCCAGCTTGAACAGCAGCCGGCTGCCGAAGCGGCCCTGGCGCACGCGCACGACCAGGCGCACCGCGGCCGTCAGGATGACCAGGGTCAGCACCGCGGCCACACCGACGTTGACCCAGTAGAGCCAGTGGTAATGGCGCTCGAAGAAGCCGCGTTCTGAGGTGGTGCCGACGATCAGCACGAAGGCCAGCACGCCGATGACGCCCGTGAGGGTCACCAGGGTGATGACCCAGCCCCAACGCGCAACCTTCGTCATTTAAGGGAGAAATCGGGCGCGAAATTGCGCTTTTGATCGATGTTGAGCGCAAAACCCGACTGCAGGCCGATCTGCATGGGGCGCGGCAACTGGGTCACGTCGAGCTTGTAGCTGAACTCGAGGTAGTAGCTGCCGCTGTCCTCGATGTCCTTGGGCTCGGCGATGCGCCAGGCGCTCTGGCCGCGCAGCACGGTGAGGGCTTCGTCCAGCGTCGCGAAGCTCTGGTGCAGGCCGCCATTGGAGACGCGGTACTGCCGGGTCAGGGACTGCCAGGCCAGCCGCCAGGTGCGCTCGGCGCGGGCGACGCGGGCGTCGCGCCAGTACCAGCGGTTGCGCAGCACGGTGGCTTCGACGACGAAATACAGCGGCACGCCCTTGTGCAACGCGTCTTCGGCGGCGTGGCTGAGCTCGAAATGAGTCGTGAAGCTCAGGTCCAGGCCGTCATCGGCACGGCGCGTGGCCAGCTGGGACAGCTCTATGCCCTCGGCCTGCGCCGGCCCGGGGGTCAGGGCGAGCAGCGCGGCGAAGAAGGCGGCGATGGCGATCCGGGCGAACAAATCAGGGTTTGGTCAGCAGGGCGTAGAAGAAGCCGTCCAAGGGCGGCAAGGGTTGCAGGGCATTGTCAGCCAGGGGGAGCAGGTGCCCCGTGAACCCGGCCACGGCGTGGGACTTCGCGTCAGTCTGGCGTTGCAAAAACGCGTCGAGCTGGGCCTGGCCCTCGGCGCGGAAGACGGAACAGGTCGCGTAGACCAGCCGGCCGCCCGGCGCCAGCAGCGGCCACAGGGCGTCCAGCAGCTCGGCCTGGATGCGGGCCAGCGCGGTGATGTCGTCGGGCCGGCGCAGCCAGCGCACGTCGGGGTGGCGGCGCACGATGCCCGAGGCGCTGCAGGGGGCGTCGAGCAGGATGGCGTCGAAAGGCTGGCCGTCCCACCAGGTGGCGGTCTGGCGGGCATCGGCGGCCTTCAGCGTGGCGGCCTGGCCGAGGCGGTTCAGCGTGTCCTGCACGCGGGTCAGGCGGGTGGCGTCGGCGTCCAGCGCGGTGAGCTGGAGGTCGGGCTGCAGTTCCAGCAGGTGGGCCGTCTTGCCACCGGGTGCCGAGCAGGCGTCCAGCACCCGGGCGCCGGATTTGAGGCCGGCGCCGACGACGAGTGGAGCGGCAAGCTGGGCAGCGGCGTCCTGCACCGACACCAGGCCCTCGGCAAACCCGGGCAGGGCCGACACGGGCACGGGCTTGTCGAGCACGACGGCCTGGGGCGTGGGGGCGCCCAGGGCTCGCGCGGCAATGCCGGCGGCGGCCAGGCGCTCGACGTACTCGGCGGCACTGGCGCGCTGGGCGTGCACGCGCAGCGTCATCGGCGGCGGGCGGTTGTTGGCGGCCAGGATGGCCTGCCACTGCGCCGGCCAGTCCTGGCGCAGCTTCTCGACCCACCAGGCGGGGTGGTTGAAGGCGCCCAGCGGGCTGCGCTCGGCGGCGACGACGACGGCCTCGCGCTCGCGCAGGAAGCGGCGCAGCACGGCGTTGATGAAGGCCGCGCTGGCGGGCGCGCGCTGCTTGGCGGCCTTGACGGCCTGGTCGACCAGCGTGTGGTCGGTGTAGGCGGGATCGGGGTCGGGCCAGAGCAGGGCCAGGGCGGTCAGCAGCAGCGCGTCGACGCGCGCCGGCGGCGCCTTGGGCGCCAGCTGCTGGCGGGCCGCCTCGGCGCCCCCCAGGCGGCGCAGCGCCGTGAAGGCCAGGGCCTGGGTGCCGGGGCGCAGGTCGGCCGGCACGCGGGCCAGCAGTTCGGTCAGGGACTTGCCCTCGCGCACGCCCTGCACCGCGTCGGCGGCCTGGGACAGCAGCCGGTGCAGCGGGGCGCTCAGACCGGCCGATTGGGGGCTTTGGGACATGGGCGGAGTGTAGAAGTGGGCTTTCGGCCGAGAATCCGCGCCCATGAATGCACCTGCCGCCGACGCCCCCGTCTCCGAACGCATCCGCTACCGCCTCGTGTCGGCCGGCTGCCGCCACCACGCCAACGACAACATCGCCGCCTATGTCGAACCCGGTGAGCTGGACGCGCTGCAGGCCGAGGTGCAGGCGCGCATGCAGGACGTGCTGAAGAGCCTGGTCATCGACACCGACAGCGACCACAACACCCAGGAGACGGCCAAGCGCGTCGCCAAGATGTTCGTGCGCGAGGTCTTCGCCGGCCGCTATGTCCAGGCGCCCACGGTGACCGAGTTCCCCAACATCAGCCGCCTCAACGAGCTGATGATCGTCGGGCCCATCACGGTGCGCAGCGCCTGCTCCCACCACCTCTGCCCCATCATCGGCAAGGTGTGGATAGGCATCATGCCCAACGAGCATTCCAACCTGATCGGCCTGTCCAAGTACGTACGCCTGACCGACTGGGTCATGAACCGCCCGCAGATCCAGGAAGAGGCCGTCATCATGCTGGCCAATGAGCTGGAGGGCCGCGTCAAGCCCGACGGCCTGGCCGTCGTCATGGAGGCCGACCACTTCTGCATGCACTGGCGCGGCGTCAAGGACATCGAGGCGGCCATGACCAACAGCGTCATGCGCGGCGCCTTCCTGACCGACCCGAACCTGCGGCGCGAGTTCCTGTCGCTGATGCCGAAGAAGTCGTGAGCCCCTCGTCCAGCCTCGCTCTGCTGAACGCAGGCGAGCCTGACCGGGACCACGCTGCGGCCGGAGTCCGCAGCGCTTCGGCAGGCACGGCGAGTCCTCAGGACTCACCATGTCCGGCCTCAGCCCCCGAGGGGACGGCGATGCTCGCGGCGTCGAGCCGCGAGCACATCGCCCGCCGGGCCGGCTAGGGGCGGCCCGGCGCTCGGCCCGAAATCATTCAGGACTACGGCAGGAGCCCGGCCACGTCGTCCCAGGCCTCGGGCGCGATGCGCCCGGCATGCCGCGCGACGATGGCCCCTTTGGTGTCGATGACAAGGGTCAGCGGCACGGCGGCAGGTGCCGCCAATGGCGCGCCGAAGATCAAGTCACCCGACCACAACGCCGGCATCGCCGGGCCGTTCTTCTCGATGGCCTTGAGCGTCTGCAGATAGGCCAACGCATTGGCGCGATCGCGGTCGGTGCTGATCAGCACCAGCTCAAAAGGCTTGCCGCGCCAGCCCGCCGCGTTGGCGCGCAGTTCCGGCATCTTCTGTATGCAGGGCGTGCAGTCGGTGTTCCAGAAGAACAGCATGACGACCTTGCCGCGCAGGGCGTCCAGGCTGAAGCGCTGGCCATCCAGCGTGTTGCCGTTCAGCCGCGCCGGTTGGGCGGCGGCGGACAGGCTGACGAAGAGCAGGAGGGCGGTGATGAGCGGACGCATGCCGCTCAGTCACGCTGGCGACGTTCAACCTTACAGTGAACGCGCCTCGCTGAAGCCGTAGAGATTCGCCAGCACGCGCGTCGGGAACTGGTGCAGCGCCTCGTTGTACTGGGCCACGGCCTGGTTGAAGACCTGGCGGGCAAAGGCGCGCTGGCGCTCGATGAGCTTCAACTCGCTGACAAGGCCGTCAATCTCGGTCTCGCTGCGCAGTTCGGGCTGGTGGTCCAGCAGGGAAAGCAGCCGGGTCAGCGCCGCGGCGTGCAGCGCGCTGGCCACGGCCAGGCTGCCGACCGGGTCGGGTGCCCAGGGCTTGGTGCGCGAGGCCTGGGCCGCGGCCTGGGATTCCGCCTGAGCGCTGGCCAGCGCGTCGAAGGTGGCCTGCTCGCTGGCCAGGCGGGGTGCGACGGCCGCCAGCAGCTTGTCGCAGACCTCGCTGCGGTCCTTCAGGTGGGCATCGAGCTGCACAAAGGCTTCACCGATGACATTGCGCAGCGACATCAGCCGGTTGTAGGCGCCCACGCCCCAGAAGAACAGCAGCGCCGCCCCGGCGACGCCGGCCCAACCCCAGATCGTCATGCCGCCGCCCGGTAAGCAGCGAAGCCATTGGCCCGCAGCGTGCAGGCCGGGCAATGGCCGCAACCATGGCCCCAGTCATGCAGCTCGCCGCGCTCGCCGAGGTAGCAGGTGTGGGTGTCCTCGACGATGAGCTTCACGAGAGCCGCACCGCCCAGGCTCTCGGCCATGCGCCAGGTGGCGGCCTTGTCGATGAACATCAGTGGCGTGTCCAGCGTCATCGGCGTGTCCAGGCCCAGGCTGAGCGCCACCTGCATCGCCTTCATCGTGTTGTCGCGGCAGTCCGGGTAGCCGGAGAAATCGGTCTCGCACATGCCACCCACCAGCACCGAGGCGCCGCGGCGATAGGCCAGCGTCGCGGCAAAGGTCAGGAAGAGCAGGTTGCGGCCGGGAACGAAGGTGTTGGGCAGGCCATTGGCCTGCAGCTCGATGGCCCGCTCGCTGGTCAGCGCCGTGTCGCTGATCTGGCCAAGCAGGGAAAGGTCGAGCAGATGGTCGGCGCCCAGCTTGCCGGCCCAGTGCGGGAACTGGCGCGCGATCTCGGCGCGGACCGTGTTGCGGCAATCGAGTTCGATGCGGTGGCGCTGGCCGTAGTCGAAGGCCAGGGTCTCGACTTCGGCGAAGCGGTCCAGGGCCCAGGCCAGACAGGTGGTGGAGTCCTGGCCGCCGGAAAACAGCACCAGCGCTTTGCGGTTGTCGATCATGGACGGAATGCTACCCGGGCAGGCCTTGCCGACGAGGCGCGTTGCTAGGGGCTGGCAACCAGAAGCTCCAGCACCTCGTCACCGTTGTCGTCAAAGCTGCCGGTCGACACCCAACCCTGCTGGCGATAGAAGCTGTAGGAGCGCACCGCGGGGTCAGGCGAGCAGCCGAGAAAGAGGCGCTGGTGGCCGGCTTGGACAAGGACGTTCACAACCAGCGCCAACAGGCGTTTGCCGATGCCCCGACCTTCGTAGGCGGGCAGCAGCGCCAGCACCACCACCTCGCCGGTGGACTTGTCGCCAAAGCAGTAGCCGACGATGGCGGCTTCATCGGTGCAGACAAAGCCAGGCAGCTCGCCCGCAGCCACAGCACCCGCCCAGGACTCGGCCGTGATGCCCATGGCCTCCAACTGCGCGACCGAGATGGCGTTCTCGCGGGTGAGGCCGCGCAGGGTCACGCAGGCGGGAGCGTCGGCGGCGGTGGCGGGGCGGAAATGCAAAGGACTCACCCGGTTGAAGCCGGAAGGCCGATCGCCGCGCCACGCTCGATGACGCCGCTCGACAGCACATCGGCGCGCAGTCCGCCGCGATGCACAAACCGCTTCACGACCTGGGCGGCAGTGATGTCGGGCGATGAAAGCGCGTTGCCCATGCCCAGGCAGGGCTCGCACAGCTCCACGCCGCGCAGCCTGACCTCGCCGATGCAGAACTCGGCACCAACAAGATCGTTGAGCTTCACGCCGCGCGTCAGCAGATTGCGGTGGGTGATGGACAGGTCGTCGCCGCTCCGCTGCTCGCGCACGAAGGCCTCGACTTCCTCGATCTCGATCAAGGTCAGGTTCTGGCCGGGCTCGTCGTGGCGGCCGAAGTAGCGGTCGCCTTCGATGCCGGAGCCGGCGACGACGCGGATAGACGCCTGCTCGAGCTGGGCGCCGCCCGGCGTGGGCGAGGTGAAGATGCGTTCGACAACGGTCATGGCTGGCTCTCCCGTCCAGGCTCGGAGCGGTGATGCTAACTTTGCCGAGGGCGCGCTAAGGGCAGTTCGGCTGTTTCATCGCTCCCCCTTTGAGTCCCGCCGAGGAGCGCAAGGAGCTTGAGGCCGCGTGCGTCAGCACGCTTCAAGCTCTGACTCCGCGCAACTGTTTGACCAGAGCGTAGCGGCGGGAGTTTTGCGCGGGGCCTCAAGTTCTGCGCACCGCAGGGAACCCCTCGCTTGCGAGGGGCGGGCGGTTCGGGGGCGACTCTTTGCCTTCTTTCTGGTCGCTCAGAAAGAAGGTCGCCCGCCGGGGCGAACTCCCGGCTGGGCCTCTCGCGCCAGCCACGTCATCGCGTGGACAAGAAAATCTACGGATCGCGTCTATGAAAGTCTGAGTAGAGCTGCTTGAGCTTTGGAGGCAGGTGTTGCCAGTAAGGAGCGCACTTCACGCTGGCAACCTGCCAGAACAGGTTCTCTACGAAGGACGTGTCGACGCAACCCTGAACAGATTCTGAGCCCTGAAAGAACGCTCGCTCCATGAAGCGAAGCAGCGGCAGATGCACGGGGCAGGGAACCTCGCGCGCGATCTCTGCGTTGAGCGCGTCGGCCAAAGCCTCGAACCACGCGTATTCGAAGTCGGCATCGAGCGAGTCGCCCCAACGCTTCTCGTGGAAACGATCGGCCGACGCCGAGATCGTCGGAAATTCCTGCCGCACCGCAAGGTACAACTCCCTGTCAGTGTCCATCGCCGATGGCCCTCGTCAGCCCCTCACCTCACCCTGCCCCAACACCACCCACTTCATCGACGTCAGCCCCTCCAGCCCCACCGGCCCGCGGGCGTGGAATTTGTCGGTGGAGATGCCGATCTCGGCGCCCAGGCCGTACTCGAATCCGTCGGCAAAGCGCGTGCTGGCGTTGACCATGACGCTGGCCGAATCGACCTCGCGCAGGAAGCGCATGGCGTTCGGGTGATTCGTCGTCAGGATCGCATCCGTGTGATGCGAGCCATAGCGGTTGATGTGGGCAATGGCCTCGTCCAGCGAATCGACGACCTTGATGCTGATGATGGGCGCGAGGTATTCGGTGGACCAATCCTCTTCGGTCGCCGGCACGGCGCCGGGCACCAGGGCCAGCGTGCGCAGGCAGCCGCGCATTTCCACGCCCTTGGCCTTGAAGATGGCCGCGATGCGCGGCAGGAACGCCGGCGCCTGGGCCGCATGCACCAGCAGCGATTCGGTGGCGTTGCAGGGGCTGTACTTCTGCGTCTTGGCGTTGTCGACGACCCTGAGCGCCTGCTCCAGATCGACCTCGGCGTCGACATAGCTGTGGCAGTTGCCGTCCAGGTGCTTGATGACGGGCACCTTGGCTTCGGCGCTGATGCGCTCGATCAGCCCCTTGCCGCCGCGCGGGATGATGACGTCCACCCATTGCGGCGAACTGATCAAGAGCCCGACGGCGGCGCGGTCCGTCGTGTTGACGAGCTGCACGGCCGCGCGCGGCAGGCCGGCTTCTTCGAGCGAGGCGCCAACGATCTCGGCCAGCGCGAGGTTGGAGTGGATGGCCTCCGAGCCGCCGCGCAGGATGCAGGCGTTGCCGCTCTTGATGGCCAGCGACGCAGCCTCGATGGTCACGTTGGGGCGGCTCTCGTAGATCATGCCGAACACGCCCAGGGGCACGCGCATCTGGCCGACGCTGATGCCGGTGGGGCGGCGCTTGACGCCGGTGATCTCGCCGATGGGGTCGGGCATGGCGGCGATCTGCTCGCAGCCTTCGGCCACCGTGGCCAGCGTCTTGGCATCGAGCTTGAGGCGGTCGCGCAGCGGGCCGCTGAGCTCGGCAGCGCGCCCCAAGTCGCGGGCATTGGCCTCGGCGAGCACTGGGCCGGCCTCGCGCAGGCGGCGGGCCAGGGCCAACAGTGCGGTGTTCTTGGCGGCCGTCGGGGCGGCGGCCATGGCGGTGGCGGCGGCGCGGGCGGCGCGGCCGAGGTCGTCCATATAGGCGGGCAGGCTCATGTCCGCCATTTTCGTCGACGACCCTTGGCCTAGAGCTTCGTAAGGTCTGGCCCGCCCTCCGTGCCGAACCAAGCCTTGCTCAATGCCTGGCGAGCGCTCTTCTCGGCCGCCGCGTCGCCACGCTTCTTGTAGACCTCGGCCAGGGCCGCCAGCGCCCAGCCGTTGTTGCGCACGCGGGCGAGGGATTCCCGCAGGGCCTTCTCGGCCTCGTCCAGCCGCCCCTGGCGCAGGCGCACGGCGCCAAGGGACTGGCGCACCGGGTAGTACCAATAGGCCGGCTCGGTGTAAGCCAGGCCTTCCTCGATGGCGACGGCTTGCTCGAAGGCGGCAGCCGCACCGGCGAGGTCGCCCTGGGCATCGGCCAGGCGGGCCGTGGCAACCAACCGGGCCGTCTGCGTGATGGCCTGGGCCGGGATGCCCCAGGCGTCGAAGGGCTTGAAGTCGGCGCCCTTCTCCAGCGCCGCGATGGCTTCGATCTCGAGCCGGGCCGCGGCGGCGTCATGGCGAGCGGCCTGGGCCAGCGCTCTGGCGTAGTGGTACATGACGCGCACCAGCACCAGGTCGTCGGGCGGCGCAGCCAGCTTCAGGATGACGTCGGGCGCGCTGAACTGGGCGTGCGTCGTGTAGGGCGCGGCCTTGACGGGCTGCATGATGGGGAAGGCCTTGACGACGTCGACGGGCATGGAAGCGTCGAGCTTGGCCGCGGCGTCGATGGCCGTCTTGGCCGCGCCTCCCATCTGCGCCGACACCATCAGGAAGTGGATGTTGTGCGGGTAGTAGGCCGAGCGGTAGAGGGGGTCGGACGGCGAGGTCTTGAAATAGGCCTCGTCGACGGCGATGGCCTGCACATTGGCCTCCAGCGACTCGCGGTACAGGCCGACGCGGTAGTAGATGTGGGCCGGCATGTGCACGATGTGGCCGGCGCCAGGCATCTGCGCGGCCAGGCGGCGCGCGGGCTCCAGCGCGCGCTCCGGCCGCGTCGAGGCCTCCACGGCATGGATGTAGAGATGGATGGCGCCGGCATGGTTGGGGCGGCGCCTGAGCACGGTCTCCAGCGCGGCCACGATGTCGGCGGTGCGGCCCTTCGGCTTCGCGCCAGCGGCTTCCCAATAGTCCCAGGGCTGGGTGTCCATGGCCGCCTCGGCATACAGCACCTGCATCAGATCCTCGCCGGGGAACTGGGCCGCGACGCGCTTCATCGCGTCGGCATAGGCGGCGTCCAGCGGCGCGCGATCCTGCGGCGGCTCGGCCGCGTAGCGCTGCTGCAGGGCCTCGATGAGGACACGCTCGCGCGGCGGCAGCTTGTCCTTCAAATTGACGGCGCGCTGCAGCGCGGCCCAGGCGGGTGCGTTGGCCTCGGCCTGCATGGGCACATTGATGTTGGGGCCCAGCACCAGGGCTTCGCCCCAGAAGCACAGGGCACAGCCGGGGTCGAGCTTCTGCGCGGCCTGGAAGGCGCGCTGGGCCTCGGCGTGATTGAAGGCGAAGGCCAGGCGCAGACCCTGGTCGAAGTAGGCCTGCACCTTGGGCGAGGCATGCTCGAGCTTGAAGCTCATGCGGCCCAGGTCCTTGTAGACCGGCACGTCGCCCGGCGCGGCCTTCATGGGCGCGGGCTGGAAGGGCGCCGTTTCGGTCTTGGGCGTGGTGGCGGCTGCCGCCAGCAGGGCTTGCAGCAGCACGGGCTGGCCAGATGCCGTTGGCGCGCAGACACCACCGGGCGCGCTCAGCAGCGGGTCGAAGCCCGCAGCCGTTTCCGCACTGCTGGCGAGGGCCCCGAGGCCCACGGCCATGAGTGCCTGCAGCAGGCGGGTGATGGGCGGTTGACGTAGACGCATGCGGCCTCCAGCCCAGGCAAGGGCCCGGAAGGGCATGCTGGCACCGGCGGGGCCGGCGCGCAATCCGCAATCCGTATTCCGGCTAGGGCTGGGGCTTGCCCTCAGCGTCACGAATCTCGGCCTTGCGGCCGATGGCCTGCAGCTGCGGCACGATCTTGGCCTTGTCGCCCACCGCCACGACGATGAGTTGAGCGGGGTCGAGATGCTGCTGCGCGGCCTTCAGCGCCGTGGCGGCGGTGACGGCGCCGTACTTCCTGGGCAGGTCGGTGATGGCGTTCAGCGGCTGGCCCGCCGACCAGTTGCCCGCATAGCCGGAGACGACGGCGAGGTTGGTGTCGAACAGGCCCGGCAGCGACAGCAGCTGGGCATTGCGCACGCGGTTCAGCTCGGCCGCGCCCATGGGCTTGGCGCGCATGGCCACGATCTCCTTCCACATGTCGACCAGGGCCGGGCCCGTCACGTCGGTGCGCACGCTGCCGCGGATGCCGAACTGGCCACGCTCGCGGCCCATGGTGTAGCCCGAGCCGACGCCATAGGTGTAGCCCTTGACCTCGCGCAGCTGGTTGTTGATGCGCGACGTGAAGAGGCCGCCCAGGGCCGCGTTCATGACCTTGATCGCGGCGGCATCGGGTGTGGCGGCGAAGGGGCCGGGCGAGACGACGGCCAGGGCCGTCTGCGGCGCACCGGGCTTGTCGACGACGACGGTACGCGCCGCCACCGGCTTGGCCGCCGGCAGGGGCGCCGCGGGCGCGGCCTCGCCGCTCGGCTTCCAGGCGCCGAACAGCGGCTCGACGAGGGCTCGCAACTCGGCCTCACTCAGGTCGCCGGCGACGACGAGAGCCGCACGCTCGGGGCGGTAGTGGCCCTGCCAGAAGCCTCGCAGCGCGGCCGCGTCGATGGCCTTGATGCTGGCCTCGGTGCCCAGCGCATTGGGGCTTAGCGGGTGGCCCTCGCCATAGACGACGCGGTTGCCGACGGCATTGGCGAGCAGCGGCGCCTGCTCGCGCGTCTGCGCCAGCGCGGCCAGCCGCTCGGCCTTCTGGCGCTCGATCTCGGGCGCGGCAAAGGCGGGGTTGAGCACAAGGTCGGCCAGCAGGGCCAAGCCCTCCTTGGCGCCGGCCTTGAGGCCCGAGAAATCGATGCGGGCCTCTTCGCTGCCGGCCTGGGCGTTCAGCGTGGCGCCCAGGGCGGCCACGCTTTCGGCGATCTGCTGGGCGCTGCGCGTCGTCGTGCCTTCGGGCAACATGGCCGCGGTGAAGCCGGCGAGGCCGGGCTTGTCCGCCGGGTTGGCGCCCTGGCCGGCGCGCACCGCCAGGCTGGCACTGACCAGCGGCAGCCCGGGCTTGGAGGAATAGATGACGGTCAACCCGTTGGCCAGCGTGAAGCTCTGCGCGGCCGGCAGCGTCAGCGCCTTGGCCTTGGCGGCACCGGGCGGCTTGTTGCGCCAGGGCTCCAGGGCGTTCAGCGATTCACGCTCGCCCTTGGCGACCTTGGTGGGCGCGGGCGGCGTGGCCACCTCGGGCGGCAGCACCTGGTCGCCCGGCAGTGCCTGCACGACGACGCGGCGGTCCTTCTTCAACCACTGCGCAACGGTGGCGCTGACGGCGGCCGGTGTCGTGGCGGCATAACGCGCCAGGTCCTTGCCGACAAAACCGGGGTCACCGGCCATCTGGTTGTAGTGGTTGACCAGGTCGGCCAGCGACGTGACCTTCTCCATGCGCTGCAGCAGCTGGGTCTGGATGGTGGCGCGGGCCTGGCCCAGCTCGGCTTCGGAAGGCGGCGTGGTGGCCAGCTTGGCGATCTCGGCATCGACCAGCTTCTCGATGTCGTCCAGCGACGCGCCAGGGCGGGCGACGATCTCGATGTTGAACAGCGAGCTCAGCGACTGCGAGTCCTGGCCCACCTGCACGCTCTGCGCGAGCTGCTTGTCGCGCACCAGCAGGCCGTAGAGGCGGCTGGCATTGCCGCCACCCAGCACATGGGCGGCCACGTCCAGCTCGGCGTCGCCGACGGCGAACATCGACGGCGTGTGCCAGGCCAGGTTCAGGCGCGACAGCTCGATGCGGTCGGTCACGACGAGGCGGCGCTCCTTCGTGATCTCGGGCGTGGCGACCTTGACCTCCGGCACCTTGGCACCGGCCTTCAGCGACCCGAAGTACTTCTGCACCAGGACCTTGGCCCGCGCGGGGTCGAAGTCGCCGGCCAGCACCAGCGTCGCGTTGTTGGGCCGGTAATAGGTGCGGGCGAAGTCCTTCACGTCCAAGAGCCGGATGCCCTGGATGTCGGCATGCGAGCCGATGACGGCGGCGCGGTAGGGGTGGCCGGCGGGGTAGAGGGCCTGGTACATCGCCTCCTCGACGATGCCATAGGGGCGGTTCTCGAAGCTCTGGCGGCGCTCGTTGCGCACCACGTCCTGCTGGTTGGCCAGGGACACCGAATCGACCTCGTCGATCATGTAGCCCAGCATGTCGGACTTCAGCCAGAGGCCGAGCTCGAGCTGGTTGGACGGCAGCGTGAAGAAGTAGTTGGTGCGGTCGAAGTTGGTCGAGCCATTGCTGTCGGTGCCGCCGGCGGCGTCGACGAACTTGTCGAACTCGCCGCGCGGGATGTGCTTGCTGCCGGCAAACATCAGGTGCTCGAACAGGTGGGCGAAGCCGGTCTGGCCATTCGCCTCATTGCGCGGGCCGGCATGCACCCACAGGTTGAAGGCCACCAGCGGCAGGCGGTGGTCCTCGACGAAGATGACCTCGAAACCATTGGCCAGCGTCAGCTTCTCCTGGCGCACGGCGAGCTGGCCGGCCTCGATGCTGACGGCGCCCAGCGGTGCCGCTTCAATGGGCAGGGCGGCCGAGAGCGCACCGGCCAGGGTCAGCAATGCAACGAGACGGCGGGGAGCGGGAGCTTTCATTCGTTGGTTCTCTCGGACACGATCAGGTGAATTGGGCTTGCGCGACACACCACGCGACAAGTGCGGTAAGTCAGTTGGCAGCGATCCTGCAGACGACCCGACGTATTTGGGCCGAGCGCTGGGCCGCTCCCGAGCCGGCCCGTCTGGCGATGTGCTTGCGGCTCAATGCCGCAAGCATCGCCGTCCCCTCGGGGGCTTCGGCCGGACCCATTGCGCCCAGTGGGCGCGATGTGCCTGCCGAAGGGCTGCGGCGCCTGCCGCAGCGCGGTCTGCAAGACCGACCAGGCGCGCCTGCGTTCAGCGGCGCGGGACTGGGCGAGGGGCACTTCATTGTTACCAAGGCGACAACCATGCCAGCAAGGCCAGCCACAGCGGCGCCGTGGCGACGTAAAGAACGGTGGAGAGGACGGTGGCGGCCGTGACCTCGGGCTCCATGGTGCGGTAGCGCTGCGCGAAGATCAGCGCGTTGGAGCCGGTCGGCAGGGCGGCCAGCATGACGATGACGGCCAGCGGCATGCCATTCAGGCCCAGGCCCCAATGCGCGACGCCGAGGACGACGGCCGGGATCAGCAGCAGCTTGGCCGTCACCAGGCCGGAGAGGCCGTGCCAGGACTTGGGCCAGCCGTAATAGGCCAGCGACATGCCGATCAGCGTCAGGCACAGCGGCACGACGGCCGTGCCGAGGTTCTGCAGCACTTCGTCCAGCACCGCGGGGATGGGCCAGCCGGTGACATGCCAGGCCAAACCCGCCAGCACCGGCAGCACGACGGGATGGATGACGGTGTTGCGCACCGTCTGGGCCAGCGTCGAGCGGAAGCTGCGCGAATCGCGCCCGCGGGCCACGTCCAGCTCGACCAAGGCCGTCAGCAGCGTCAGGATGGTCAGCGAATGCAGGCTGACGACGGCGATGTGGATGGCCAGGCCGCGCTCGCCGAACACGCCGGCCGCCACCGGCACCCCCACCTGCAGCGTGTTGCCAAAGCCGGCCGTGATGGCCTTGACGCTGGGCGCCGTCACCGCCTCGCCGGGCTTGCGGCGCCAGCGTTCGAACAGATAGATCAGCGTGACGACGACCAGCACCGGCACGAAGAAGGCAAACAGAAAGGCCCAGGGCAGCGTCGCCGTGTCCAGCCGCGCCGTGGTGCGGAACAGCAGCGCCGGCACGAAGATGTAGAAGGCCGCGTTGGCCAGCACGCGCGCCGGATCGCTGTCACTGCCGGCCTCGCCGCCGCCCAGCCAGCGCATGCGGCCGACAGCCCAGCCGATGGCAACAGCGACCAGGATAGCTACCAGCTTCGCCGCAATCGCCCAGCTCATGCTTTGTCAGGCCAACGGTAGTCGGAGTTCAAAGACAAAACTGCTGCCCTGCCCCGCCGTGCTCTGCACCAGGATCTGGCTGCCCATCAGGCGCACCAGCTGCTGGCTGATGGACAGGCCCAGGCCGGTGCCGCCGAGATGGCGCGAGGCGTCGGACACCTGCTCGAAGGCCTGGAAGAGGCGCGCCTGCTGGGCCGGCGTCATGCCGATGCCGCTGTCGCTGACCTCGAAGCGCAGGCGCGTGTGCGTGGCATCGAGTTCGACGACGCGGGCGGCGAGCTGCACGCTGCCGCTGTCGGTGAACTTGACGGCGTTGGACAGCAGGTTGAGCAGCACCTGGCGCAGGCGCTGCCCGTCGGCCACGACCGTGGTCGGCAGCCGGGTGTCGATGTCCACGCCGAAGCCCAGGCCCTTCTGCTCGGCGCGCAGGCGCACGCTGTCGCAGGCCATGTCGACGAGGGCGCGCAGGTCCACCGGTCCGGCTTTCAGCGACACCTTGCCGGCCTCGATGCTGGCCATGTCCAGCACGTCGTTGATGAGCTCCAGCAGGTGCAGGCCGGAGTCGCGCATCAGCTGCAGCTTGGCCTGCTGGCCGGCGGGGATGGCGGCGTCCATCTGCATCAGCTGCGTGAAGCCCAGGATGGCGTTCAGCGGTGTGCGGAACTCGTGGCTCATCGTCGCCAGGAAGCGGCCCTTGGCCTGGTTGGCGGCCTCGGCGCGCAGCTTGGACTCGCTGAGCTCGGCGGTGCGCTCGTTGACGAGTTCCTCGAGATGGTCGCGATGGCGGGTCAGCTCGGCCTCGGCCTGGCGGCGCAGCGAGATGTCGCTGACCATGCCTTCGATGCGGCGCTGGCCGCCCTCCCCTTCGGCTGCGACCCAGTGCGCGTTCAGCTCGACCCACAGCGGCTTGCCGCCCGCGCCGCGCAGCTGCAGCTGGCATTGCTGGATCTTGCCCTGCTCGTTCATGACGACGGCCACGCGCTCCATCTCGTGGCGGTCGATGCCGGTCAGCTCGCGCAGGCGCCGGCCCACCGGGCTTTGTGAGCCCAGGCCCAGCATCTGCGTGAAGGCGCGGTTCATGCTGAGCACGCGGCCGTCGGCATCGGCCTGGAAGACGCCCTCGGTGGCGTTCTCGAACAGGCTGCGGTAGCGCGCCTCGCTGGCGCGCAGGCCCTCGGAACTGAGCTGCACCTGGTCGGCCGCACTGCGCAGCTTCAGGCTCATGGCGTTGAAACGCATCGTCAGCTCGCCGATCTCGTCGCCGCGCTCGACCATCTCCTGGGCCCCCAGGTCGCCCTTGGCGACGCGCTGGGCCAGGCCGCCCAGCCTCAGCACGGGCCGGCGCACCAGCCAGTGCACCAGCAGTGAGCTGGCGATGACGATGCCGACGACGACGACGGCGAGCAGCTCGACGACGAAGAGGCGGGTGCGGCGGATCTGGTCATCGACCAGATCGCGCGTGAAGGTGAGGACGGCCGACGCCACCTGGGTGCCTGCCGTGTCGGCCGCGGGCTGGTAGGTGACGGCGAACTCGCGCTTGAGCGGCCCGCTGGCCGGCACGTCGCGACTGCGCTTGGCCAGGCCACCGCGCAGGCCCAGGCCCTTGAGCTCGATGGCGTGCACCTCGGGATCGGCCATGACGGCGTCGAGCAGGTTCTCGATGGCGACGTGGTCGAGGTTCCAGATCGGCCCCGCGAAGCCGCGCTCGATGAGGCCGGCCATGCGCGCCTCGCGCTGGCGCAACGAGGCCATCAGCTCGTCTTCCTCGTGCGTCGTCCAGTACCAACCGACCGCCAGCACCAGCAGGCTCGCGACCAGCGCAATGCCGGCCGTCAGGCGCGTCTGTATGCCGATGCTGATCGGTGTCAACGCCATCCCTGCCCTCCTTGTCAGGCCTATTCAGCGAGCATAAGTCCAGTCGACGGCCCCGCCGGGCGCGGCGGGGTGCGCTCGCAACAGTGGGCTCAGGCCTTGGCCGCCGCCTTCTTGGCCGGGGTCTTCTTGGCAGCCGGCGCCTTGGCCGCGCGCGGCTCGAACTCGAAGACGACCTTGCCTTCCTTCTTGTCGTAGGCCAGGAAGGCCTTGAACTTGCGCCGCGTCTTGTTGGAGACGAAGTTCTCCAGCAGGTCGGTCTTGCCGTTGGCCAGCAGCTTGTGCACCTGGGCCGGCTCGATGGGCTGCGTCAGGATGACCTTGCCGGTCTTGAAGTCGCAGGTGACGTTGGCGCCGACCGAGTGCTCGCAGACGTAGTTGGCGCCATGCTCGTAGACATGACCCTGGCACTTGGGGCAGGCGCCCAGCGACGCCTGGCCGGAGAAGTCCACCGGCTCGCCGTCGTTCTCGGCCTTCTTGGCGTCTTCGCCGAAGTCGAACTCCAGCTTCCAGTTGGCGATCTCTTCGTCGTAGACCAGCGCCAGCTCGGCCGTGAAGGGCCAGCCCGCCTTGGAGCGGAATCCCTCCAGGGGACCGATCTTCTTGTTGGCCAGGAAGGCCTCGACCTCGGCCAGCTCGAAGCTGCGGCCGCCCGGGATCTTGCCGATGGAGAAGCCGCAGGCGTCGTCGCCGCTGCCGCTCTTGCCCGTGCAGGTGAAGCGGCGGTAGTTCTCCTTCACGATGCCGCCGCACTTGGGGCAAGGCGTCTTCAGCGTCGCGTAGTCGCCGGGGATGGTGTCGCGGTCATAGCCCTTGGCCTTGGCGACCATCTTCTCGGTCATGGCCGCGATCTCGGCCATGAAGACCTCGCGCTTGAGGCGGCCCTTCTCCATTTCCGAGAGCTTGAATTCCCAGTCACCGGTCAGTTCGGGCCGGGTCAGGTCTTCCACGTCCAGGCCGCGCAGCAGCGTCATCAGCTGGAAGGCCTTGGCCGTCGGGATCAGCTCGCGGCCCTCGCGCAGCATGTATTTCTCGCTGATCAGGCCTTCGATGGTGGCCGCGCGCGTGGCCGGCGTGCCCAGGCCCTTCTCGGCCATGGCCTCGCGCAGTTCGTCGTCGTCGATGAGCTTGCCGGCGCCTTCCATGGCCGACAGCAGCGTCGCTTCCGTGTAGCGTGCCGGCGGCTTGGTCTGCAGCGCCTTCACGTCCACGCTCTCGGTGCGCACGACTTCATTCGGCTGCACCGGCACGAGATTGGCGTCCTCGTCGTCGACGTCCTTGCCGTAGACGGCCAGCCAGCCCGGCTTGACCAGCACCTTGCCATTGGTCTGGAAGTGATGCTTGTCGTCGATCTTGCTGATGCGCGTCGTGACCAGGAACTCGGCCGGCGGGAAGAACACCGCCAGGAAGCGCTTGACGACCATGTCGTAGAGCTTGGCCTCGATCTCGGTCAGCGCCTTGGGCGCCTGCAGCGTCGGGATGATGGCGAAGTGATCCGACACCTTGGCGTTGTCGAAGACCTTCTTGGTCGGCTTGATATAGCCTTCCTTCAGCGACTTGGCAGCGTGCTGGGACAGCAGGGCCAGCGGGCCGGGCAGGTCCTCGGTCGCCAGCATCTTGGCGGTGTCCTTGGCCACGGCCACATAGTCCTCGGGCAGGAAGCGCGAGTCCGTCCGCGGGTAGGTCAGCACCTTGTGCTTCTCGTACAGCGCCTGGGCGATGGACAGCGTCGTCTTGGCCGAGAAGCCAAAACGCGAGTTGGCCTCGCGCTGCAGCGTCGTCAGGTCGTAGAGGCCGCCGCAGCTGGTCGTGCTGGGCTTGCTTTCCTCGCTGACGACGGCGGGCTTGCCCAGCACGGCCTTGGCGATCTCGTCGGCTTCGGCCTGGGTCCAGAGGCGGTCCGAACGACGCTCGGCGTCGTCGTTCTTCTTCCAGGCGGGGTCGAACCACTTGCCTTCGTACTGGCCGGCCTGGGCGTCGAAGTTGGCGCGCAGCTCCCAGTAGTCGCGGGCGACGTGCTTGCGGATCTTCTCCTCACGCTCGACGACGACCGACAGCGTCGGCGTCTGCACGCGGCCCACCGTGGTCAGGAAGAAACCGCCGTCACGCGAATTGAAGGCCGTCATGGCCCGCGTGCCGTTGATGCCCACCAGCCAGTCGGCCTCGGAGCGGCAGCGCGCGGCGTCGGCCAGCGGCAGCATCTGCGCGTCGCTGCGCAGCTTCTCGAAGCCTTCGCGGATGGCCGCCGGCGTCATGGACTGCAGCCACAGCCGCTCGATGGGCTTGTTGAGCTTGCCCTTGGCGGGCTGGGCGTACTGCTCGATGAGGCGGAAGATCAGCTCGCCCTCGCGGCCCGCGTCGCAGGCGTTGATCAGCGCCGTCACGTCCTTGCGGCGGATCAGCTTGGCCAAGGCATTGAGCCGGCCCTTGTTCTTGTCGATGGGGTTGAGGTCGAAGTGCGGCGGGATGACGGGGAGGTTGTTGAAGCTCCACTTGCCACGCTTGACGTCGAACTCCTCGGGCGCCGCGATCTCCACCAGGTGGCCCACGGCCGAGCTGACGACGTACTGCTCGTTCTCGAAGTGGTCGTCGTGCTTGTCGAACTTGCCAGCCACGGGCGTCAGCGCGCGGACGATGTCCTGCGCGACGGAGGGCTTCTCGGCAATGATCAGAGTCTTGCTCATCGGTCTTTCTCTAGCACCTGTGCACACGGCGGGGGACTCGAAATCCCCTGCCTACAATCCGGGCCTCGCGCGCACCTACGCACGCGCGCACCCATGAAATCACCGTACCACAGCGCCGATGACCGCTAAAACCCCACGCCGCAAGATCGAAGTCCGTGATTCCGGCGTGCATGGCCGCGGGGTCTATGCCGTGGCGCCCATCAAGGCGGGCACGCGCATCATCGAGTACACCGGCGAGCGCATCACCTGGGAGCAGGCGGTGGAGCGCCACCCCCACGACCCGGCCCAGCCCAACCACACCTTCTACTTCCACCTCGACGGCGGCCTCGTCATCGACGCGCTGATCGGCGGCAACAACGCGCGCTGGATCAACCACGCCTGCGAACCCAACTGCGAGGCCGACGAGGTCGACGGCCGCGTCTTCATCCAGGCCCTGCGCGACCTGGCACCGGGCGAGGAACTGTTCTACGACTACGGCCTGGTGCTGGAAGACCGCCACACCGCCAAGGTCAAGAAGCAGTTCGCCTGCTGGTGCGGCGCGCTGACCTGCCGCGGCACCATGCTGGCGCCCAAGACCCGGAAATCGGGGCGCTGAGCCGATGGAGCGGCGCCATCTCGCCGAATGCGGCTCGACCAACACCGAGGCGCTGGCCCATCTGCGTGACGGCGGCGGGCCGGTGATCGTCTCGGCCGACCGCCAGACCGCCGGCCGCGGCCGCATGGGCCGGGCCTGGCTGAGTGACGACGCGGCGCTGCCCTTCTCCATCGCGCTGTCGCTGCCGGCAGCGCTCGACCTCTCGGGCCTGTCGCTGGCCGTCGGCTGCACCGTGGCCGATGTACTGGACCCGCAGGGCGAGCGCATCCGCCTCAAGTGGCCCAACGACCTCTTCCTGGACGGCGCCAAGCTCGGCGGCATCCTCATCGAGACCGTGCCTTTGGCCGGTGAACGCCGCGGTGTCGTCATCGGCATCGGCCTGAACCTGCAGCCGCTGCCGCCCGAGGCCGACCTCCGCGACTTTGCAAGCGGCCATGCCGCGCTGCGGACCCTGGACCCGCAGGCCAGCGCCGCGGCGACACTGGACCGCCTGGCCCCGGCCCTGCAGGCCCTGCTGGCCGACTTCGAAACCCTGGGCTTTGCGCCCTGGCAACCCGCCTTCACGCACCGCGACCTGGCCATGGGCCGGCGCGTGCGCGTCGGCGAGCAAACCGGCGTTGCCTGCGGTGTCAACGAGCGCGGCGAGCTGCTGCTGGAAACCGCCGCCGGCCTCTTGACCTGCAGCGGTGGTGAACTGAGCCTGAGACTGGAGACCAGCCTGTGATGCGCATCGTCGTGGTTGTGCTGCTGGCGGTGAACGCCCTCTTCTTCGTCTGGTCACGCGGTTGGCTGGACGCCGTCAGCGGCCTGCCGGCCGAAGGAGGCCGCGAGCCGCAGCGTGTCGCGGCCCAGCAGCATCCCGAACGCATCCAGCCGCTGGCCGCCAGCGCGGCCGTCGCGGCGGCCCAGCGCAGCTGCCTGGAGCTGGGCCCGCTCGAGGGCGACGCCGCCCTGGCCGCCGCCCAGGCGGCGCTGAAGACGGCCGGCGCCGAAGCCCAGGTGCGCAGCAGCGAGCTGCCCGGCGTGTGGGTGGTGGCGACCATCAAGCTTGCCGACCCCGAGTTCCGTGCCCGCAAGGAAGCCACCTACAAGGGGCTGCGCATCAACTTCGAGCCGCTGGAAGGCCTGCCCGCCGAGCAGCCGGCCTTCGTGCTGAGCAAGCACGCCAGCCAGGCCGAGGCCAATGCCCAGGCAGAGAACTTCGACAAGCGCGGCCTCAAGGGCCTGCGCGTGCTGGCGCTGAAGGCGCCGACGAACCGCCACACGCTGGTCGTGCCCCAGGCCGACGGCCTGCTGGCGGCCAGGCTCAAGGCCAGCAAGGACGCGGCGCTGGGCGCCGGCTTCAAGGCCTGCAGCGCGGCGCCCGCCGCGCCCGCGTCAGCGGCCAGCAGCTGAGCGCCGCAGCGCCAACGCCGCCAGCAGCAGACCGGCCAGCCAGGCCGCGCTCGCCGCACCGCCGCCACCGCCACCGCTGGTGGCCGGCGGCGTCACCACCGGCGCCGCCGCGACGCTGATCGTCGCCGACTGGCTGTAGACGGCACCGGTGTTGTCGGTCACATCGGCGCGCACGGTGAAATTGCCGGCTGCCGTGGGCGTGATCGTCGCCGTGGCCGTGCTGGCGCCCGAGGCAAAGGCGGTCACGATGCCGCCCCCGTCCACCAGGACCCAGGTCGTCGACGCGACCGTGCGTCCCGTCGGCAGGCCGGCCGCGGCGGTCAGCGTCAGCGTCTGGCCGGCGGTCAGGCCGCTGGCGGGGCTCTGGGTGATGGTGACCACGCCGGCGCCGTTCAGGGCGGCCGCAGCGGCAACGGCCGCGGCGGCGTCCACCATGCCGGCGCCACAGGTCGACGTCGTGCAATAGCACTCGTCCTGCACGGTGGAACTCGGTGCCTTGCACACGGGCGGATTGCCATCGGCGGCGCTGCCACCGCCCGTCGTCGGGAAGGCGCGTGCCGTGCTCCTGAGGATCTGCGTCGCCTCGGCCGAGGTCAAGGTGGGTCGCACCGAGGCCATCAGGCCGACGATGCCGCTGACGATGGGCGCCGAGAAGCTGGTGCCCACCGAGGCGCCACTGCCGGTGTAGACGTCGCTGCTGGCCACCGGCGCCGTCGTGCCCGCATTGGTCGTGCTGACCATGGGGTAGAGACAGGCCTGGTTGCTGCCGGTGTTGATGCAGTTGCCACCGGGCGCGGCGACGGTCACCTCAGTGCCCAGGCTGGAGAAGCCGACCTTGGTGCCGACGTGGCGCAGCGCCGCCACCGTGATGACGCCGGGACAGTTGCCGGGCGACCCGACGGCCTGGCCCTCGGAGTTGCCCGCCGCGATGACGATGGTGGCGCCGGCGGCGTTGACCGCCGTGATGGTGTCCCGGTAAAGGGTGCTGCAACTGCCGCTGCCCCCCAGGCTGAGGTTGAGCACCTTGGCCTTGTTCGCGTTGGCCGGCAGCCCCGGCACGGCGATGCCGACAGCCCACTTCATGCCGGCCATGATGTCGCTGTCATAGCCGCCGCATTTGCCGAGCACGCGGATGGGCATGATCTTCAGCCCCCAGCCGACGCCGGCCATGCCCAGACCGTTGTTGCTGCTGGCGGCGATCAGGCCGGACACGCGGGTGCCGTGCCAGGAACTGTTGCCGATGTCGCTGCTGTCGCAACCGCTGCCCAGGGCGCCGCCGTTGATGTCGGCCTGGCTGACCCAGTCACCCGGGTCGGAGGGGTCGGTATCGGGGCCGGTGCCGTCGTTGGCGATGGCCACCGATTGGGAACTGCTGCCGGCGCCGAAGCCGATCATGTCGTAGCCGGCGACGAACTGACCCACGAGGTCGGGGTGGTCCATGCGCACGCCGGTGTCCAGCACGGCGACTATTGTTGTGGCCGTGCCGGTCGTGGTGTCCCAGGCGGCCGGCGCGTTGATGCTGGAGACAACCTGGCCCGGCGTAGCGCTGGGCTTCTTCAGATACCACTGGTCGATGGTGCGGGCCTGGATGCCGCCGACCGTCGACTCCGGGTTCACGTCCGCGCCGCCGAACAGCGGGTCATTGGGCAGGCGCGCGTGCTTGCGGCGCTGGTCCACCGCCACCAGTTCCACTTCACCGTCCGCCGCCAGCTTCTTGGCGAGCTGGGCACCCGTCATGCCGCGGGCGATGACCACTTGCGTGCGTTCGTCCAGGCTGATGCCGGCGGCCAGCCGGTGGCCGGTGCGCAGGCCCAGGGCCGTCGCCCGCGTCTGTGCGATCTCGCGCGCCTCGGCCCGCGTGGCCCGCAACGCCATGGCCTTGGCCCGCACGCTGTCGGCCTGGGGCTTGAAGCGAACGATGACACGGGCTTCGGTGTCCGCCGTCTGCGCCAGGACGGGGGTGGCCAGCACGGCCAAGGTGGCAAGCAGCAGCGGACGCAGGGACTTCATGAGGCGAGCTCGAACGGGGCGGGCAACCAGTTTATGTGTCCGTCATGGACAAGATCGCAAACAAATGTGCCGCGCAAGAAAGCAGAAAGCCCCGCCGGAGCGGGGCTTTCATCAAGTCTGAACAGCGAAAGATCAGCCGTTCACGACGCGGACCATTTCCAGGACCTTGTTCGAATAGCCCCACTCGTTGTCGTACCAGGACACCAGCTTGACGAAGGTGCTGTCCAGCGCGATGCCGGCTTCGGCGTCGAAGATGGAGGTGCGGGCGTCACCGCGGAAGTCGGTCGCGACGACCTTGTCTTCCGTGTAACCCAGCACGCCCTTCAGCGCGCCCTGGCTCTGGGCCTTGAACTCGGCGCAGATCTCGGCGTAGGTCGCTTCGCTGTTCAGCTCGACGGTCAGGTCGACGACCGACACGTCGCTGGTGGGCACGCGGAAGGCCATGCCGGTCAGCTTCTTGTTCAGCTCGGGGATGACCTTGCCGACGGCCTTGGCGGCGCCGGTGCTGCTCGGGATGATGTTCTCGAGGATGCCGCGGCCGCCGCGCCAGTCCTTGTTGCTCGGGCCGTCAACGGTCTTCTGCGTGGCGGTGGCGGCGTGCACGGTGGTCATCAGGCCGCGCTTGATGCCCCACTTGTCGTTCAGCACCTTGGCCAGCGGGGCCAGGCAGTTGGTCGTGCAGGAGGCGTTGGAGATGATGGCTTCGCCGGCGTACTTGGTGTGGTTCACACCGAAGACGAACATCGGGGTTTCATCCTTGGAGGGGGCCGAGAAGATGACCTTCTTGGCGCCCGCGGCCAGGTGCTTCTCGCCGCCGGCCTTGTCCAGGAAGATGCCGGTGGCTTCGATGACGATGTCGGCGCCGGCCTCGGCCCACTTCAGCTCGGAGGGGTCCTTGACGGCCGTCAGGCGGATGGGCTTGCCGTTGACGATGAGGGTGTTGCCGTCAACCGAAACCTCGCCGTCGAAGCGGCCATGCACCGAGTCGTACTTCAGCATGTAGGCCAGGTAGTCGGGCTCGAGCAGGTCGTTGATCGCGACGACCTCGATGTCCTTGAAATTCGCCACGGCGGCACGGAAAACCATGCGCCCGATGCGGCCGAAGCCGTTGATGCCGATCTTGATGGTCATGCGAGAGTCTCCAGAGGATAAGAATTCTGTGCGGGCGCGATTCTCGGCGATTCGCGGTACGGGGTGGTTTCAGCGTGATTTCAGCCGGCGCCGGCCGCGCCACCGCCTTGCAGGTCGAGAGTGCCGCAGGGCACGTCGATCTGCAACTGGCTGCCGAACAGGTCGTTGGCCATGTCGTCCGACTTGAAATCGAACTGCAGGGCCTGCAACCAGCTCAGGAAACCCATCTTGTTGGGATCGACCGGGCCAGGCACGGTGGCCTTGTTGGGATATCCGCCGTCGCCCAAAACAAAGTTCACCTTGAACGGGCACGCCATGGTTTTCAGGTCGAAATGCGCGCTCAACTTGCCCGGCTCCCGCGTCATGGCAAGGAATTCCTGCAACGGGAAACGCTCGCGCTTGAAGCCGAAGCGCTTCTTGTTGTCGGGGTACATGCTGAATCGCTGCTCGATGGTCCGCGGCTTGTCCTGCGCGCCGCGGCAGGGCATGCGGTACTCGGTCACCCAGTCACGTACGGCCTGCTCAAAGCGGGTCGAGGCCTTGGCGTAGACGAATTTCACTTCAGGCGCCTGCTGCGCGTCGCCCTTGAAGGTGATTTCGGCCACCAGGTGCTCGGCCTCGGGGCGGCCGATCGCGGCGCCCATGCGGTAGTCGAGTGCCCGCCGTGGCATCACGACGCACAGCGGCGCCCGGTCCTTGGCATCCGTCGGCATCGGCGTGGGATCCCGGTCGTTGTTCTGGAAGCTGAAATCCTGAACCGCCGTGACCACCCCATCCTCGGGCGTCAGGCAGGGCAGGCGGTAGCGCGCCACATACTCAAAGACCTGATCCTGCATGTCTTCGCGCGCCGAGTTGAACAGCACCTCGACAACGGGTTTGGCGTCTGGCTTGCTGAACTTCATCAACACCCGCATGGCACCGTATTCGCGATCCAGCTTGTTGCGCACCGGATAGCGCGGCGCACTCGCCGGCTTGGCGAGGCAGCCCAGGCGCTGCGCCTCGCTGCGGATCGGCACCTCGGTTTGCGCCGACGCGCCCAATGAACACGCGCCGAGCAGCCCGGCGGCGAGAAGTCTGCGCATCGAATCCCCCTGATTTTTTGATGCAGGCGGTTTGTAGCGCAGGTTCGCTGCTGGCCGCTGCCCGTCCGGCACCAGAAATCAGTGACGCCGAACCGGGCAACCGATGTGACCGCCGTGTCAGCCCGCGCCGCCCGCCCACAAGAAAAGGGCCGCAAGTGCGGCCCGGTACTTCCACATGCCTCACTCCCCGGCCGCATGCGGCCTGGAGCGGGCTGCGGCATCACTTCTTCTTCAAGACCGCCTTGACGGTGGCGGCGACGTTCTCGGGCGTGAAGCCGAAGTGCTTGAACAGCACGCCGGCCGGCGCGGATTCGCCGAAGGTGTCGATGCCGACGACGGCGTCGACACCGTACTTCCACCAGAAGTCGCTGACGCCCATTTCGACGGCCACGCGCGGCAGGCCCTTGGGCAGCACGCTCTTCTTGTAGTCCTTGTCCTGGCGGTCGAAGACGTTGGTCGACGGCATGGAGACGACGCGCACCTTGACACCCTGCTCGGCCAGCAGGGCCTTGGCGGCCATGGCCAGCTGCACCTCGGAGCCGGTCGCGATGATGACGGCCTGGGCCTTGCCCTTGGCCGGCTCGGCCAGCACGTAGGCGCCCTTGGCGATCTCGTCGACATTGGTCTTGGGCGAGTAGCTCAGGTTCTGGCGGCTCAGGGCCAGCAGGCTGGGGCGCTGGGCGTTGCCGATGGCCATGGTCCAGGCGACCACCGTTTCGGTCGTGTCGGCCGGGCGCCAGACGTCCAGGCCGGGGATCAGGCGCAGCGAGGCGACATGCTCGACGGACTGGTGGGTCGGGCCGTCTTCACCCAGGCCGATGGAGTCGTGCGTCATCACGTGGATGACGCGGGTCTTCATCAGCGCGGCCATGCGGATGGCGTTGCGGCTGTAGTCGCTGAAGGTCAGGAAGGTGCCGCCATAGGGGATGAAGCCGCCGTGCAGCGCGACGCCGTTCATGATGGCGGCCATGCCGAATTCGCGCACGCCGTAGTTGATGTGGCGGCCGTTGTTGGGCTTGCCATCGGCCTCGAAACGCAGCGCCGGCGTGGACGAGGTGTTGGTCAGGTTGGAGCCGGTCAGGTCGGCGCTGCCGCCCAGCATTTCGGGCAGGGCCAGCGTGAAGGCTTCGAGGGCCAGTTGGCTGGCCTTGCGGCTGGCGACGGTCTGCGACTCGGCATGGGCCTTGACGACGGCGTCGACGGCGATCTGCGCGAAGTTGGCGGGCAGTACGCCGGCCATGCGGCGCTGGAACTCGGCGGCCAGCTCGGGGTGGGCTTCGGCATAGGCGTCGAAGCGGCTGTCCCACTCGGCCTCAATCTTGTCGCCGCGCTCCTTGGCGTCCCAGGCCGCATAGACCTCGGCCGGCACGGAGAAGGGCTCGTGCTCCCAGGCAAGGGCCTCGCGGGTCAGCTTGATCTCTTCCGCACCCAGCGGCTCGCCATGGGCCTTGGCGGTGTTGGCGCGGTTGGGCGAACCCTTGCCGATGGCCGTCTTGGCGATGATCAGCGTCGGCTTGTCGGTGCTCTCCTTGGCCTTGCCGATGGCGTCGTCGAGGGCGTCGACCTCATGGCCGTCCACCGGGCCGATGACGTGCCAGCCATAGGCCTGGAAGCGCTTGGCGGTGTCGTCGCCGAACCAGGGCGCGACCTGGCCATCGATGCTGATGCCGTTGTCGTCGTAGATGGCGATCAGCTTGTTCAGCTTCCAGGCGCCAGCCAGCGAGGCGGCCTCGTGGCTGATGCCTTCCATCAGGCAGCCGTCGCCCAGGAAGACATAGGTGTGGTGATCGACGATCTCGTGGCCTTCGCGATTGAAGTCACGTGCCAACAGCTTCTCGGCCAGCGCCAGGCCGACGGCGTTGGTCACGCCCTGGCCCAGCGGGCCGGTCGTCGTCTCGATGCCGGGGGTGACGCCCACTTCGGGGTGGCCCGGCGTCTTGCTGTGCATCTGGCGGAAGTTGCGCAGCTCGGCTATGGGCAGGTCATAGCCCGTCAGGTGCAGCAGTGCATAGATCAGCATCGAGCCGTGGCCGTTGGACAGCACGAAACGGTCGCGGTTGGCCCAGTGCGGGTTGGCCGGGTTGTGCTGCAGATGGTGGCCCCACAGCGCGACGGCGATGTCGGCCATGCCCATGGGCGCTCCGGGGTGGCCGGAGTTGGCCGCCTGCACCGCGTCCATCGCGAGGGCGCGGATCGCGTTGGCCATGAGGGTGGGGGAGGCGGTCGATGCAGTCATGGCCGGGGCTTTCTTGGGCTGGAGGAGCAAAACCAGGGATTTTACGGGGGTGCCCTGAGTGGGCATTGCCGAGGCCTTGATCCAGCGCAACACCCGCCACCCCGCGAAGCGCGACGCTTGGGGCATGTCTGCCTCGCCCATGCCCCTGGCGGTGCGCGTCATCCGCGCCGAGCACGACGCCCTGGCCGCGATGCTGCGCACCCTGCCCCTGCTGCTCGATGCCCAGAAGCGCGCGGGCATACCGCCCGACTTCGCAGCGCTGCGGGCCATGCTGTTCTACGTCGACGAATTTCCGGAACGCTTGCATCACCAGAAGGAAAGCGAGCTGCTCTTCCCCAAGCTGCGCGCGCTGGCGCCCGAGCTGCGCGAGACGCTGGACGAGCTGGAGGTAGACCACGCCCAGGGCGAGCGCGCCATCCGCGAACTGCAGCACAGCCTGCTGGCCTGGGAGCAGATGGGCGACGGCCGGCGCGAGAAGTTCGAGCAGCAGCTGAAGGTCTACTCGGCACGCTATCTGCGCCACATGAAGCGCGAGGAGACGGCCATCCTGCCGCGGGCGGTGGCCCTGCTGTCCGCGGACGACTGGGCCGACCTCGACGAAGCCTTCGGCAGCCACCAGGACCCGCTGGCCCCGCGGGCCGGGCAGCCGGTGGACGAGGCCTATGCGCCGCTGCGGCAGCGCATCCTGGCGGTGTTGCCGGCGCCGTTCGGGTGGGGGCCGGCGCTGGGCGCTTAGAAGGCGGGATCGGGCAGACTGGCAGCGGCCGCCTCGCCACGCTCCCAGGCACGCAGCGTGAAACGAAAGCCCACGTCGTTGCGGATTTCCTGGCGACCTACCCCTCGCATCGACGCGGACCGCATTGCCGCCGGCGGATCGGCGAAAGAACCGCCGCGCAGCGACAGGGCCTCTGCGCTCGAGCCGTCGCGCCCCTCGAGCGAGGGCCAGTCGGCGCAGATTTCGGCCACATTGCCATGCATCTCGTACAGCCCCCAGGGATTGGGTGGCAGGCTGGCCACCGGCGCCGGCCCGGCGCTCAGCATGCGGACCTGGCCGGCATTCACGCTAACGCCAAAGGCCCAGGGCGTGATCGTGCCCGCCCGGCAGGCGTACTCCCATTCGACTGCACTGGGCAGTTGCACCCTACAAGGCGGCAGCAGCCGCGCGAGCCGACGCAGGAACTCGAAGACCTGTTCCGGAGCGACGCCCCTGACGGGCTCGTTGTCATCGTCTCCGTTGCGGCTCGGGGGCATCTGCTCGGGCATCAAGGTCCACCACAGCACCCGGGTGCAGGCTGTGTCGGCCATCCAGAAGCCGGTGTGCAGACTGGCCGGCGCCGGCAAGGGTTCGTCGGACATGCGGCCTGCCTCATCAGAGGGAGAGCCGCTCAGGAAACTGCCCGGCTCCATCCAGCGCAAGCGCTGCGTGACCGGGTGCGAGCCACTGTCACGCGTGATCGTCAGCAACGCGAAAACGCCGAAGCGGGGTTCCGCACCCGCTCTCAGCACCACCTTGTAGTCCTCCACGCGCTGGGACGAGATCTCCTCGATCGATGCCTGCCAGCCGCTAGGCACCTGCCAGGCCGCCGCCGCAGCGACGTCGCGCGTCGCCAGCGACACACGCAGGTCGCGGTCCAGCATCGGCGCCAGCACATAAGGCGACAGCGAATCCTCTTTTTCCACCCGGACCCGGCTCGCCCAGCTGGGTCGACGCAGCACCGCATGCAAGGGTGCGCCGAAGGCCCGCAGCAGCTCGATCGCCATGGCCTGCGACAGATGAGGCCGCAGCTCGCGCAGCACCTGCTCCACGGCACCCGGTGGCATGCCCTCCTCCATCCAGTCTCCGATGCGGGCGAACCACGGCGAGCTGCGCAGCAGCTCCCAGAACCCCACTGGCAGGCTGCGGCCGCGCAGCACTTCGCCCTCCTTGGAAAGCGCAAAGCGCACCAGCTCCAGGTTGCCCGAGACCAGGGCTTCGAGCAGGCCGCGCTCGTCCTCCAGCCTGACCTCGGCTGCTGCGGGTGAGGTGGAGGTGGCGGTGGGTGAAGCGGCAGCAGGCTCCGCGACGAACGACGGTTGAGCCGGCAGGGTGACCGCGGGAGCGACCAGCGGTTCGGTCGCCGCCGGCATCGCGACGACAGGCGGTTGCGGCGGCGCGATCGGCGTCACGACGACGCCCACCTCTGGCGGCATCTCGACCGGCTCCGGCGCCTTGTCCTCGGCCTTGGCCTCGGTGAAGGCCAGCAGGGCGCCGAGTTGTGTCGACGTCAGCGGCGCCTTCTGCCTCAGCTCGCCCACCTGGGCCAGCAGCTCCAGCAGGTCGAAGCCCGAGCGGTTCTGCAACGCCGCCGCGCAGAGGTCGGGCAGGCGCAACAACACGAGGCGGTAGTTCAGCTCGGCCGGCGACGCCACCGCGCGCACCTCGCTGGCCAGTTGCTCGCGCAGCGCATCGAGGTCGCGCAGGCGGGCGTCGGCGCGCCAGTCGGCCAGCGTCATCAGCAGCGTCGGGCCGCGCAGGCGCACGTAGCGGTAGAGCGCCGGCGTGAACAGCTGCAGCGCGCAGACGATGGCCAGCCAGTGCCGCCGCTCGGCGCCGTTCCCACCCACCGTCGAGGCGAGCTGGTCCGCCATCTCCAGCAGGTTGATCATGCGATGCAGCTTGCGCGGCACCGACGGCGTGATGGCCGCCACCAGCCGCGCCAGTTCGTTGGGCCGGCCGTCGATGGCAAACAGTTCGGCATGCCTGAACGCGAGGAAATCCTCGGCCTCGGCGCGCGTCGGCCGCGGCAGCCGCACCGGCAGGTGCACGAGCTTCTCGAGGTACTCCGCACCCGTGATGGGCGTCATGCCCTCCTTGCCCTGCAGCGCGTAGTCGCGGTAGCGGTGCGCGATGCCACGCTCGACGACCTCCTCGTCCAGGGCCAGCACGAAGGCGCAGCCTTCCACCTCCAGGAAGAGCTTGACCGCTTCCAGCACCTCGACAGCCTTGTCGGGCAGGCAGCGATCGAGGTCGTCAACGAGGAAGACGAGGTTGAGCCTGAAGTCCGCCTCCTGCGGCGACTCGCCGGTCATCACCCAGGCCCTCTTCGTGCGGAACCAGTATTGCGTGCGCGGCCACCAGCCGGAGCCGCCGTATTTGAGCCGCTCACGATGCAGGGCCAGGGCACTGGGATTGCGGCCGGTCACCGCCTTGAGATGCTCGAGAAAGTCGTAATAGAGGCTGTGCAGCTGATCGCCCGGCAAATCGAGGCGGCGGGCGCGCTTCAGTGCCTTGCCGTGCTCCGACCAACGCCGCCAGACCGACGGCTTGGCCTGGCCGGCTTCGGACTTCAGCTCGGGCAGCTTGAGGACGACACCCTGCGTGGCCAGCGCCGTCTGCAGCAGTTCACGGCCACCGTGCTGATAGACGGTTTGTGCCAGCTCGCCGAGCAGCAACACCCGGTCGGACAGCTTCTCGCTGCGACGCGTGGGTTCGTCGACGCTGTCGTCCAGCGCCTTGCGCAGGCATTGCTGGGCCACCCGCAACAGCGGCACCAGCAGATGCTCCTCACGCTCGTAGCGCCAGGCGTTGAAGGGCACGATGACGTTGAGGAGCTGCTTGCCGTCTCCGGTCGGCAGCGCTTCGGCCACCGCCTGCAACAGCCGGCTCTTGCCCGCACCCCATTCGCCGAAGACACCGATGACCAGGGCCGGCTCGGTGCTGCTGCCGGCGCCGGGCTCCAGGCTGGCCGACAGCTCGTCGACGAGGCGCCCGGCCAGCGCCGCATGGCCGAAGGACAGGGGCGGGGCGGCGGCAGGTGGCAGCATGGCGGCGATATTAGGGATCGCCGTCAGCCAAGGCCAGCCCTCAGGCGCGCCCTGACCGCAGCAGCGTCAGCCGCCCGCTGGCAGCCCAGCTGTCGAGCGGCCGGCGGATGTCCTGGCGCAGCTCATCCTCGCTGCCGGCCTCGGCATCGAGCAGGCCGACCCAGGCATTGCGGCCGGTGTCCTTGGCGTCGTACAGCGCCGCGTCGGCCAGGTCGATGGCGGCATGCCAGTCCAGCGCACGCGGCAGGCTGGCGCACAGCGGGAAGGCCGAGAAACCGACCGAGCAGGTCAGCACCAGGCGCAGTTCCCCGCCGAGCTCGAAGGGCTGGGCCACGATGGCCTGGCGGGCGCGCTCGGCCAGCTCGGCCGCACGGCGGCGCGGCGTGCCGCGGGCGACGATGAGGAATTCCTCGCCGCCCCAGCGCACCAGGTAGTCGGTGGCGCGGAAGACCTGCTCCAGCCGGCCGCGCATCTGCATCAGCACGGCGTCGCCGGCCATGTGGCCATGGGCGTCGTTGATGCGCTTGAAGTGGTCGATGTCGATGAGGAAGAAGAGCAGGTCCTGCTCGTTGTCACCCTCGTTGCGAGCGGCCATTGCATCGGCGTGCGGCTCGTAGTGGCGCAGCGTGAGCGCCGCGTCGGCGGGCATCTGGCGATCGAGGAAGCGGCGGTTGCGCAGGCCGGTCAGCGGGTCGGTGAGGCTGGCCTCCTCCAGTTCGAGGGACTTGGCCGTCAGCGCCGCCGTGGCGGCCTCCAGCGCCTCGGTGCGTTCCTGCACGCGCGCCTCGAGCACGCGGCGGTGGCGCAGCAGCAGCCGCGTACGCATGCTGACGATGCAGGCGACCAGGCCGACGGCGGCGATGACGGCCAGGGCCAGGGCCCAGCGCGTCTGCCACCAGGCCGCGCGCACGTCGACGCCGATCTTCAACTCGTTGGGGCTCCAGGCGCCGTCGCGGTTGCTGCCCTGCACCAGCAGCTGGTAATGGCCGGGCGCGAGGTTGGTGTAGGCCGCCGCGCGGCCCAGCGGGCCGGCGTCGATCCAGCCGGCGTCCAGGCCCTGCAGCCGGTAGCGGTAGCGGTTGCGGCCCGGCTGGCTGTAGTCCAGCGAGGCGAAGGCCAGGCTCAGGCCGCGCTCGCCGGGCGCCAGCACGATGTCGGCGCCGCTGGCGGGCAAGGGGCGCTCCCCGCCATCGATGCGCAGTTCTGAAACGACCAGCGGCGGCTTGTAGGTCCAGGGCGCGAAGCGTTCGGGGTCGATGACGAGCAGGCCGCGGGCGCCGCCGAACATCATGCGGCCGTCGTCCAGCTTGGCGTAGGAGCGGAACCAGCCGGTGCCGAGGTCGGCGCCATCGGCCGCACCCAGCTCGCGGCGTTCGCCGCTGTGCGGGTCGTACATATTGCGCTGCGACCAGATGCGGCCCTGCTTGTCGAACAGCAGGTTGGCGCCGAAGGCCCCGCCGATGTCGGAGGCGCCGACGACCTCGAAGCGCGCCTTCTTGCCGTCGCTGTCGATGAGGCGGTGCAGGCCGGTGCCGGTATCGACCCAGAGCCGCCCGGCCAGGTCGACGGCCATGCCGAGCACGGTCTGGCCGGTCAGGCCCACGGGCTCCACCCATTCGGCCACGGGCTCGTCCGAGCCGGGCTTGGCAACGCGGAACAGGCCGGCCGCGCCGCCGGCCCAAAGGCTGCCGTCGGGCAGCGTGGCGAAGGCATTGACCTCGCCGGTGCCGCCCACCAGGCCGCCCGTCGGGATGGGGCGCATCTGCGGGTGCTGGGGCGTCCAGCGCATCAGGCCGTCCAGCGTCGCGATCCACAGCGCGCCGTCTTCGGTCGGCTGGAAGCGCCGCGGCACCGCGTTGCCGCTGCGCAGGGTTTCCTTCCAGCGGCCCTGGCTGTCGAAGCGCAGCAACTGGGTGTCGATGGCGACCCAGACGGCGCCGTCCTTGGTCTGCCCCAGCGCGTTGACGCGGCCCGGCGGCAGGCCACCGCCGCCCTGAGCGACCAGGCCGAGCGGCATCAGGTCGCGGTCGCGGCGTTCGATGCCGCCGGCCAGCGTGCCCAGCCAGATCTCGCCGTTGTCCAGCTGCAGGATGCTGCGCACGTCCAGGCCGCCGGAGACCGAGCCGACCGCCTCGCGCACCATGGACAGGCCGGGCAGCGACGGCACATGGCGCATCAGGCCGCCGCCATAGCTGCCGGCCCAGACGGTGCCCGAGGGGTCGCGCATCAGCGCGCGCACATCGCTGCGCGGCGCGGTGCCGGCGCCGGTGGCGGGCAGGCGCTCGATCAGCGCGCCGTCCGTCGCACGCCGGCGCGAAACGCCCGAGGCGTCGCCGAACCACAGTTCATCGGAGTCCGGCTGGGCCATGGCCATGACCGGCCAGGCCCCCGAGGTGGCACCCGGCTGGGCGCCGGGGCTGAAGGGCAGCGGCTGGCCGCTGGGCGACAAGGCGCGCAGGCGGCCCTGCGCCGTGCCGATGATGATGCGGCCGTCGACGGCCTCGCTGATCATCGTGATGAGCTGGTCGCCCACGCCGACGTCCAGCGTCTCGATGGGGCCGTCGGCCGCCTTGCGGGCCAGGCCGCGCCAGGTGCCTATCCACAGCGTGCCTTGGCGGTCGACGAGCAGGGTCTGCACGCGCGTGTCGGGCAGGCCGTCTTCCTTGCCGCGCTGGTGGGTGAAGCGCTGGTTCTTGACATCGAAGCGGTCCAGGCCGCCGCTGCCGCCTATCCACAGCGTGCCGTCCTTCTCCAGCGCGAAGGTGCGCACGGTGTTGGCGGCAGGCGCCGTCTCGTCGGCCGACTTGCCGTCGCGCGCCCAGCGGTCCCAGCGGCCGGTGGCCACGTCCAGGCGCACCAGGCCGCTGTTGCCGGCGGCCACCCACATCCAGCCGCGCGGGTCGGGCAGCATGGCGCGCACGAACTGCTCGGGCAGCAGCTGGCCGTCGGGGCCGCTCAGGGGGTAGCGGCGGAAGGCATAGCCGTCGAAGCGCAGCAGGCCCTCGGGCGACCCGGCCCACAGCAGGCCGCGGGCGTCCAGCGCCAGCGCCGAGACCACGTTGTCCCGCACCGCACCCGGCTCCCCGATGGGTTCGAAGCGCGGCACGACGGCATGCGCCATCGAGGCCAGCAGGCTGGCAGCGATCAGCAGGGTTGCAGCGCACCCTTTTGTTATCAGGACCCTCATACCGGCATTCTCAGGCACCGAAAGGGCCCTCATTGCCGGGTCTTGCCCTCAGAGAACGTGAATGATCACTGCGCCAAGGGTTTGGCGATGGCGTCGATGCGTTCCAGGATTTCCGGCGTGAGCTTGGGCGTCACCGCCAGCGCGCCGAGGTTGTCGTGCAGCTGCTCGATGCGGCTGGCGCCCAGGATGACGGTGGACACGCGCGGGTTGCGGTTGATCCAGGCGATGGCCAGCTGGGCCGTGTTGCAGCCGAGTTCGGTGGCGATCTCGGCGAGCTTGCCCACGGCGTCGTTCTTGGCCTTGTCCTGCAGCTGCTCGCGCATCCAGGCCATGTTCTCCAGCGCGCCGCGGCTGCCTTCGGGAATGCCGGCGCGGTATTTGCCGGTCAGCAGGCCCGAGGCCAGCGGGCTCCAGGTCGTCAGGCCCAGGCCGATGTCGTCATACAGGCGGGCGAACTCCTGCTCCACCTTGCGGCGGTGGAAGAGGTGGTACTGCGGCTGCTCGACGACGGGCTTGTGCAGATGATGGCGCTCGGCGATCTCCCAGGCGGCGCGGATGTCGGCGGCGCTCCACTCGCTGGTGCCCCAGTACAGCGCCTTGCCCTGGCGAATGATGTCGCTCATGGCCCAGACGGTTTCCTCGATGGGCGTGTGGGGGTCGGGGCGGTGGCAGTAGATGAGGTCCAGGTGCTCGAGCTGGAAGCGCTTCAGCGACGCGTCGACGGCCTGCATCAGGTATTTGCGGTTCAGCGTGTCCTTGCGGTTCACCGTCACGCCGTCACGCGCCAGGCCCCAGAAGAACTTGCTGGAGACGATGTAGTCGAGCCGGTTCCAGCCCAGCGCCTTGAAGGCCTGCCCCATGACGACCTCGCTCTCGCCTTGGGCATAGACCTCGGCGTTGTCGAAGAAGTTGATGCCGGCGTCGAAGGCCGCGGCCAGCATCTCGGTGGCGGCCTTGGTGCCGACCTGGTTGTGATACGTGACCCAGGAGCCGAGGGAGAGTTCGGAAACCTGGAGGCCGGCGCGGCCGAGACGGCGGTATTGCATGAAGTGGTCCTGGGGGGCGGAGTGCGGAAAAGCGACAGCTTAAGCCGGCCTGCCCAGGCTTGCCGGCGCATGGCCACAATGCCCTCGAGCGTGCCGGGGGCGGCGCGCAACGGGATGAAGACGATGGCGCGGATGTCGAGGCGCGGCCTGCTGCTGGGCCTGGCTGCTGCCGGTGTGGCGGCCGGGCCGGCGCGCGCCGACGACCCGCCGCTCTTCGTGCTCATCGACGGCAGCATCGAGATGCCCCAGGCCCTGTTCAAGGACGGGCGGCCCGTCGATGGCCTGCAATACCTGCTCGCGCTGGAGCTCGGCCAGCGCCTGGGCCGCAGCGTGCGCTTTCGCCTCGTGCCGCGGCGGCGCATCGCCCAGCTGCTGGGCGAAGGCCAGGAGGCCGACCTGATCTGCAACTACATCCCCGGCTGGCTGCCCGGGCAGCTGCAGTGGAGCCGCCCCTACCTCGACGACGCCGACATGCTGGTCACCGCGGCCCGCCGCCCGGCCCCGGCCCAGTTGCAGGACGTGACCGGCCGGCGCATCGGCACGGTGTCGGGCTTCCTCTACCCGGAGACCGAGACCGCGCTGGGGTCGAGCTTCATGCGTGATGACGCGCCCAACCTGATCACCAACCTGCGCAAGCTCGCCTCGGGGCGCATCGACCACGCCATCGTCGGCCGCGTCACCTTCGAGTATCTGCAGCGCCGTGGCGAGGTACCGCTGGAGCTGCACCCGCCGCTGGTCATCGCGCGGCTGCGCACGGCCTGTGCGCTGTCACCGCGCAGCAGCCTGCCCCTGGCCCAGCTCGACGCGGCACTGGCCGCCATGCAGGCCGACGGCGGCCTGACGCGCATCCTCGAACGCTTCCGCTGAGGCCCGCATGCGGCTGACACGGCGCCACCTGTTGCTGGCCCTGGGCGCGCCAGCCGTCGCGGCTGCGGACGAGGCGGCCCTGGTCGTGCTCATCGACAGCAGCGTGCAGATGCCCCAGGCCCTGATCCGCGACGGCCAGGTCGTCGACGGGCTGCAGCACGACATCGCGCTGGAGCTGGGCCAGCGCCTGCACCGCGCGCTGCGCTTTCGCGTCGTGCCGCGCCGCCGCGTCGGCCCGCTGCTGCTGGCCAGCGACGAGGCCGACATGATCTGCACCTATCTGCCCGCCTGGCTGCCCGGGCCGCTGCAATGGAGCCGGCCTTTTCTCGACGACGGCGAACTGCTGGTCACGGCCAGGCGCCGGCCGGCGCCGGCGCGGCTGCAGAACGTCGCCGGCCAGCGCATCGGCACCATCGCAGGCTTCGAGTACGCCGAGGTCGCCGCCGCGCTGGGCGCCGGCTTCGTGCGCGACGACGGGCCCAATCTGGAGAGCCTGCTGCGCAAGCTGGCCCTGGGCCGCGTCGACCACGCCCTGGTGGGCCGCGCCAGCTTCGAATACCTGCTGCGCCGCGGCGAGGTGCCGCTGGCCCTGCACCCGCCGCTGGTCGTCACGCACTGGCGCACCTGTTGTGCACTGTCGCCGCGCGCCGCCGTGTCGCTGACCGATCTGGACGCCGCGCTGGCGGTCATGCAGACCGACGGCAGCCTGGCCCGCATCGTCGACCGCTACCGATGATCTATCGTTGAGGGCATGAAGTTCGCCGTCATCGGCGCAGGCCCCGCCGGCCTCGCCCTCGCCCTGCTCGCCGCCGAACGCCTCGCGGGCGCCGAAATCCACCTCTTCGACACCCGCGCCCTCGACCGTGACATCAGCGGCGACGCGCGCACGCTGGCCCTCAACCTCGGCAGCATCCGGTTGCTGCAGCGCCTGAACGCCTGGCGGCCAGAAGACGCCCAGGCCATCCGCACCGTGCACGTCAGCCAGGCCCCGCCCGCGCCCATCGCCGGCGAGGTGCGCATCAGCGCCGCCGAACAAGGCCTGCCCCAGCTCGGCGCCGTGCTGCCCTATGGCGCCCTCGTCGCGCCGCTGCAGCAGCGCTGGCTGGATTTGGCGGAGACGCAACGCGAACGGTTGTTCACGCGCTTTGCGACGCCGGTGCACGCGATCCGCTCCGATGCGACGGGCGTGGAGCTGGACTGCGGCGAAGGGCCGGTCGTGGACCGTTTCGACCTCGCCGTCGTTGCCGAGGGTGGTGTGTTCGCCGAGCAGGACAGGAAGTCCATCACCAGCGACTACCACCAGAACGCCTGGGTCGGCCAGGTGCGCCTCGCGCCGCCCGGCCTGCAGGGCCTGGCCATCGAGCGCTTCACGCGCAACGGGCCGCTGGCGCTGCTGCCCCTGCCCGACGACGCCCAGGGCCCACGCGCGGCCCTGGTCTGGTGCCTGCCACAGGCCGAGGACGACATCGCCACGCTGAACGACGCCCAGCGCCTCGTCGTCATCCAGCAGCAGCTGCCGGCCGCGGCAGGCCAGTTGACCGGCATCTCGCCACTGAAATGCTTCCCTCTCGGCCTCAACGCCGAGACGCGGCTGCTGCAAGGCCGGGCCCTGCGCATCGGCAACGCGGCCCAGACCCTGCACCCGGTCGCCGGCCAGGGGCTGAACCTCGGCCTGCGCGACGCCCAGGCCCTGGTGGACGCGCTGCGCGAGGCCGCCGAGACCGGCCAGGGCCTGGACGCCGTGCTGGCCCGCGTCGACTGGCAGCGCGCCCCCGACCGCTGGCCCATGATCGCCGCGACGGACTTCCTCGCCCGCAGCTTCGCCTGGCGGCTGCCGGGGCTGCCGGCGCTGCGCGGCCTGGCGCTGGCCGGTCTCGAGCTGGCCACGCCGCTGAAGAAAGCGCTGGCCCATCGCATGATGTTCGGGGGCTGAATGCAGATCCGACCCATCCAGCCTGACGAAGTCGAAGCTGCACGCGAGCTGCTGGTTGCAAACCAATGGGGGCCGCGCGTGGCCGATGCCGCCGTCTTTGCCGAACTGGTCCGACGCTCCCAGCTTGCCCTGGCCGCCGTGGACGACGATGGCGAGGTGATCGGCTTCCTGCGCGCCATCACCGACGGCCTCTTCAACGGCTATATCTCCATGGTCGTCGTCGCGGATTCGCACCGTGGCCGCGGCATCGGCAGCGCCCTCGTCAAGGCTGCCATCGGCGACAACGACGAGATGACCTGGGTGCTGCGCGCCGGCCGCGGCGGCGTGGCGGCCTTCTACGAGAAGCTGGGCTTTCAGGTCTCCGAAGTGGCCATGGAACGCAAGCGCAAAACCTGAAGCAAGACTGATGCGACACGCCCTCACCCTGGCCCTGCTGCTGGCCGCCGCCCTGCCGACGCAGGCCCAGCTCATTCCTGCGGCCAAGCCGATTGCCGGCGCCACGCAGGAGGAATGGTCCAAGCGCTGGTGGCACTGGGCCATGTCCTTCGAGGAAGAGGACAGCCCCGTGGCCGACCGCGATGGCAGCCTGTGCGCCAGCGGCCAGTCCGGGCCGGTGTGGTTCCTGGCCGGCACCTATGGCACGGCGCGCACCGTGCGCCGCTGCCGCATCCCGGCGGGCAAGACGCTGTTCTTCCCCCTCGTCAACTTCATCACCTTCCCGCCCGACGACGAGCGCGAAGCCTGCGCCTCGCTGATGCTGCGCGCCGAAACGCTGACCGAGGCGCCCGCGGCCCTGGTACTGGAGCTCAACGGCCGGCGCTTCCCCGGCCTGGAAGCGCACCGCCAGGCCACCAAGGGCTGCTTCCTCGTCGCGCCGGACGACGACGCGCCGGCCGCCGCCAACGGCTACTACGTGGCGCTCGGCCCGCTCAAGGCCGGCCGCTACACGCTGAACTTCGGCGGCATCCTGCCCAGCCTGTCGCAGGCGGTGACCTACACGCTGGAAGTGAAGTGATCCGGGTCGGCCTGATCTCCGACACCCACGGCCTGCTCAGGCCCGAGGCGCTGGCCTGGCTGCAGGGGTCGGACTTCATCGTGCATGCCGGAGACATCGGCGACCCGGCCGTGTTGGAGCGCCTGGCGCAGATCGCACCGCTGACCGTCGTGCGCGGCAACAACGACAACGCGCCCTGGGGCCGGGCCTTGCCCGAAGCGGCGCAGCTGCATGCGGGCGGCCTGACCCTGCATGTGCTGCACGACCTGGCCGAGCTCACGATCGATCCGCGCGCGGCCGGCATCGCCGCCGTCATCACCGGCCATTCGCACCAGCCCCACATCGAGACCCGCGACGGCGTGCTCTTCGTCAACCCGGGCAGTGCCGGCCCGCGGCGCTTCAGGCTGCCCATCGCGGCGGGCGAGCTGCGCATCGCCGACGGCCGGGTGCAAGCCCACACCACGGTGCTGGCGGCCTAAACTGCGCCTAACCGTCCCACCCACCGCATGACGCCCGCACCCATTCCCGCCAATGACGCCGAGCGCCTGCGCGTGCTGCGCGAGCTGCTCATCCTCGACACGCCACCCGAGGAGCGCTTCGACCGCATCGTCAGCTTCGCCGCCGAAGAGTTCGACATGCCGATCGCGCTGATCAGCCTCATCGACGAGCGGCGCCAGTGGTTCAAGGCCCGCGTCGGCCTGGATGCCTGCGAGACCTCGCGCGAGATCTCCTTCTGCGGCCACGCCATCCTGCAGCCCGATCTCTTCGAGGTGCTGGATGCCGCGCTGGACCCGCGCTTCGCCGACAACCCCCTGGTCGTCGGCGCACCCTTCATCCGCTTCTACATCGGCGCGCCGCTGGCACTGCCAAGCGGCGCAACCATCGGCACCCTCTGCCTCATCGACACCAAGCCGCGCCACTTCGACGTGCTGGACCGCGCCATCTTCGGCACGCTGCGCGACCTGGTCGTCGCCGAACTGGTCGGCCAGGGCGAAAACCCATGACCGCCGTCACGCCCAGCGGCCGGCTGCTGCTGCTCGAGCCGCAGTTCGTGCTGCGCCGCACGGTGTCGACCATGGCGCGTGAAATGGGCTTGGCCGATGTGCAGGAGGCCACCAGCACGGCGATGGCCGGGAAGCTGTTGTTCGAAAGCCGCTACGACGCGCTGCTGATCGCCATCGACGAGGAGGGCGAGGCGCTGGAGCTGTTGCGCCGCCTGCGCGCCGGCGAGGCCTCGCATCCGGCCAACGTGCCGGTGGCGGCGACGGCCGCCTCCTGCGACGTCGAGCTGGCGCTGCGATTGAAGCAGCTCGACGTCTGCCGCCTGCTGCTCAAACCCTTCAAGGTGCGCGGCATGCTGGAGGTCATCTCCGCCCTCGGAGCGCCCGAGCCGCTTGCCGAGCACTGAATAGGCCGGCGCGACCGGCGCTTTTAGGCCCATCGAAGCCACCGCTTCGGCCTAGCATGGGCTACCCATGCCTCGCCTTGCCCTGATCTCCACCACATTGCTGGCCGCGTTGCTGGCCGGCTGCGGCACGCCCAGCCAGCCTCTGCCCATGGCCGTCACGGCGGCCAATGCGCTGCAGATCCGCGGCTGGGTGCCGGATGCGCTGAGGGGCCAAATTGGCGTCGCCACCGTCCAGGGTGGCCAGGAAACCAATCGCTGGTGGGGCTCCAAGGTCAGTGCCGTGGCGCTGCAGCAGGCCCTGGATGAATCGCTGTTCGCCGTCGGCATGAAGCCGCTGTCGCCCGAACCGGCGCCGCGCTTCGAGCTGCAGGCCGAACTGCTGCAGCTGGACCAGCCCCTGGTGCCCGCGCTGGGCGTGACCGTGGGAACCGCCGTGCGCTACACCCTGGTTGACAAGGCCAGCGGCAAGACGGTCTACCAGCGCCGCATCGCCAACACCGACGAGGCCGGCTTCAGCGAGGCCATCGTGTCGCCCAACGAGAGGCTGCGCATCGCCAACGAACGCGCGCTGCGGGCCAATATCGACCTGCTGCTGCGCGATCTGGTCACGCTGAGACCGTAGACGCCTGGCGGGTGTTGCGCCTAACGCGCGCACCGGTAGTGCATGGCGACCGCACCACATCGCAGCGGCTTCGCCGAGACCAACTCGAGTCGTCGCGTGCTGGGCAGCCCGCTCTCATACAGCGTCGGGCCGTGGCCGGCGATCCTGGGGTGGACGAGCAACCTGTACTCGTCGATCAGATCCAGCCGGTCCAGCTCGGCCGCGAGCTTGCCGCTGCCGAGCAACACACCGTTTGGGGTCGCATCCTTGAGCTTCTGCACACCCATGCGCAGATCGCCCACGATGGGGTGGCTGTGGGTCCACGGGAAGGCCTTTCGCGTTGACGACACCACGTATTTCGGCTTGGCCTCCAGCTTGAGCGCCCACTCCCGCATCGCCGGTGGCGCTGCCACGTCGCCGCGGGCGACCGCCGGCCAGTAGCTCTCCATCATTTCGTAGGTGACGCGGCCCCACAGCATCGCCCCGCATTCATCCATCAGGCCCGTGAAGAAGGCATGCGTCTCGTCGTCGGCGATGCCTTCCTGGTGGTCGACGCAGCCGTCGAGGGTGACGTTGATGCTGAAGATCAAGAGCCCCATGGTGTGCTCCGCCTTATCTCAAGCCTTGATCTCGTGCCGCGCCCGCCCCGCCGTCGCCCACAGCAGCAGCGCGAAGACGCAGCCCGCCACGCTGGTGAGGCCGAAGAACCACATCATGTCGCTGTAGCCGGCCGGGTTGGTGGCACTGGCACCGGCCCGGTCGTTGAGCCAGCCCGCCACCAGGTTGGCGCCGCTGATGCCGGCGTTCTGCACCACCCACATCAGGCCGATGGCCGTGCCGAAGCGATTCGGCGCCACGAGGCGGCTGGTCAGCGGCCACATGACGGCGGGCACCAGCGAGTAGCTGACGCCGATCAGCGCCGTCGGTATCCACAGGCTCCAGTGCGTCAGCGCCAGCACGGCCAGCGCGATGGGCAGCAGCAGGGCGCCCAGCGCCAGGAAGGGCGCATAGCGGCGCAGGCGGTCGCACATCCAGCCGAAGGCCGGTGTGGCGAACACGGCGGCGAGGAAGACATAGCTGTTCATCTCCCCGGCCGCGGCCAGGTCCAGCCCGTGGGCATGCTGGAAATACTTGATGGAGAAGGTGCTGCGGAAGGCCAGGATGACCGAGTACCAGAGCACGCACAGCAGCAGCAGATACCAGTAGGCCTTGCCGAAATGCAGCAGGTCGCGCCAGGCGAATTTCTCGGCCGCCGTGTTGCCCGCGGGCAGCAGGCCGGCGCGGCGCGGGCCGCGGTCCACCCACCAGTAGGCGAAAGCCGCCACGAAGGCCGAGAACGCAATGGCGGCGGCGATGACGAGGGGCGGCTGCCAGCCTTGCGCGTAGGAACCGGCAAACCAGGTCGGCGACATGTCGGCGCCATAGGAGCCCATGCGGCCCACGGCCAGCTCCGCGCCCATGGCCAGCGCCAGGCTGCGGCCACCAAAGTAGTCGGCCACGGCGGCCAGCGTCGCGATGTTGAAGGTCTCGGCGCCGATGCCGAACAGCAGCCGGCCCGCGGCCATGCCGGCGAAGCTGGGGCTGAAGGCGGTCAGCGCCGCGCCGAGGGCGCAGATGCCCGCCGTGATCAGCGTCATGCGCGCCGCACCGAAACGGTCCACCAGCACGCCGCCCACCAGGATGAGGACGACGTTGGGCAGGCTGTAGATGGCGTTCAGCAGCGCGATCTGCGAATCCGAGAAGCCGCGCTGCTGCTGCAGCAGGTCGGCCACGGGGCCGATGGAGTCGTAGACGTAGAAGTTGCCGAACAGCGAGATCGCTACCAGCACGGCCACGACCCAGGCCACCGTGCGGCCCGGCTGCGCAAGGGGCATGACGCCGACGGCGCTCACTTGCCGAGCAGCGATTTCACGGCCGCTTCCAGTTGTTGATCGTCACCGGCGTCGAGCTTCGCCTTGTCATTCGGCACGACAACATCCGGCGTCACCAGGGCCCTCTCCATGAAGTCGCCGTTCTGGGCCCGGAAGCCCACCTGAGGGATGCCGAAGACGGTGGCGCCGTCCTGCATGGTTTCCCACCACACGGCCGTGCCGGTGCCGGCCACCGGCATGCCGATGAGCTTGCCGATGCCCAGATGCTTGTAGGTCCACGGGAAGAGGTGGGCGTCGGAGTAGTTGCTCTCGCTGATCAGCACCGCCGAGGGCTTGACCCATTTGCCGCCCGGCTCCCAGCCCAGGCTCTGGCCGCGCGGCATGAACTCCAGGTATTTCTTGCCCGACAGCAACGTAGCCAGTTCGTCGTGCAGATTGCCGCCACCGTTGAAGCGGGTGTCGACGATGAGGGCCTCCTTGCCGCTGGCGCGGCCCAGGGCCTCGGAATAGGTCTGGCGGTAGCTGCCGTCGTCCATGCCGCGCACATGCACATAGCCCAGGCGACCGCCCGACAGCTTGTCCACCAGGGCACGCTCCTTGCGCACCCAGCGTTTGTAGAGCAGCTCGCGCTCGGCACCCTGGCTGATGGCCTTGAGGGTCTGCTCGAAGTGCTTGCCCGTGGCCGGGTCCAGCACCTCCAGCACGACCTGCTTGCCCGACTTGAGGTTGAGCATGGAGTCGAACTCGGCACCAGCCGCAATGGCTTCGCCGTCGATGGACTCGATGACCATGCCGGCCTTGAGCCGGGTGGCCGCCGTGTCCAGCGGGCCGCCCTCGATGACCTCGCCCACCTTGACGCCGGCGCCCTTGTGGGCCGGGTCGTAGAACAGGCCCAGGGCGGCCGTCGCGTCACCGCGCGAGGCGGGGCGGTAGCTGCTGCCGGTGTGAGAGACATTGAGTTCCCCCAGCATCTCGCTGAGCAGCTCGGCGAAGTCGGCGCCATCGGCCACGAAGGGCAGCTGGCGCTCGTAGACCTTGCGATAGCCGGCCCAGTCCACGCCGCCCATGTCGCTGACGTAGAGCTTCTCGTAGGTCTGGCGCCAGACGTGGTCGAACATCTGAGCGCGCTCGGCGGTGTGGTCGATGCGCAGCTCGGCCGTGAACTTGAGGCCTTCGGTCTTCACATCGCCCTTGCCGTCGTCGCCGGGCACCTTGAACTTCTGCACCTTGCCGCCGGTCATGACGAAACCGTTGGCGCCCTTGGCGTCCAGCACCAGGCTGACGGCCTCGATGCGGCCACCCGGCAGCGAGGCCACGCGGCGGCCTTCCTTGTCGCGCAGGCGTACCTGCCACAGCTCATGGCCTTCGCCGGTCTTGATGACGTAGAACAGCTGCTCGCCGTCCGGCGTCAGCGCATAGTCCTTGATGTCGCCCGACACCGTGGTCATGCGCACCGTGCGGTTCTCGATGCCCTCCTGCTCGATGACGACGGGCTTGGGCGGCTCGGGCTTCTTCTCTTCCTTCTTGTCGGCTTCCTTCTTCTCGTCTTTCTTCTCGGCGTCCTTCTTCTCGGCCTTCTTGCTGTCGTCGTCCTTCTTGTCGCTGTCCTTCTTCTCGTCCTCCTCGCGCTTCTTCAGCTGGGCGTATTCGGCCTTGTCGAGCTGGTAGCGGTCGAAGGCCGCGCGGGTCAGGAACATCGCATAGACGTCGGCGTCGGTGCGCGAACCGCCGCCATTGCCGTGCAGGCCGTGGCGGTCGGAGGCCCAGACCAGCATCTGGCCCTGGCGCGCGAACATGGGCCGAATGTCCTCGTAGCCACTGTTGGTCAGGTTGACGAGCTTGCCGCTGCCGTCGGCCGGCACCACCCCGACTTCCTGGCCCCAGCGATTGCGGTCGACGAACTGCACCGCCAGGCTCTTGCCGTCGGGCGCCCAGTCGAACCACTGGTCGCCGTCTTCATACGAGTAGTTGAAGTCGGCCGACAGCACCTCGCGGGTCTTGCCGCTGGCGATGTCCAGCACATGCAGGGCCGCCCGGTCCTGCAGATAGGCGACCTGCTTGCCGTCGGGCGAGTAGCGCGGCTGGAAGTTCTGGTGGGCGTCCTGCAGCAGCACCCGGGTCGTCACGCGCGGCGCGTTGAAGAAGCTGGGCACGGCCTTCTTGTCGCCGGCAATCGCCGCCTCGCACAGGCTCCACTGGCCATTGACCTCGCAGGCATAGAGCAGCCTGCGGCCATCGGGGCTGAAGCTGACCGAGCGCTTCTGGCCCGGGCCTTCGGTGATGCGGCGGGTGTTGCCGAACTCGGCGGACGAGACGAAGACCTGGCCGCGCACGATGACGGCCACTTCGCCGCCATCAGGGCTGACGGCCATGTCGGTGGCGCCTTCGGCCAGCTTGAGGTTCTCGATGCGCGGCTGCATCGCATCGGCGGCGATGCCGATGCCGACCTTCTGCGGCGTGGCGGCGTCGCCGGCCATGGTGTAGAGCTCACCGTCGAAGCCGAAGGACAGCGTGCCGTCGCCGGCCACGCTCAGGAAGCGCACCGGATTCTTCGTGAAGCGGGTGATCTGCTGCGCCGCCTCGGGGCGGTCCAGAGGCATCTTCCAGACATTGAGGGAGCCGCTCTTCTCGCTGAGGTAGTAGACCGACTTCTCATCGGCCGACCAGACCGGGTTGCGGTTCTCGCCGCCGGTGTTCGTCAGCTTGCGGTGCTGGCCGGTCTTGGCGTCCCACAGCCAGATGTCGCGGGCTACCGGCGAGATGTGGTGCTTGCGGAAGCCGTTCTCATAACCCTTCCAGTCCTCGTAGACCAGCTGGCTGCCGGCCTTGTTGTAGCGGCCGGCCATGGCCGGCGCGCTGAACAACTGCTCGGGGCGACGCCCCCCGTCGATGCCGACCTGGTAGAGCTCGCCCAGGGCCGGCGACGGGAAGGCCATGCTGGTGCGGGCGTCCTGGCGCGAGGCCGAGAACAGCACCGCTTTGCCATCGGGCGTGAAGGCGATGGGCGTCTCGCCGGCCGAATGCGCCGTCAGCCGGCGCGACGGGCCGCCCTCGGCCGAGACGAGGAAGACGTCGTTGTTGCCATAGAGGTCGGCCGCATACGCCAGCAGCTTGCCATCGGGCGACCAGACCGGCGCCGCGATGTGGTTGCCATTGGCCACCAGCAGCCGCGCGGTGCCGCCGGCGGCGGGCACGATGTAGAGATTGCCCTGGAAGGTGAAGGCGATCTGCCGGCCATCCGGCGAAATGCTGGACTGGCGCAGCCACAGCGGGTTGGTCACGGGGCCGAGGGGGGCGCTCGGCGCTGCGAAAGCGCTGAAAGCCGAAAAAGCGGTCGACAGCGCCAGAACGGCGCCCGCGAGTTTGAAACGCATGGCAGGGCAGGCTCGGGATGACTGAAGCGAACGAGTCTAGAAGCCTCGCTTCGCCGCGCAGGAAGTCACCTCCCCAGGATTACCCCAGCTTGCGATGCGCCAGGGCCGGCAATTGCTGGCGCACCTGGGTCAGGCGGGCCGGATCGACGTCCGCCATGACGACGCCCTCGCCCTCGGCCAGCACGCTGAGCACCTGGCCCCAGGGGTCGATGACCATGCTGTGGCCCCAGGTGCGGCGGCCGTTGGCATGCTGGCCGCCCTGGGCGGGCGCCACGACATAGCATTGGTTCTCGACGGCGCGGGCGCGCAGCAGCAGCTCCCAATGGGCCTGGCCGGTCGTGTAGGTGAAGGCGGCCGGCACGGCCAGCAGGTCGACGCCGGCATAGCCGCGGTAGAGCTCGGGGAAACGCAGGTCGTAGCAGACCGACAGGCCGACCTTGATGCTGCCGGTGTCGAAGCTGGTGGGCTGGCTACCCGGCTCCAGCACGCGGCCCTCGTCATAGCTCTCGCGGCCGTTGTCGAAGGCGAAGAGATGGATCTTGTCGTAGCGCGCGACGCGCTCGCCATCGGGCGAGAACACCAGCGTCGAGTTGCGCACCCGCTCGGCCGTCGTCGACTTGATGGGCAGCGTGCCACCGATGATCCACAGGCCCAGGTCGCGCGCGGCGCTGGCCAGCATGGCCTGGATGGGTCCTTCGCCCTCGGCTTCGGCCAGCGCCAGCTTGTCGCTGTCGTGCATGCCCATCAGGCAGAAGTACTCCGGCAGGGCCGCAAGCTGGGCGCCGCGGCGGGCCGCGTCCTCCAGCAGGCGGCGCGCCGCGCCGAGGTTGGCGGCCACGTCGGGGCCGGAGACCATCTGGAGGGCTGCGATCTTCATAGCGCGGATGCTAGCCGCTCAATGTCCGCTGGGTTGTTAAGCCAGGAAAACGATGCGCGGACGATACCGTCGAGACCTCGCGCCTGCATGTCCAGCGGCGTGTAGGGCACGCCGTTGGCGCCGACATGGATGCCCTGCCCGGCCAGACGTATGCGGGTCGCCAGCGCCGCTTCGCCTTCGACGGTGAAACTGACCAGGCCCGAGCGCGGGCCCTCACCGAGGTCGTGCAGGCGCACATGGGGCAGCTTGCCGAGGCGCTCGCGCAGCAGGGCGGCCAGGCCTTGCACATGCGCAGCAATCCGGTCGATACCGATCTCCAGCGCTTCGGCAATCGCCACCTGCAGCGCCAGCCTCAACGCCACCGGCTGCTCCGACGTCTCGAAGCGGGCGCCCGAGACGTCCACCCAGGGCGGCTCCAGCCGATCCGCAAAATCCTTGCGCACGTACAACAGCGCCGTGCCGCGTGGCCCGCGCAGATGCTTGCGGCCGGCGCTCTTCAGCACATCGCAGCCCAAGGCCTGCACGTCCACCGGCAACTGGCCCACGGCCTGGCCGGCGTCGATGAAATACGGCACGCCGGCCGCACGCGCCACCCGCCCCAGGGCGGCCGCGTCGTTGATGAGCCCGCCGTTGGCGGGCAGCCAGGTCAGCGAGATCCAGCGCACCCGCTCGTCGATCAGTGCCGCAGCGGCCTCGACATCGACGCTGCCGTCGGCACGGCAGGGCAGCACCTCGACCGTCGCGCCGCTGCGTTGATAGGTCGCGAGATTGCCACCCCACTCCTGGCGGCCGACGAGGATGCGGTCGCCCGCGCGCAGCGGCGTCGTGTGCGTGAAGGCCGACCAGGCCGCGCCAAAGGCCGCCGAACCGCTGCCGAGGAAGGCGATCTCGTCGCTGCCGGCGTTCAACAGCCGGGCGGCGTCTTCACGCAGGCGCTGCAGTTGCGGCGCGACCTGCTCGCCCGCCTCCATCGGCCCGAGGCGGGCCTCCAGCGCCAGATGCGCTTGCAGGGCCGCGAGCGCCGCCGCCGACAGCGGCGAGGCGCCGGCATGGTTGAGCAGCAGCGGCGCCATCACGACACCAACTCCACCAGGGCCTCGACCTCCACTGCCGCGCCCGCCGGCAGGCTGGCCACGCCGATGGCCGCACGCGCATGCCGGCCGCGCTCGCCGAGTGCGGCGACGACGAGGTCGGACGCCCCATCGGCGACCGTGCTGTGCTGGGTGAAGCCCGGCCCCGCCGCGACAAAGATGCCCAGGCGCAGCACCTGGCGAACACGGCCGAGGTCGCCGCCGACTGCGGCGTCCAGCACGGCCAGCAGCTTGAGTGCCGCGATCTCGGCTTCGACCCGCGCAGCCGACGCCTCCAGGGCGCCCAGGCCCGGCGTGCCGATCTGGCCGGCGATGACGAGGAGGCCCCCACCTTCGCGGTGGTGCAGATAGTTGGCAGCGGGCGAACCCAGTTCGGGCAGGGTGTGGCCGAGGGCGGCCAGGCGGTCTTTCAGAATGGTCATGGCTTGAGGAGAAGCTTGCCCTGCGTCGCACGCGACGCCAGCAGTTGATGGGCACTGGCCACATCGGCCAGCGGGAATTCGGCGTGGATGCGCAACTGCACGGCGCCGCTCAGCACGGCATCGAACACCGTCGCAGCGCGCGCACGGCGCTTGGCGGCGTCGGGCAGGAAGTGGGGCAGTACCGGCCGCGTCAGCGTCAGGCTCTTCTTCTGCAGCGCGAGCACATCGACCGGCTCGGGCTGGCCGCTGGCCGCGCCGAAGAGGACGAGATGGCCACCCAAGCGCAACGCCTCCAGGCTGCCGGCCAAAGTGCTGCGCCCCACCGAATCGAAGACGACGGCGACGCCGCGCGCGGCCGGCACCCAGTCGCTGTCGGCCAGCAGCGGCACCGCGCCGAGGCCGCGCAGCCAGTCGGCCTTGGCCTGGCTCGACACCGTGCCGAAGACGGCATGGCCGCGCGCGATCAACCACTGCACCAGCCAGCCGCCGACGCCACCGGCGGCGGCATGCACCAGCACCGGCTCGCCGGGCGGCAGCCGCGCGACGTCGTCCAGCAGCATGGCGGCCGTCAGGCCGTGTTCCAGCGCCGCCGCGGCATCGCGCAGCGACAGCGCATCGGGCACGCGCACCAGGTGCTCCAGCGGCACGGCCAGATGGCTGGCGTAAGCGCCCTGCACGCCGGTCGTGAAGGCGACGCGATCACCGACCTGGAACTCGGCGCCGGGCGCGACGTCGACGATCTCGCCCGCGCCCTCCAGGCCCAGGCGCCAGGGCAGGCTGATACCCGGATAGCGGCCCTCGCGCTGGTAGAGGTCGACGAAGTTGATGCCGGCGTATTCGAGTCGCACGACGGCCTGGCCGGATGCAGCCTGGGGCGTGGGCAGGGATTGCAGCTCCAGCACTTCGGGGCCGCCGAACTGGTGGACGAAGATGGCTTGCGTGGGCATGGCTTTGGCCTCCGGCGTTAACGTGGCGCCAATGTCCGCCTCAGGCGCACGCCGCGCCAGCGAGGCTTTCGCACACCGGCTGTGCCGATTTCTCAACACCATGCGCGAGCGCCTGCCACCCCTGTTCTCCCTGCAAGCCTTCGAGGCCGCCGCCCGCCTGGGCAACTTCAGCCGTGCGGCCGCCGAGCTGCACCTGACCCCCGGCGCCATCAGCCGCCAGGTGCGCCAGCTGGAGGACTGGTGCGGCCAGACCCTGTTCGAGCGCGTCGGCAACCAGATGCGGCTGACGGCCGAGGGCCGCGAGCTGCTGGCCCGGCTGGGCGGGCCGCTGGCGGCCCTGCACGAAGCCGTCTATCCCGAACCGGATGCTGCGCACACGACGCTGCAGATCGCCACCCTCGGCTCGCTGGCACGCGCCTGGCTGCTGCCGCGGCTGGACCGCTTCATCGCGTTGGCGCCGCAGGTGCGCCTCATCGTGCAGACCGACTACGCCCTGGTGCGCCCACCGCCGCGCGTGGCCCTGGTGGCCTTGCGCCATGGCCGGCCCGAGGATGGCGGCGAGATCCTGTTCGGCGACCGCCTGCTGACCGTTGCCACGCCGGCACTGGCCCGCGAACTGGGATCCGACGCCGCACGCTGGCCGGCCGCCCGTCTGCTCAGCCATGTGACCGGCGACGCACCGCTGTGGCAGGCCGCGGCGGGCGCCACCGCGCAGGCCGAAGGGCCGGCCTTCAACGATGCCGCCGTCACGCTGGACGCGGCCGAAGCGGGCTTGGGGCTGGCGGTCACGCGGCTGTCCCTGGCGCTGCCGCGGCTGCTCGCGGGCAAGCTGGTGCAGGCGCATCCACTGCTGCTGCCGTCGCCGCGCGCCAATCTGCTCGTCATCCGCGAAGACGCCGCCGCCCTGCCCGTCGTGAAGCGCTTCGCGGCCTGGGTGCGCAAGGAGGCCGCCGCCACGGCCGCCGACTTGAAGGCCTGGGCGCCGGCCTGACTTGATCGCCATGCAGTCTGGCCTGTTCGACGACCTCCCGCCTTCGCCGGGCGCCTTGCCGCCGGGCCTGCGCTACGAGTCGGCCTTTCTGTCAGCACAGGAAGAAGCCGCGCTGACGGCCCTCGTGCAGCAGCTGCCGCTGCGCGAGGCGAAGTACAAGAGCTACACCGCCCGCCGCCGCGTCATCAGCTACGGCGGCCAGTTCGACTACGACAGCAACGAGCTGCGGCCGTCGACGCCGTTGATCGACGAATTCCATCCGCTGCGCGAACGCGTCGCGCATTGGGCCGGCGTCGACGCGCAGGCCCTTGTGCACGTGCTGGTCGCCGAATACTCACCCGGCACGCCGCTGGGCTGGCATCGCGATGTGCCCGACTTCGAGGACGTCTTCGGCGTGTCGCTGGGCAGCGCGGCGCTGCTGCGCTTCAGGCCCTATCCGCCGCACAACCCGAGGCGTGAAGATGTCGTCAAGCTGAGCGTCCAGCCGCGCTCCGTCTATGCGTTGCAGGGCGAGGCACGCTGGGGCTGGCAGCACAGCGTCGCGCCGGTGGACGCGCTCCGCTGGTCGATCACCTTCAGGACTGCGCGGCAGAAGTCACGACCGCCGGCATGACGCCCCGGACCCATGGGATGAGAATCGGACGGCCATGCCGTCTCCCTCTCGTCTGCGTCGCCAGCTGCTGGCGCTGCCCCTCGCCGCGGCGCTGCCGTCGGCCCGTGGCGCCGGCACGCCGCAGACGCTGCGCCTGCCCGACCCCAATGCCTACAGCGCCCATGGCGGTTTCTTCATCGAGGCCCTGAAGCTGGCCCTGAACAAGACGGCCGACGGCGAGCCCCTGCCCACCCTCGTCCATGCGGCGCCCGACCTGCCGCGCCCACGCATGCGCCAGATGCTGCAGGACGGCCACCTGGACCTGATGTGGAGCACCACCACGCCCGAGCGCGAGGCCCAGGCGCTGGCGGTGCGCTTCAATCTGCTCAAGGGCATCAACGAGCTGCGCTTCCTGCTCGTGCGCGCCGCCGACCTGCCCACGCTGCGCCCGCTGCGCACGCTGGAGGCGCTGCGCAAGCTGCGAGCCGGCGCGGGCACCTACTGGAGCGATGCGCAGATCCTGAAGGCCAATGGCTTCAACGTCGAGACGGCCACCAAGTCCGACCTGTTGTTCCGCATGCTCAAGGCCGGCCGCTTCGACTTCATCCCGCGCACCCGCGAGGAGATCGACGAGGAGCTGCTGCACTACGCCGACCAGGGCTTCGCGGAGCTGCCGGGTGTGGCCCTGCAATACAAGCAGCCGCTGTATTTCTTCGTGACGCGCGACAAGCCGCAGCTGGCCGAGCGCCTGGGCCGCGGCCTGGCGATCGCGGCCGCCGATGGCAGCTTCGACGCCCTCTTCATGGCTGAACCCGGGCTGAAGACCGCGTTGAACCAGCTACGGAGCTATACGGGCGTGCGGTTGCAGCTGAAGGCGCTGGAGACCGAAGCCTCGCGCTGAGCGGCGTCCACTGGAAACAGACACTCGGGCCGAGCGCCGGGCCGCTCCCTAGCCGGCCCGTCTGGCGATGTGCGTGCTGGTTGATCCGGCATGCATCGCCGTCCCCACGGGGGCTGAGGCCGGGCACGGCAAGTCCTGTGGACTTGTCGTGCCTGCCGAAGAGCAGCCGCTTTGTCGGCTGCGCGGTCTGCAAGACCGACCCGGTGCACCCGCGTTCAGCGCGGTGCGACGGGGCGAGGGGTCCTCAATTCACTGCACTCGCCGCCTTGGCCGGCAGCGCTTCCACCTTCTCCACCTTGGGGTCGTCCCAGGTGCCGGTGATGTGGAACTCGCGCGTGTTGGCCGCGGCCACCGGGCGGCTCAGGATGAGCTGGGCCAGGAAGGCGCCCAGCGCGATGGCCGGGTTGATGGCCGCGTAGGCCAGCGACGCGCCGCCGGCCGAGACCTCGGGCACGACGACGACGCGCAGCTTCTGCGTCTCGGCTGCCAGGTCGGTGCTGCCGTCCACCAGCACGGCCGCCTGCAGGCCGCGGATGCGGATGTTGTCGCTGCGGGCGATGCCGGCGGTGATCTTGACGTCGCCGGTGACGCCGTCGAAGACAAAGCCCTCGGCGAAGACGTCGCGGAAGTCCAGCAGGAAGCGGCGCGGCAGCGACTGCAGGCTGAGCACGCCGAGCAGGCGCCCGACACCGGGCTCGGCCTTCAGGAAGGTGCCGGTGTCGAGCTGCACATTCAGCGCGCCGGCCATGCTGGCGTAATGCGGCGCCAGCGGCGAGCCGTCCCAGCCCACCTGGCCGGCCAGCACGCCCTTGCCGCCGCGCAGCACCTGGCCCTGGCCGAGGCGCTCCAGCAGCTTGCCGGCATCGGCGATGTCGAGCTTCCAGTCGAGCTGGGTGCGGCGCTTGGCGCCGGCCTCGCCGCCCCAGCGCCCGCTGGCGTGCAGCGTCGCATCGGGCGACTGGATCTGCAGCTTCTCCAACTTCCAGTCACGCGCGGCGGCCGGGGCCTGAGCCAAGACTTCCAGGCGGCCCAGGCGCTTGCCGCGCAGCTCGAAGTCGTCGACCTCGATGTCCAGCGACGGCAGCGGGCTGCTGTTGGCGTCGGCCTTGCCCGGGTCGATGAGCTCGCTGACCGAATCGGCCTCCTGGCGCGGCAGCGACAGGCGCGACAAGCGGGCCTGCACGGCCTCGATCTGGCCGCCCTTGACGCCCTTCAATTCGATGCGGCCGGAAATCTGCTCGGCGTCGACATTGACGCGCCAGTTGGCGCCATCGCGCGCCACCAGCGCCGTCGCACGGCCGAGCTGGCGGCCACCGATCTTGAGGGCCTGGCTGCGCAGCGCGATCTGGCTGGGCAGCAGGCCGGCGTCGTCGGCACCCTCGCCACCTCCAGCGCCGCCCGCCAGACCACCCAGGCGCTGCTGCCAGGCATCGAGGTCCAGGGCCGCGACATTGACCTGCAGCAGCACGCCGCTGGCGGGCAGCGCAGGCAGCTTGTCCTGCACGGCCAAGGCGCCGCGCAGCACCTGGGAGCTGGGGCCGGAGATGTCACGTTGCAGCTGGGCCTGAAGCAAAGGCGCCGCGGGGGTGCCCACTTCGAGACGAAGCTCATCACGGCCCGCCGCGGTGGGCGTCATCAACAGGCGCAGCGGCAGCACCGCATCGGCTTCCTTGCGCCCGGGCGCGGGCAGGTCCAGGGACAGCCCCTGCAGATTGCTGGACACGCTGAGTTCGCTCTGGCCGTCCTTGGGAATGGCGAGCTGGAAACGGTAGGCCGTCTGGCCGCTGGCGGCCTGGGCGAGGCGGGTCACGGCACCCAGCTCGGTGGCGCGGCGCAGGCCGTCGGCGGTGGCCTGGCCCTGCACGGCAAAGCGCATGCCGCCGCCCGCTTGCGTGCCGCCTTCGATGCCGGCGTCGCCGCCCAGCAGCCGGGCCGTCACGCCGACGAGCTGCAGGCCCTTGCGGTCGAAGTCGATGCGGCCGCGCACACCCGCCAGCGGTGGCAGTTCGGGGCGCAGCTTGACGTCCACGCCGGCGGGCTGAAGCTGGCCCTTGACGGTGGTCTCCTTCACGTCGTCCAGCGGAATGCCGATGCCGAGCTTGAGCGCGACCGGGCCCTGGGCCGTGGCGGTGCCCAGCGCATGGCCCAGCCATTCGTCCAGCGGCGAGGCGCGCACGAAGCGCAGCAGGTCGGCGCCCGCGCCGCGGCCATTGCCGTCGAGCTGCAGCAGGCGGCCATGGTGCAGGTCCTTGATGCCGCCGTTGACGTCGCTGAGCTCATAGCCCAGCACCTTGGCGTGGCCGTCCTTGATGAACATGCCGGCGCGCTCGAAGACGAGCTCGGCGTCCACGCCTTCCATGGCTGGCCAGTTGGTGCCGTTGTCGCTCGGCGGCACATAGGCCAGCGTGACGCCCTGGGCATGGGTGACCACCTTGAAGATGCCGGTGGATTTGGGCGCGTCGAAGGGGAAGTCGGCCAGCTCGCCCTTGAGCCTGACCGTGGTGTTGTGCGCTTCGCCGCCGAGGATGGCGCGGGCCACATAGCTGCGCGTGTTCACCAGACGCGCCGGGATGTAGCGCGCCACGCGCGTCGCCTCCACACGCTGCAGGCGGCCGTTCAGATCGATATAGCCCGGCGTGGTGGCGCCGGCCTGGCGCTTCCAGCTGACGTCGAACTCAGCGCTGACGTCGGGTGTCTGCAGCTGCAGCTCGCGCAGCTTCAGCTCGACGTCACCGGGCGACTTGCCGTTGGCCTGGGGCAGTTGCCAGAGCATCTGCGTGGACAGCCGCGTGATGGGCAGATGCGGGTCTTCGAACAGCCCCGGCAGCTCGACCTCGCCGTCGTGCACGGCCAGCTTGGCGGAGCCGCCGCGCTCGCTGGCGTCCAGCTCCACGCTGGCGCCGCGCAGGCCGGGGCGGCCGATATGGCCGTCCTGCTCGGCAGGCCGCGCGGCAATCGCCAGGCCATCGATCTGGGCCTTGACGCGGTAAGTGCGCGGCGCGTCCAGCGTGCCCTGCCACTGGCCGCTCAAGGCCGTCAGCACGCCGCGCGGCTCCAGCTCGGTCAGCAGCTTGTGCGCGCGCTCGCCCAGGGGCAGGCGCTGGCCGATCTGGGCCATCAGCGCGAAGTCCAGGCGCTGGGCATTGAGCTCGCCGCCCAGCACTTCGTCGGCCTTGCCGAGCTGCAGCACCACGCCCCAGTCCGAGCGCGGCCAGGCCACGACGCTGCCGTCGGTGTCCCGGCTGACGAAGCCGAGCTGGCGGGCCTGCAGGCTCAAGCGGTCCTTGGCGCGGGCCAGGTCGAGCCGGCCTTCGATGTGGTCCAGGTCCAGCTCCTGCGCGGAATCCAGCAGCTTGAGCCGCACCGAGCGCAGGGCGAGGTCCAGCGTCGCGGCCGTGGGGCTGCCGTCCTTGATGTCGGCCCAGGCGCGCACGGCGCCATCACCTTCGCTGAGCTGGAAGGGCAGGTCGACATGGCGCTTGAGCTGGCTCAGGTCGGCGCGCGGCAACTCGGCATAGGCCTGGCCGCTCCAGTGCTGGAACTCGCCGGGGCGCTTCAGCAGGCTCTGCGTGAACTGGCCGCGCAGCGTGAAACGCCGGCCCCAATCGGGCGGCGGCGTCGCGTCCAGGCGCAGCGAATGGCGGCGCAGGCCGTTGCGCATGATGAAGTTCAGCTCGGACAGCTCCAGCGGCCGGGCATCGGCACGCTTCTCGTCCACCCAGCGCACGCGGCCGTTGACGATGGCGAGCTCGGGCTGGCTGAACAACCAGTCCATGCCGGCCTCGGTGGTGCCGGCGTCGGTTTTCTCGGCCTCGTCCAGGCCCAGGCCGGCGATGAAGATGCGGCCCTGGGCGTCGCGGCGGATGGTGAGCTCGGGCGCGTCGACCAGCAGCTGGGAGAAGCGCGGCTCCAGCGCGAGCAGGGACTGGGCAGACAGCACGGCCGCCACGCGCGGCAGCCGCAGCGCCGGGCGGCCGGCGGTGTCCAGCACCTGCACATCGCCCAGTTCCATGCGCGGCATCCAGCCACCGGATTCGACCGTGATGCGGCCGATGCGCAGTTCTACCCCCAAAGCCTTTGAGGCTTCCTTTTCCAGCCAGGGGCGCCAGTCATTGGCGTGCGGGAGAATGGCCCAGTGCAATACAGCCCAGGCCATCACCCCCAAAGCCCACAGCAGGGCCAGCACCAGCACGGCCCAGCGCAGGCTGTGCCAGCACAGGCGCAAAGGCCAGCGCGAAGCGCGTGTACAGCGGTGGAGGGCGGCCGAGAAGAAGTCAGACACGGTGTCTTGGGGCACGTGAAATGTCGGCCGGCAGTCAATCTAGCACAGGGTCATGAGCGCACTGTTTCCCGTTCTTGCTGAGCACAGCCGCTATGTGCAGCGGGTTCGCCGCCGATATGCGGCGGAGTTGCCACTGTTGCAACCGGGCCTGCCCGACCGGGGCGTCATTGCCGCACTGATCGAGACTTTGGCCACGACCCGGCCGTTGGCAAGCAGCCTGCGCGTGGCCCGCCACCTGGTGCTGGAGCGCCTGGCGGTGCTGGATATCGAACAGTGCGCCACTGTGGAAGATGTCACGCTGGCCATGACGCATCTGGCCGAGGTGACGCTGGACAAGGCCCTGGCCGCGGCCCGCACCGAGCTGGACGCCATCCACGGCGAACCCCGCACCGCGGAGGGTGGCGACATCGCCTTCTGGGTGCTGGGCATGGGCAAGCTGGGCGCCCGCGAGCTGAATGTCTCGTCGGACATCGACCTCATCTACGTTTACGAAGATGACGGCCAGACGCAAGGTTCGAGGCCTGTCAGTGCCCACGAATACTTCTCCAGCGTCGCCAAACGGCTCTACGCGCTGATCGGCGACGTGACCGACGACGGCCAGGTCTTTCGCGTCGACCTGGCGCTGCGGCCCAATGGCAAGAGCGGCCCGCCGGTCGTCAGCCTGGGCATGCTGGAGGAATATTTCCTCGTGCAGGGCCGCGAGTGGGAGCGCTTCGCCTGGCTGAAGAGCCGCGTCGTCGCACCGCTGTCGGGCATGGGCGGGCCGGGCGATACCCGCACCCTGCAGCTGCGCAACCTTGTCACGCCCTTCGTCTACCGCCGCTACCTGGACTACGGTGTCTTCGAGGGCCTGCGCCAGCTGCACGGCAAGATCCGCAGCGAGGCCAAGGCCCGCGCCGCCGGCCGGCCCGAGCGCGCCAACGACGTCAAGCTGTCGCGCGGCGGCATCCGCGAGATCGAGTTCATCGTGCAGCTGCTGCAGGTCGTGCGCGGCGGCCAGTTCCCCGAGATCCGCACCCGTTCCACCGTCAAGGCGCTGGCCCAGCTGGCGGCCGGCGGGCTGATGAAGGCCGAGACCGCAGAGAAGCTGACGGCCGCCTATGTCTTCCTGCGCCGCGTCGAGCACCGCATCCAGTTCCTGGACGACCAGCAGACCCATTGCCTGCCGCAAGGCGACGCCGACCTAGCCTGGATTGCCGCGTCGCTCGGGCTGAAATGCTCGCGCGAAGCCTGCGAGCTGTTCGAGCAGCTCGGCGAGGTGCGCGAACTGGTCGCGACCGAGTTCGACGCCTTGCTGCACGAGGGCGGCAAGCCCCAGGGCGGCTGCAAGGGCGGCCAATGCGGCGGCCCCAAGCCGGCCGTCGATGGCGAGGACTTCCTGAACGGCCTGCCGCCCGAGCTGGCCGCCGCCGTGCGCGCCCTGGCCGACACGCCGCGCGTGCAGGGCCTGCGCGAGGAATCGCGCCAGCGCCTGGCCAAGCTCTTCCAGCGCGCGGCCCAGGCTGTGGCGGCCAACGAATGTTCGCTGGATGCGGCCCTGCGCTTTGTCGACTGGGTCGGCCCGCTGCTGCGCCGCGAGAGCTATCTGGCCCTGCTCGTCGAGCGCCCCGCCGTGCAGCAGCGCCTGCTGCGCCTGCTCGGCCTGGCGCGCTGGCCGATGCGCTATCTGATGCAGCACCCCGGCGTCATCGACGAACTCGCCGACCCGCTGCTGCTGACCGCCCGCTTCGACCGCGAGGCCTTCATCACCGACTTGGCTGGCCGCGAACAGGGCTGGGTGCGCAGCGGCGAGGCCGACGAGGAAGCGCTGCTGGACACGCTGCGCCGCGCCCACCACGCCGAGGTCTTCCGCACGCTGGTGCGCGACGTCGAGGGCCGCATCACCGTCGAGCAGGTGGCCGACGACCTGTCGCTGCTGGCCGACGCCGTGCTGCAGATCGCCATCACCTGGGCCTGGGCGCGCTTTGGCAAGGCGCATCGCCCCGATCCCCGCCTGGCCGTCATCGCCTACGGCAAGCTCGGCGGCAAGGAGCTGGGCTATGGCGGCGACCTGGACGTGGTGTTCGTCTTCGACGACGAGGACGAGAACGCCAGCGAGATCTACGGCGCCTTCGTTCGTCGTTTGATCACCTGGCTGACGCTGCGCACCGCCACCGGCGAGCTGTTCGACATCGACACCGCGCTGCGGCCGAATGGCAATTCGGGCTTGCTGGTCACGTCGCTGGCCCACTTCGAGGCCTACCAGACCGGTCGAGGCAGCAACACGGCCTGGACCTGGGAACACCAGGCCATCACGCGGGCGCGCTTCTGCGCCGGCAATGCCGAACTGGCCGAGCGCTGCGAAGGCGTGCGCCGCCAGGTGTTGACGTCACCTCGCGACGCCGCCGCGCTGAAGACCGAGGTGCAGGCCATGCGCGAGAAGGTGCGCGCGGCGCGGCCGGTGCGCGAAGGCCTCTTCGACGTGAAGCACAGCGAGGGCGGCATGATGGACGCCGAGTTCGCGCTGCAGACGCTGGTGCTGGCGAATGGCGCCGACCATCCCGAGCTGCTGGACAACCTCGGCAATATCGCGCTGCTACAGCGTTGCGAGGCCGTCGGGCTGCTGCCGAGCGGCGTGGGTGTCGGCGCCGCCAATGCCTACCGCGAGCTGCGGCGCGTGCAGCACAAGGCCAGGCTGGATGAGCAGTCCACCGCGCTGGATGCCGAGGCTGCCGCGCCGCTGCAGATTCATCGCGATGCCGTCCAAGCGCTGTGGCAAGCCGTCTTTGGCTGACGCTGTGCGCGGCGCTGGCCGCGCTGTCCCTGCTGGCCTGGCCGCTGCCGCGCGAGGTGCTGGACTGGCAGCCCGCTCTCCTTGCATCGCAGCCCTGGCGCGCCATCAGCGCCGCCTTCGTGCACTGGACGCCGCTTCACCTCGCCGCCAATCTCGCCGGCTGCGCGGTTCTGGCCCTGCTCGGCTGGCGTGCCCACCTGGGCCCGCGTGAAGCCCTCGCTGCCCTCATTGCCCTGCCGCTGACCCAGCTCGGCCTGCTGCTGCGCCCCGAGCTGGCGCACTATGCCGGCCTGTCGGGCGAGCTGCATGCGCTGGCGGCCATTGCCGCGTTGGCGCTGTTCACGCGCCGCAGCCGGGAGCACTTCGTCGGTTCGGCCATCGTGGTCGGCCTCGTCATCAAGCTCGTGCTCGAACATCCGCTGGGCCCGGTGCTGCGCGACACGCCCGGCTTCGACTTCGCCGTGGCCCCTTTTGCCCATCTGAGCGGCGCCGTCGCCGGCGCCCTCGCCTGGGGGCTGACAATGCGGGCAACATCAAGATCACCGAGGACCCGGCATGGGACGTGAAGCCAGTTGTACCGCCCGCGTGGGCACCGAGACCGCCGAGGTCACCGCCCTGCTCGAATCGACCACCGTCGTGCTGCGCGGCGCCATCAAGCGCAAATGGGAGATCGCCGCGCTGCAGAACCTGCGCATCGACGGCGAGGAATTGCGTTTCGAGGTGGGCGAAGAAGCCGCCGCCCTGGTTTTGGGCGAAAAGGAAGCCGGCAAGTGGCTGAAGAAGCTGCAGACGCCGCCGCCCACGCTGGCCGCCAAGCTCGGCGTCAGCGCCGAGAACCCGGCCCTGCTGATCGGCCCGACCGTCGGCGCGCTGGACCCGGCCCTGGCCGAGGCACTGGCCGGCGGCATCACGACCAATCTGCGCGAAGCGCGCATGCTGGTGGCCGTGCTGAGCAAGGCGTCGGAACTGCCGCGCATGGCCGAGTTCCATGCCGACATGATCTGCAAGACGGTCTGGGTGGTGCACCCCAAGGGCCCGGATGCCGACCCTTCGGACGCCGAGGTGCGCGTGGCGATGCGCGGCTGGGGCTATGTGGACAACAAGACCAGCGCCGTGTCGGACGCGCTGACGGCGACGCGCTGGGTGCGCAGCGAACCGCCGCCGCCCAAGAAGCGGGTGCGCAACCGCTAGATGACGTTGGCCTCGATGAGGGGCCGGTTGTCGAGCAGGCGCTGCGGCGTCAGCGCGGCGATCAAGGGGGCCTCCAGGCCAGCGATCAGCCGGGCCATCGAATGGCCCACGGCCGGCGACTGCTGCATGCCGTGGCCCGAGAAGCCGCAGGCCGTGAACGCATTCGCGTAACCGGGCAAGCGGCCGGCCAGGCCGTTATGGTCGAAGGCATTCATCTCGTAGTAGCCGGCCCAGGCCGAACGCACGCGCAGCGCCTCCAGCGCCGGCACGCGCGCGGCGAGCGTGGGCCAGAGCTGCTCGTCGAAGAGGCCATGGTCGATGTCGTGCAGCGGCGCTTCGTCGGGGTCATCGCCACGCGGCGGGCCGCCGGCCAGGATCAGCGAACCCTCGGTGCGAAACCAGAAGCCGCTCGGGTCGATGACCAGCGGGCAGCCGGGCAATGAGGCTGGTGTCTCCAGCACGAAGACATCGCGCTTCTTTGCGTGGACCGGCAGTTCAACACCGAGCGCTGAACCCAAGGGCGCACTCCAGGCGCCGGCCGCGATGACAAAGGCGTCGCCGCCCACGAGCGAGCCGTTGGCGCAGCGCACGGCCGTCACGCGTTCGCCGGCCGTGTCGAAACCCACCACCTCGGCATCGATGACGCGCACCCCACAAGCCTTGGCCTTGCGCCGGAAGGCCCGATGCAAGGCCGGACCGTCGAACCAGCCTTCGCCGCTCAGGCCGAGCGAGCCCAGCGTGAGATCGCCAACGGCCAACCAGGGGAAACGCGCCGCCAGTTCGGCAGGGCTCAGCAGCGCGACGTCGACGCCTTCCGCGCGCTGCACGGCGTGCACCTCGCGCAGCGTCGCCTCCCCTGCTGGGGTGGCGAGGTAGAGATAGCCCGGCTCGACGAGACCGATGGCGGGGCTGTCATCCGCCGTCGCCAGCTCGTCCGCCGCGCGACGCAGGAACTCGACGCTCCACCGCGACAAGGCCATGTTGGCCGGCTGGGAGAACTGCTGGCGGATGGAGCTCAGCGACAGCGAGCTCGACGCCCGCGAATAGCTGGGATCGCGCTCGATGACGGTCACCGTCGCGCCATGGTCGCGGGCGAGAAAGCAGGCGGTGGCGGCGCCCATCACGCCGCCGCCAATCACGGTCACTTCGAACATGCTGGCAGCATACGCAGCATGCGACAGACCCAACTTGATCCCCGCGCCATCGCCCTGCTGCTGCTGTGCTGCCTGCTCTGGGGCATCAACCAGGTGGCCGCCAAGGCCGCGCTGACCGAGATTGCGCCGCTCTGGCAGGCCGGCCTGCGCTCCGCCGTGGCGGGCGTGCTGGTCTGGCTCTGGTCGATGTCGCGCGGCATCCGCCTGTTCGAGCGCGACGGCAGCCTCTGGGGCGGCCTGATCGCGGGCCTGCTGTTCGCGGCCGAGTTCGGCTGCATCTTTGTCGGCCTGCAGTACACCAGCGCCTCGCGCATGGTCGTCTTCATCTATCTGGCGCCCTTTGTCGTCGCCCTGGGCATGCCGTGGATCGCGCGCGGCGAGGCGCTGTCGGCGCGGCAATGGATCGGCCTGGTGCTGGCCTTCGGCGCCATGGCCTTTGCGTTCGCGGAAGGCTTCTCGGCGCCGGGCACACCCATGCAGTGGTGGGGCGACGCGCTGGGCGTGGCCGCCGCCGTGCTGTGGGGCGGCACGACGCTGGCCATCCGTGCGACCAAGCTGAGCAGCGCTCCCGCCGAGAAGACGCTGCTCTACCAGCTGGGGGTGTCCGCCCTGACCTTGTGTGCAGCGGCCGTCTTGACGGGAGAGGCCCTGCCCCTGCACTGGTCGCCGCGCCTCATCGGCCTGTTCGGTTTCCAGGCCGTCGTCGTCACCTTTGCCAGCTATCTGGTGTGGTTCTGGCTCATTCGCCACTACGCGGCCACCAAGCTGTCCGTCTTCACGCTGAGCACGCCGCTGTTCGGTCTGCTGGCGGGCGCCCTGCTGCTGGGCGAAGGCATCAGCGCCCGCCTGGTCGCGGCGCTGGCGGCCCTCGCCGTGGGCATCGTGCTGGTGAACCGCTAAGCGGCGCGGCCTTGGCTCACGAATCCCCCGCGGCCGATGCCGCCGGCTTGGCCTTGTCCGCCGCGTCGTCTTTCTTCTTCTCGGGTGGCGCCGCCTTGACGAAGATCTGCACGCTTTCGCTGAAATCCCCGGTCGAGTCGGTGGCCTGCAGGACGTAGCGCCCCTTGGCCTTCTTGCCGAACTGGACCTTGGCTTGCAGGCCGGCGGTGCCCAGAGAGGTCGTCGTCAGCGAACCCAGATCCTCACCCAAGGCCCCCTGCAGCATCGCGACCGGAGAACCCACATTGGGTTGGGTCACGACAAAGCTGTAGGTCTCTCCGGCCTGGACAACGATGCTCTCGCTGGGCGTGACCCGGATGCCTGAGTCGCTGGGGCAGCCGGCGACACGCCTGACCACCTTGGTCTGCGCCCTGAAATGCAGGACCGTCGCAGCGACCGGGCGACGTGCGGCATAGAGATCCTCGATGCTCAGTGCCAGTTGTTCCGTGTCGCAACGCGCCCGACCTCCTTTGACCCAGCAGACCTCTCGAGGCTTGGCCAGATCTTCGAACTTGCTCTTGTAGCCGCCGATGAGCTTCTCCTGGGCTTCCTCGGCCTGGCGTTGCCTGGCCTGCTTCAGCGTGCTCTCGATCAGGCCCTGCAGCTTTTCCAGTTCCTCCATCGTCAGCTTGGCGGGAGCCGGCGGCTTGGCGGGCGGGGGCTTGGGCGCGGGAGGCGGTGCGGCTTTCACGCCGGAAGCCGCAGCAGCCGGCGCCGAGGCCGCGGCTGCGGGCGCTGACGCGGCCTGCTGAGCCGCAACGGCGTTGGCAGCCATGACGGCCGCGAGCGAACTTCCCATCATCGACACGCCCGGACCACCCAGCACGGCCCAGCGCTGCGAAGCACGTGGCGCGGCCATGGCGGCGAATTTCCGTGCATCGAAGGCGGCCGGAAGACTGCTGCTACTGCTGCTGCCGTTCGTGGTATCGGCCTGGTCTTCGGCGGTATCGCTGCCGATCTTCTTGAAGCCCGACACGATGTCCTGGGCGCTGGACAGCGACACATCGGCCGCCTTCAGGTCGGGCTGGGCCGCGCGGATCAGCCCGTTGACGGTGCTGACGATGGAGTGAGCCCGTTCCTGGATCTCACGCCCGGAACCGACCACCGCCTGCAGCAGCTTCTTGCCGTCTTCCAGGGTGCGGCGGGCATAGCCCAGCGCCTTCTCGGCATCGCGGATGGTGCGAGGCAGATGGGGGCGCTTCTCGATCTCGGGAGGCAAGGTCGTCGTGAGCTTGCCGACCGCTGCCGACAATTCCTCGGGGCTCAGCTTGGCGGGCTGCGCTGGCGCCACGCCTGGCTTCTTGGCCTTGCCGGACTTGTCGGCCGCCGCAGGCTTGTCGGGCAGGGCATCGTTGGCGGCGATCAGGGCCCTGACGGCGTCGGCTTCCCACTGCTGCGCATGCACCTGCCCCTCGGCCACGCCGACGCGGGCCGACGCCACGGCCCGCTCCAGAGCGTCGATCTCCTTGGACAGCTTCGCCAACGCATGCTGCAGGGTCTGGACGTTGTCGGCTTCCACGACATCCGCCTGCTTGTACAGCGGCATCAGCAGCGGTGCCGACTGGCGCAGCAGGCAGGTCAAGGCCTGGTAGCCGACGTTGTAGGCCGACTCCTGGCCCTTGTTGAGCGCGTACTCGCTCAGGCCCAGCGACGTGGCCAGCACGGCACCGAGGGCCACCGTGGTCCGCTTGGTCTCGAAGCTTGGTTCGGTCGCCCCGGGAGGGTTGGGCTTGAGCGTGTTGTAGAGGGCGTAACCCGTGATGACCGTCGCCCCGGTGGCGAAGGCCGCCCGCGTGGCCCCGATCTGCCGCATACCGCTGAAGTACTCCTGCCGCACGGCCTCGACCTGCGCAATGGCCTGGTTGGCCTCACCGGCAAACTGGATCTTGTCGCGCTCCGCGCCCTCGGTCTTGGCCGGCTTCATGCCGACATACGGATCGAAGAAGGCGCAGCCCGCCACGCTGGCTGCAGCCGCCGCCACCACGAGCAACCGGGGCAGGCGCACCGGACGAAGATGGACACCTTGGCGCATGACCGCCTCCCTCGACTGTTGATATGTGCGCGCACGTTAAGGGGGCCCAACCCGGAAGGCATCCCCAAAAATGATGTCCTGCCTCCTGTCGCCACTGCGCTAGGAGCACCGCGCCGCCCTGCATAGACTGCGTCATTCACCAGGAGACCTCCATGATCACCCTCTGCGGCATCCCGCTCTCGAACTACTACAACAAGGCCAAGCTGGTCCTGCTGGAAAAAGGCATCCCCTTCACCGAGGAATACGTGAAGACGCATTCCCATGCCGAGGAGGTGCTGAGCTGCTCGCCGCTGGGCAAGGTGCCCTTCATCAAGACGCCGCATGGCGCGCTGTGCGAGAGCCAGGCCATCGTCGAATACCTGGAGGCCGCCTATCCCGAGACGCCCAGGCTGATCCCCGCCCACCCCTATGAGGCCGCCAAGGTGCGCGAGCTGATCACCTATGTGGAGCTGCACCTGGAGCTGGTGGTGCGCGAGCTGTACCCGGAAGCCTTTTTCGGCGGCCAGGTCAGCGACGGCACCAAGAAGCGCGTCGCCCGCGTGCTGCCCGAGAACATCGCTGCCTTCAAGCGCCTGGCCAAGTTCGGGCCTTATCTCGCCGGCGACACGTTCACGCTGGCCGACTGCGCCGGCTGGGTCAGCCTGCCGCTGGTGGCCATGTCCACCAAGGCCATCTACGGCGAAGACTTGCTGGCCGCTGGCGGCGTGGACTGGAAGTCCTATGCCAAGCTGATCGGCGAGCGCCCGCATGCCATCAAGGTGGCGGCCGATCGCAAGGCGGACCAGGATAAATCTCTGGCCGCCAACCGCGCCTGACATGAAGCCCCTCGTCCAGGGAAGGCCCTGGCCGGGACCGCGCTGCGGCCAGTGCCCGCAGCGCTTCAGCAGGCACGACAAGTCCACCGGACTTGCCGTGTCCGGCCTCAGTCCCCGAGGGGACGGCGATGCTTGCCGGCTCAACCGGCAAGCACATCGCCAGTGCGGGCCGGCCAGGGAGCGGCCCGGCGCTCGGCCCGCAGGTTTCATCTGCCTCGATGGCTGATAACGCCGAGATCGAACTGAAGTTCCTCGTACCGGCGGCGGCCCGTGTGGCGCTGGCGGCCGAGCTGACGGGACGCGGCACCGCGCAACGCGTCGCGCTGATCGATGCCTATTTCGACACGCCCGACCAGCGCCTGGCGCGCGCCGGTCTGGCCTGGCGCATGCGCCGCGAAGGCCGCCGCTGGGTACAGGGATTGAAGGCCGCACCGGCGGGGGCGCTGGAGCGCTTCGAGCATGAGGTCCTGCGTCCCGATGCCCATCCCGACCCGCAGGCGCATGACGAAACCGCACGCGGCCGGCAGCTGGCGGAGCTGTTGGAGAAGGCCCATGCCGAGGGCCAGGACGTCGGCCTGCGCTTTCAGGTCCAGCAACGCCGCCTGCTGCGCCGCGTGCGCACGCGCGGCGCCGTTGTCGACATCGCGCTGGACGAGGGCCGGCTCACGGCCGGCGCCCAAGCGCTGCCGCTGCGCGAGATCGAGTTCGAGCTGGTGTCGGGCTCGGTGGTAGCGATGCTGGGGCTGGTCGAGCGTTGGCGACAGCGCTTCGGCCTCGTCTACGACCCGCGCAACAAGGCGGAGCGTGGCCACCGGCTGGCAGAGGGCTCGCCCCATCCGCCGCTGCGCAAGGCCAAATCGCCCCGCTATGACAAGGCTTCCAGCACGCTGGATGCCTTCGGCGCCGTGTTTGACGAATGCCTGGCTCACATCAGCCGCAACGCCATCGGCCTGGCTGAGGGCGACCCCGAGTTGCGCGCCGAGCATGTGCACCAGGCTCGCGTCGGCATCCGCCGGCTGCGCAGCGCGCTGCGAGCCTTCCGCGGCTGGGTGGCCGAGGCGCCGGCCGAGTTGGTGGAGGGCCTGCGCGCGCTGTTCGCCGAACTCGGCAAGGCGCGCGACAGCGATGTGCTGGGCAGCGGTGTCGTCGCCGAACTCCAGCGGGCCGGTGCACCGCCGCTGGCCCTGCGCGCAGACGGCAACGCGCCCGACCTCGCCGCATTGATCCGCAGCGACGCCACGCAGCACCTGCTGCTGGCCTGGATCACCTGGCGCGCCGCCCTTCAGCCCCTCACGGAGCCGCTGGATCCTCTGAAGCGCCTGGCGCGCAAGCGGCTGCGCGGCTGGCACAAAGGCCTGGTGGACGGCTGCCACCGCTTCGACGAACTCGAGCCCACGGCCCTGCATGCGCTGCGCAAGCACGCCAAGCGACAGCGCTATGCGCTCGAATTCTTCGCGCCGCTGCTGCCGCGCAGGCAGGCGGCCCGGCATCTGCAGGCCCTGGCCGCGGCCCAGCAGGCATTGGGTGAGATCAACGACCTCGTCGTCGCCCGCGACCGCTATCAGGCCCTGGTGGCCAGCGACCCCGCCGCCTGGTTCGCCGTCGGCTGGCTGACGGCACGCTTGGCCGAAGCGCGGGAAAAGGCACGCGGCGACCTCGGCCACCTGGCGGCCATCGAGAACCTAGCGCGCTAGCCTCAGCCTCAGCCTCACGATGGGCCGCGCCGGCTTGCGCCTTGCGACCTCCTCGAAGCCCAGTTCATCGAACATGGCCAGCGAGCCGAACCAGGGCGCGTCCGGTGCGCCGTCCTGCGCCTTGTCGACCGGGTAGGCCTCCACCAGCTTCACGCCGCGTGAACGGGCGTAGTCCACCGCGCCCCGCAGCAGCGCCCGCGCGACGCCCTGCTTGCGGTGCTCCGACGGCACGACGAGGCAGACGATGGACCAGACCGGCTCGTCGTCCACCGCCTTCATGGCCGGCGAGTTGCGCAGCTTGGTGTAGTCCTCGCGCGGGCCGAGCGACACCCAGCCCACCGGCGTGTCGCCGTGGTAGCCGATCAGGCCGGGCGGTGGGTCGTGGGCCGCGAGCCCCTGCAGCGCGTCATGAGCCCGTTGGCGCTGCGCATCGCTGAGCCGCGTGTAGGCGCCCTTGCCGCTGACGCGGTAGTACATGCACCAGCATCCGCGCGCCACCGAGCAGCCGCGCGCCTCGAAGATGGCCTCCAGATCGGGCCAGCGCTCGGGCGTCAGCGCATGCACGGCGAGCTCCACGGCGGTCTCAGCTCGGTGAGGACAGCTTCAGCCCGACGATACCGGCCACGATGAGAGCGACGCTGAACAACCGCGCCGGGTTGGCCGGCTCACCGAGCAGGAAGATGCCCAGCACGACGGTGCCGACCGCGCCGACGCCTACCCAGACGCCATAGGCCGTGCCCACCGGCAGCGACTTCATCGCGATGCCGAGCAGCCACAGGCTGGCGATCATGCAGGCCGCCGTCGCCACGCTGGGCCAGGGGCGCGTGAAGCCCTCGGTGTATTTCAGGCCGATGGCCCAGCCGACCTCGAGCAGGCCGGCAATGACAAGAACGATCCAGGCCATCCGTCTTCCTTCCGCAATGCCCGGGTCATCGCCAAGGCCTCGGCAGGATTCTGGCCGGGCCGGAATTCCCGGTCCTCCGTGGGGCTGCCTCCCAGCCGCCGCGGACTCTCGCGCTGTCCTACACACAAGCACCTGGATACGGCAAAAACTCGACACGACGACGGCCAAGGAGAGCACATGGAAATGCCGCAAACCCACTCATTGAGCGAAGGCTGGTCCCAGGGCTGGATGGTGCTGAGGGTGAAGCTGGAACCGCCCGGCGACTTCGTCAGCTTCCATGCCCATGCCGCCGAGGCGCAGGCCGACGCCCGGCAGCGCGGCGCCGGCCATCAGGTCTTCCATGGGAGCTATCGCGCCGGCACCGGTGAGTTCATCGTCGACTAGCGCGGTTCTGCGCACACCCTCGCTCTGGTAGCGTCGCGGCATGGACCTGCCCCTCTTCCGCTACCACCCCGATCCCCTCGCGACCGGCGCCATCGAAAAGCGCAAGGTCGAATGCGTCTGTTGCGGCCAGCAGCGCAGCTTCGTCTACGTGCAGCCGGTGTATGCCGTCACCGACCTGGACGAGAAGCTGTGCCCCTGGTGCATTGCGGACGGTTCCGCGGCGAGCAAGTTCTCGGCGAACTTCTCGGACCCGCTGCCCCTCGCGAAGGCCAGTGTGTCGCAAGAGATCGTCGACGAGGTGAGCCTGAGGACGCCGGGCTACTCCTGCTGGCAGCAGGAGGAGTGGCTGGCACATTGCGACGACGCCTGCGAGTTCCACGGCGATGCGTCCGTGGAGGACGTCGAGGACGCGAGCGCAGCCACGAAGGCGGACTGGTTGCAGCGCTACGGGCGGGCCGAGAAGGACTGGGCCCGGGCAACGGCCGACTACGAGCCCGCGGGCGACAGCGCCTTCTACAAATTCGTGTGCCGGCATTGCGGCGCGGTGCGGCTGGGTTGGGATTGCTCGTGAATTGAGCGCCATCGAGCCCCGCTTGCCTGCCCGGACAATCGGGGCATGTCTCATGCCGTGTCTCTTCTGCGCGCCGCGCGCCTGGCGAGTGCCACCAAGCCCTTCTCGGCTCGCGGTGGCTTCAAGCGGGAGCGCTGCGAAGGCTGCCGGCTGGTGCCGACGCACTGCATGTGCGCCTTGCGCACCTCGGTGGCCACGCGCGCCGCGGTGTGCCTGCTGATGGCCGACATCGAGCCGCTGAAGCCGACCAACACCGGTTGGCTGATCGCCGATGTGGTCGCCGACACCTTCGCTTTCGGCTGGTCGCGAACTGAGCCCGATCCCGCCCTCCTCGCGCTGCTGAGCGATCCGGCCTGGGACTGCTACGTCGTCTTCCCGGGCCAGTACGCCGCGCCGGAGCGCGTGGTGCAGGCCCTCAGGCCGCAGGCGCCAGGCCAGGGCAGCATCACCAGGCGGCCCCTCTTCATCCTGCTGGACGGCACCTGGTCCGAGGCGCGCAAGATGTTCAGCCGCAGCCCCTACCTGAACCACATGCCGGTGCTCAACCTGGCGCCCACCGGGGCCTCGCAATACCGGCTGCGCCGCTCACGCTGCGACGACCATTTCTGCACCAGCGAGGTGGCCGCGCGCTGCCTGAGCCTGGCGGGCGACGAGCGCGCGGAGAAGACGCTGGACGCGTATCTGGGCGTCTTCACCCATCACTACCTGCAGGCGAAGAACCAGTTGCCCGTCGCCTGGGAGGGCGCGGCGCATCAGCGCCTGCACGAGGCGATTGCCCGGCAGGCCTAGCAAGTCGGCGATCAGGCCTCCACGATCACCTCGAAGCCGCCGAAGATCATCCGCTGCCCGTCGAACGGCATGCCTTCCGGCCCCTTCTTCATGCTCGGGTCCTCCATGACCATCTTCATGCCCGCGTTGCGCGCCTGCTTGGAAGGCCAGACCACCCACGAGAAGACGACGGCCTCATCGGCCTTGCGCTGCACGGCCAGTGGGAAGGAGGTGAGCTTGCCTTCCGGCACGTCATCGCCCCAGCACTCGACCACCTGCAGGGCGCCGTGCTGCTTGAACAGCGCGGCCATCTCCAGCGCCAGCTGGCGATAGGTCTCGCGCTTGGCCACGGGCACAGGGATCAGATATCCGTCGACATAGTTCATGGTGTCTCTCCATCGGGGGACGGCAACAACGCCGCCTCATGGGCGACGAGGGAGCGGGAGCGATCTCGACAAGATCGGCCGCCGGACATGTAAGTGCATGTGCGGAGGGGCTGCGCCCCCGTATCGTCTGCCCTCCGAACTCGACTCCATTTCCGGCATGACCCACCCCCACTTGCACGGCCTGCCCGCACTGCGCGGTGGCCTGCTGGCCCTGCTGGCCGCGGCGCTGTTTGGCATCAGCACGCCCTTGGTGCAGCGGCTGGGCATGGGCCTGGGACCGTTCACGACAGCGGCCTTGCTCTATGCAGGGGCCGCCGTCATCGGCGCGCTGCTGCGCCAGCGGGTGGAGAAGGAAGCCCGGCTGCTGCGTTCGGACCTGCCCCGCCTGCTGGCTGTCGCCTTCTTCGGCGCCTTGCTGGGGCCCGTGGCCCTGGCCTGGGGCCTGCAGCGCACCAGCGGCACCGGGGCCTCCCTGATGCTGACGCTGGAAGCCCTCTTCACTGCCGTGCTGGCCTGGCGCCTGTACGGCGAGACCCTGGACAGGCGCGTGCAGGCCGGCATGGGCCTGCTGCTCGCCGGTGGCGTATTGCTCGTGCTGGACCAGGGGCCGGCATCGGGTGGCCCATGGCTCGGACTGCTGGCGGTGCTGGCAGCCACAGCGGCCTGGGGCATGGACAACACCTTGTCGCGCGCGCTGGCCGAGCGCGACCCCGCCCAGGTGGTGCTGGCCAAGGCCGTGCTGGGCGCCACGGCAACGACGGCACTCGCCGTCGCTTCAGGCGAGCCGCTGCCCTCGGCCGGCGTCGTCCTGGGCTTGCTGGCCGTGGGCGCCGCCGGCTACGGCCTGAGCCTGCGCTTCTATCTGCTGGCCCAGCGCGAGTTTGGCGCTGCGCGCACGGGCTCGGTCTTCGCCTTCGCCCCCTTCATCGGCGCCGCATTGGCCTTCGCGCTGGGCGATCGTTCGGCCGGCTGGGGCATGGCGCTGGCCGGCATGTTGATGCTCGCCGGCGTCGCCCTGCATCTCGCCGAACTGCACGAGCATCAACATGAGCACGAGGCCCTGGATCACGAGCACGCCCATCGACATGACGATGGCCACCACGACCATCACCACGACACCCTGCCCGAGGGCGCACACAGCCACCCGCATCGGCACCGGCCCATGCGCCACAGCCATGCGCACGTGCCGGACGCGCACCACGGCCACGACCATTGAGCGCTAGGACAGCCGCCGCTTCACCGCCGCCACCAGCGGCTCGATCGCCGAAGGTGGAAACGGCGACACGCTGCTGGCGTTGATCTCGCACAGCACGTGGCTGCCCGGCTGCTCGCCGAACAGGAAGTCGCAGTCCCACAGCAGCGGCAGCTGTTCTCGCGTGAGGCCCACGCGCTCGCGCAGCAGCTCCACCCAGCCGCCCTCCAGGCGCTCGCGCAGCGCCTGGAACTGCGGCAGGTCCGCCGGGTGGTAGAGGCGCGTGGTGGTGGCGGGCGGCGGCGCGCCGTCGGTGGCCGGGTACAGGGCATTGATGTGCTGGTGGCCGAAGCCCGCCACGCGGTCGCCGACGAGGTAGGCGCGCACCATGCCGTCCACCAGGCGCGGCTGCCAGGCCTGGTCCACCATGTGGCCGCCGGCCTCGGGCTCGAAATACGGCGCCAGGCGCTGCAGCAGCCCGTCCATGTCCAGGGTCTCTTCCTGCGCGCCGCGCTGGGCATGGCGCACCGTCATCAGCGGCGAAGCCTGCACCGACTCCACGCGCCACACGCCGTTGCCGCTCTGGCCCCGGTACTGCTTCAGCACCCGCGCGCCGTGCCGCAGCCGCTGCGGCAGCGCCGCCGCCAGCTGCGCCAGGCTGTCCACACGCACCGCATCGCTGCCGAAGGGCAGATCCCTCGTCTCAACGAGCACGTCCTTGGTGCTCAGCCTGAGGAGGGTGTCGGGGTGGGTGCTGACGAGCACGCCGGCCCCAGCCACTTCGCGCAGCAGCCTGTCCAGGCGATCGCGCCGCCGGCCGCCCTCGATGGGGTTGCACCAGACGAGCACGGCCTGCACGCGCCGCAGCTGCGCGGCCACTTCATCGGCGAAGTCGTCGTGATAGACGGCCGGCTCGGCGGGCAGGCCGGCGGCCTTGAAGGCATCGAAGAGGGCCGCGAAGCGGCTCTGCGCCGGGTCGCTGCGGTCACGCGCGGCGCGGTCGCCCGGGTAGAGCAAGGCGATGGTGGGCTGGCCTGGCATGCAAGCTCCTGGGGCGTCAGAGGTGGGCAAGCGGACAGAGCACCAGCCCCGCGATGGCGACGGCGACAACGATGGGCTCCGGCACTCTCATGGTCCGGTTCACCGGGCGGTGAACAGGGCGCACTCGATTGATTCATGTCGCGAAGAATGCATTGATGTAGAGCTCGATACAAGAATTCGACCCTGGGCCTGCGGAGATTCAGCCGAGGCAACCCCGCGCGTCGATTGCCGCGGAGGCCTACACTCCGCCGCACATCAGCTCCAAACCCTCCGCCCATGGACAGCCGAGAGAGCAGCCGGTTTACGGCTCCTCTGGCCCAACGCGTGGCAGAGGGTGCCGGCTCCCTGCAGATTGCCGACGCGATCGGCGCGACGTGGACGGACATCCAGTTCGCCCTGCAACCCGTGCTCGGGCAGCGTGGTGTCGCCGCGCTGTTCAGGCGCACGCTGCACCTGACGGCCACACACCACCCCTGCCTTGCACCGCTCAAGTCAGGCGGCATCGACGCCACGACCGGGTTGGTCGAACTGACCACCCTCTTCGCTGCACAGCAACCGGCGGTCGCCATGGAGGCGGGCAGTGCCCTGTTCATGAACTTCCACGAGCTGCTGACGACCTTGATCGGCGCTCCGCTGACCGAACGGCTTCTACAGGCCGTCTGGTCGACCCCTTCGAGCGCTGCCCCGGCGCAGGATCCCAAGCCATGACTCCCAAAGTGACGATCAACAGCCTGTCAACGGGAGTGCCCGGGCTGGACGACCTGCTCGGCGGTGGCTTGCCGGAGTTCTCGTTCAATCTCATTGCCGGCCAACCCGGCTGCGGCAAGACGACGCTGGCGCACCAGATCATGTTCGCGCTGGCCACCGAGGCGCGCCCGGCGCTGTACTTCACCGTGCTGGGCGAGCCGCCGCTGAAGATGCTGCGCTACCAGCAGCAGTTCAGCTTCTTCGACCCTGCGGCCATCAACCGCAGCGTGCGCTTCGTCAACCTCTGCGAGGAGGCGATGGCCGGTGACCTGGACCAGGTGCTGGCGCGCATCACCGAGGAAGTCGCCGCGCACGAGCCGGCACTCGTCTTCGTCGATTCCTTCCGCTCCGTCGTGCTGGCCACCGATGCAGGCGGCCACGCGCACAACCACCTGCAGCGCTTCATGCAGCAGCTTGGCATGCTGATGACAAGCTGGCAGGCCACCACCTTCCTGATCGGCGAGTACTTCACCGACACCGACGCCAACCCGGTGTTCACGGTGGCGGATGGGCTGATCTGGATGCGTCAGAGCGTGCAGCGCAACGCGATGGTGCGCAGGATGGAGATCATGAAGATGCGCGGCCAGCCTTCGCTGCCGGGCCTGCACTCGTTTCGCATCAGCGGCGACGGCGTGCACGTCTTCGTGCCGGCATCGGCTCCGCCGCCGACGACGACGGGCGCCAGCACCGCGCCACGCGCGTCCATGGGCGTGCCTGGTCTGGACGAGATGATGGATGGCGGCCTGCCGCGCGGCTACTCGCTGCTGCTGGCGGGCCCGTCCGGGTCGGGCAAGAGCATCCTGGCGGCGGCTTTCCTGGACGCCGGCGTGCGCAACGGCGAGACCGGCGTCATCGCTGCCTTCGAGCGACGCCCCCATCGCGTGCACAACAAGGCGCTGGCGCAGTACATCGCGGATGGCCGCATCGGCCTCGTCGAGAGCCACGCGGCCGACATCTCCATCGAGGAGGTCATGCAGATGCTTGCCACGGAGATCCGCCAGCGGGGCGCCAGTCGCGTCGTCATCGACTCGCTGTCAGGGTTCGAACTGGCGCTGGGGCCGTCGTTCAAGGAGGATTTCCGCGAGTCCTTGCTGCGCCTGGTCACGTCGTTGGCCGGTCTGGGCGTCACCGTGCTGATGACGTCGGAGCTGGAGGACCGCTACACCGATCTGCGCTTCAGCCCCTACGGCACGGCCTTCATGACCGACGCCATCATCGTGCAGCGCTACATCGAGGTCGAAAGCCGGCTGCGCCGCGTGCTGGCGGTCGTGAAAGTGCGCGACAGCAGACATTCGGATCAGCTGCGCGAATACAGCATCGGCGACAGGGGCATCGAGATCGGCACGATGCTTGCTGGACAGGAGGGTCTGCTGGGCGGTCGCCCGGCGACCCGGCCCCGCGGCGTCGCCGTCGGCGAGGCCTAGCAACGCGCTGCCATCCCGGCAGGGCAATATTTCAGGGGCGCGGCATGGCCACGGTTCCCGACGCACCGGACCCGAACGCACTGCAGGCGGAGCTTGCCGCGCTGCGGGTGCAGACCGTCGAGGCGAAGGCGGAACTGGGTCGCGTCCGCGCCGACCTGGTCGAGGCCCGGGAGCAGCTGGGCAGCCACACCATGCACCAGTTGCTGGAGGCCAACGAGCAACTGGTGATGGACGCCGTGCGCTCGCGCGACATGGCCGACTCCACGGCCTTGCTGGTGGCCGAGCTGACGCGATCCAGCGAGCTCGATTCGCTGACGCGGCTGCCCAATCGACTGTTGCTGATCGATCGCTTCTCTCAGGGCCTGACCCATGCCAGGCGCCATGAGGGCAGGCTCGCCCTGCTGTTCATGGATCTCGACGGGTTCAAGCAGATCAACGACGCGCTGGGCCACCAGATCGGTGACGCCGTGCTGCGCGCGGTCAGCCTGTGTCTGGTCGGCTGCGTGCGCCAGATCGACACCGTGTGCCGCCTGGGCGGCGATGAGTTCATCGTGCTGTTGCCGGAGATCACCGACGTCGACGACGCCGGGCTGGTGGCGCAGAAACTGATGGACTCATTGGCGCAGCTGACGCAGGTGGGCGGCGTGCGGGTACGGGTATCGGCCAGCATCGGCATCAGCGTCTACCCCGACGATGCCGAGGGCATCGAGGCGCTGGTCGACTGCGCGGACCAGGCGATGTACCGCAGCAAACATGCCGGCGGCGGCGGCTACAGCTTCTTCTCGACACGCGGCCCGGGACCGGGCCATGGTTGAGCGCTTGCCGAATATCGGTAAAAGCGGACCGCGGGCCCTGGGAATCGGCTGCGTTTACCGCCCCTCGTCTGGGTGGCCAGGCCGGCGCCCTGCACTGCCAGCGCCCCCTACGCCCGGGACACCGGCCTGACGCACCGCGAACGCGCGCCTGGGTGCGGACCTTGCCGCCTGAGCGTCACCGGATCTCCGGGGATTTGAAGGTCAAACATGAGCAGCAATCCATCGCAGGGGCAGGGTCAGCGGCCGCCTGCTCAAGGCAACATCCTGTCGCCGCCGGCCGCGGACAGTGGCGGCAGCCCGCCGGAGCGGGGTGACAACAACCGCTCGCCACGACAGGAGCAACAGGCGCCTGGCAGGCCGCCTCAGCGGCAACAGAGCGACGCGTCACGACAAGCCTCCCTCGACGAGGACGACGAGGAAGCGATCGACACGCAACCGAACACCGCCATCGGCGCCGACTCCAAGAGCCCCACCTGATTGCCGTCGAGGACGGCATCAAGACGGGCCTTCCTGAGGCCTACGCCCGGCATGGCGCGCCGTTTGCCAGGTGCCGGCGTCGCGCCCACCTCGATCCCTGGAAGCCCCCATGCCCACCTCCCGCAAGACCTCGGCGGCAGCCGCCGCCGCCCGCAATACCGACAGCGCACCTGCCCACCCGGGCCAGCCCACCGACCAGGCTTCCCGCAAGACCGCCGAGACCGGCGACATGGCCGCCGCCATGCCCTTCAACGCCAACAAGGCTGTGGAGCATGGTGAGCAGCCGCAAGCCCCTGTCGGCGCCACCGTCGCGCCGCCATCGCGCCTCCCCACGGGCAGCACGCTGACGGAAGCGACGGCGACAGGCAAGGCCGGCGGCGCGGCACAGGACGGCGTCAACCCCACGACGGCTCCGCTGGATCGCGTGCGCGTGGACAGCGGCAGCCAGCGGCTGACGACCAACCAGGGCGTGCCCATCGCCGACAACCAGAACTCGCTGAAGTCCGGCACGCGCGGCCCCACGTTGCTGGAAGACTTCATCCTGCGCGAGAAGATCACCCACTTCGACCACGAGCGCACGCCTGAGCGCATCGTGCATGCGCGCGGCTCGGCGGCGCATGGTTTCTTCGAGGCCTACGACGCCATCCCCCAGTTGACCAAGGCGGCGCCTTTCCAGGAATCCGGCAAGGTCACGCCGGTGTTCGTGCGCTTCTCCACCGTGGCCGGCGAGCGCGGCTCCAAGGACACGGCACGCGACGTGCGCGGTTTTGCCGTCAAGTTCTACACCGACGAAGGGAACTGGGACCTGGTCGGCAACAACATGCCGGTGTTCTTCATCCAGGATGCGATGAAGTTCCCCGACCTCGTGCATGCCGTCAAGCCCGAGCCCCACCACGGCATGCCGCAGGCCGGCAGCGCCCACGACACCTTCTGGGACTTCGTCTCGCTGATGCCCGAGTCCACTCACATGCTGATGTGGGTGATGAGCGACCGGGCCATCCCGCGCAGCTACGCGACCATGCAGGGCTTTGGCGTGCACACCTACCGGATGGTCAATGCCGAAGGTGTCTCGGTGTTCGTCAAGTTCCACTGGAACCCCAGGTTCGGCACCCATTCGCTGTGCTGGGACGAGGCCGTGAAGATCTCCGGCGCCGATCCCGACTACCACCGCCGCGACCTGTGGGAGCGCATCGAGGGCGGCGCCTTTCCCGAGTGGGAGCTGGGCCTGCAGGTGTTCACCGAAGAGCAGGCCAACGATTTCAGCTTCGACATCCTGGACGCCACCAAGCTGATCCCCGAGGAACTCATCCCCATCCAGCCCGTCGGCCGCATGGTGCTGAACCGCAACCCCGACAACTTCTTCGCCGAGACCGAGCAGGTCGCCTTCTGCACCGCCAACATCATCCCGGGGCTGGACTTCTCCAACGACCCGCTGCTGGCGGGCCGCATCCACTCCTATGTGGACACGCAGATCACACGCCTGGGCGGGCCCAACTTCCACGAGATCCCGATCAACTCGCCCCTCGCGCCGGTGCACAACAACCAGCGCGACGGCATGCACCGCCAGGCCATTCACCGTGGCCGCGTGGCCTACGAACCCAACTCGCTGGGCGGCGGCTGCCCCTTCCAGGCCGGTGCGGCCCAGGGCTTCACGTCGGTCGCGACAAGGCTGCAGGTCCAGGACGAGCAAGGCAAGGTGAGGGCCAAGCCCGAGCTCTTCGCCGAGCATTTCAACCAGGCCGCGCTGTTCTTCGACAGCCAGACCGCGGCCGAGCAGGCCCACATCGCCGCGGCCTTCCGCTTCGAACTGAGCAAGCTCACGGTGCCGGCCATCCGCCAGCGCGTCGTGTCCATGCTGCGCAATGCGTCGGAGGCGCTGGCCGCCAAGGTGGCCGAGGGCTTGAACATGTCACCGCTGCCGGACGCCATGCCGCGAGCGCTGCAGCAGCCGGTCAAGCCGGAGATCACCGTGTCGCCGGCGTTGTCGCTGATGGCGCGCCCGGGTGACGGGTCAGTCAAGGGGCGCAAGGTGGCCGTGCTCGTGGCCGATGGCTGCGTGGGCCAGAGCGCCTTGGACCTGCATGCCCTGCTGTTCGAGGCCGGTGCCGTGCCGCGCTTCGTCGCGCCGCGCATCGGGCCCGTCGCCACCGAGGACGGCGTGGCGCTGCAGGCGGATGCCTCGCTGGAGAACGAACCCGGCTTCCTGTTCGACGCGCTGGTGCTGCCGGACGGCGCCGCTGCCGTGGTTGCGCTGGTCGGCGACGGCCACACGATGGAATGCATCCGCGATCAATACCGCCACGGCAAGACCATCGTGGCGCTGGGCACCGGCGCCGACCTGCTCGACCTCGCCGGCGTGCCGGACGAACTGCCCGGTGGCGGCACGGACCCCGGCATCAGCGTCACACCCGACGCGCCGACGGGCGCCGAGGCGCTGCTGCGCGGCCTGGCGCGCCATCGCCACCCTGAGCGCGAGACCGATCCGCCGGCCCTTTGACACGGCTTGACACCATTGCGGCGCAGGACCGGCACGTGCCTTGCCGCTTCTGTGCGCCGCAGCCCGCCGGCAAACATCAAGGGATCAGCGATGAACAACCCTTTGTCTCACGTCGGCCAGACGGCTCGGCCCGAAGGTGCCTCGCCCATCGCGAGTGCCCTGACCGACGTTCACCTGGGCGTGCGCTTCAGGGCCGAAGCCATTGCCCGCAATGAGCTGTACGAGGGTCGCTTCACCCTCCTCGAGGAGGGCATGGGAGGTGGCAGCGGCCGCGACGACAGCTACCGCCCTACCACGGACAACGCCTGGGCGACGCCCACCGAAGCGCTCACCTATGCCACCGAGGCCGCTCACCATGCCATCGAGGGCATCCCGCCTTTCACCAAGGGGCAGCCATCGGGCAAATGAGGCAGGCGGGCGGTGTCACGGGCCGGCGCCATAGCTGCGCGGCAGCAGGATGCGGAAGGCCGTGCCCACGCCGATGTCGGACTCGAGCTCGGTGGTCGCGTCGAGCAGGTCGCACAGGCGCTTGACGATGGACAGCCCGATGCCCTCGCCGACCTGCTGGCGCACCGGGCGCCTGTCCGCGGGCGATGCCTGCGCCTCGGCGAGGTCGACATTGACGTGGGTGATCGCGCCGGTGGCATGGTCGCTCGCGACCTGCCTGGATTGATCGGTGGCTTCCTCGAGGGCGCCGGCCAGTTGGGAGCCCGGGCCGGCATGGAAGCCCGGGCCGGTGTCCCTCACCTCGAAGAACCAGCGCTCCCGATCGCTGGAGACGCCGTCGCCACAACGGACGGTGATGCCGCCCGTATGGGTGTACTTGATGGCATTGATGACCAGGTTCTGGGCAATGCGCCGGATCTTGACCACGTCGCCCTCGACGGGCAGTGCCGTCGGGCCCTCGAAGCGCAGGTACAGGCCGCGCTCCTGCGCATGCGCTTGCAGGTCCTCGCACAAGGTGCCGAGCAAGGCGACGGCATCGACAGCCTCCAGATGGCGGTGCTCCAGCCCGCCCTGCAGTCGGGCCAGGCTGGTCACGTCATTGAGCAGATGGCTCAACGAGCCGACATTGCGATCCAGCAGGCGCAGGAAGCTGCTACGCGTCAGCTCGGAGGCCTTGGGCGAGGCCAGCCCCGCGGTCGCCGTGGCGACGACGCCGAGGTTGCCGCGCAGGTCATGCGCCGCCTGCTGCCACAGCCGTGCGCGCTCCTGCTCCAGCTCGCGCACGGATTGCAGCGCCTGCTCAAGATCACGGATGTGGCTGGTCGCCTCGATCTGCTGCAGCTGGAAATACTGCGACACGCTGGCGCTGATGGCATCGCCGCATTGCTGGGCCCAGATCCGGCGCGCTTCAGCCATGACGGCCGGACTCAGGGCGGGGTTGTCGACCGCGTACGCTTCCAACTCCACGACAACGCATTCGTTCAGCCGACCGAGTTCGCGGGTCACCTCGGCCAGGTCGAATCCCTGCTGCCAGCGATGCAGGCCATGGGCTGCCGCGTCCCCCTGCTGGCGCTCCTCATCGTCGGCCGCCGCCATCCCACCGCCGGCGAGCCTGCGCTCGAAGTCGACCAGCAGCGCGGGAATGTGGTCATGCAACTGGGCGCGGGGCAGTGCGGCCCCGGTGGTGAGCGCCGGGTCCGCCGTCACGGCGACGCGCCATGCCTGCAGGATGACGCCACGCCGCCGCTTCAGATATGCGCTCAGTGCCAAATGCTCGACGGCTTGCATCGGCGCATCCTTGTCCAACGAAATCAGGGCTCCATTCTGGGCTCAAAAGCCAGGCCGGCGTGAAGTTCGCTTGAGAGCGACGGCCACGTGCGCAGCCGCACGGACGGGCGCGCAATACCTTGTCAGCATGGGAGCCGTACCCAGGAGCCCGCATGTTCTACAGCGTCAGCCACGTCACCGCGGCCCATGTGAAGGCCGTGGACGGCGATATCGGCCCCATCGACGACGCGCTGTTCGACGACCACCACTGGGTCATCCGCTATCTCGTCGTGGATGCGGGCAGCTGGCTGGCCGAACGCGATGTGCTGATCTCGCCCTACTCCGTCAAGCAACCGGTGGGGCACGACGGCGTGATCAACGTCGCACTGACGCGCCGGCTCATACGCAGCAGCCCGCCGCTGGACATCGAACGCCCGGTCTCACGCCAGCAGGAGCAGGCGTTCGAGCGCCACTACCACTACCCGGCCTACTGGGACGGCGGTGGCCTGTGGGCGCTCGGCGCCATGCCTTATCCATCGGTCGCGCCGCGGCTCGATGCCGATCAGCAGATGGTTGGCAACTACCCGGCAGACATGCAGTTGCGCAGCACCGAGCAGGTGTGCAGCTACGAGGTGCAGGCCACCGACCACGGCATCGGCCAGGTGCAGGACTTCGTGTTCGACGACGAGAGCTGGCAGATCCGCTACCTGGTCGTGGACACCCAGAGCTGGTGGCCCGGCGGACGCAAGGTGCTGATCGCACTGCCCTGGGTGGACCGCATCGACTGGGCCCGCCAGCGCATCCACGTGTCGCTGACGCGGGAGCAGGTCAAGCGCAGCCCGGTCTACCAGGATGTCGCCACCATCCATCGCGACTACGAAGTCCTGCTGCACGCGAACTATCAACGCCCGGGCTATTGGGCCTGAGCCTTCAGCGCCATCGAAAGGCATGACCATGACCGCACGAGAAACCTATGTCGAGAACATCAAGCTTGAACTCGATGGTCTGAACGATCAGCTCAGCTCCTTCGAAACCAAGGTGACCCACGCCAGGCAGGACGCGCGCGAACGCTACGCCGCCGAGCTGGCCAAGCTGCGCGTGCATTCACATGACGCGCTGCTGAAGTGGGAGGCCTTGCAGACGTCCAACGAGGCCTCGTGGCACCAGTGGGTGTCCGACATGGACCACACGCGCGACGCCTTCATCCACGCCTTTCACGATTTCAAGGAGCGCCTTTGAAGCCGGCAGTTGCAGGGCGGTGGGCAGGGCGCAGCGTGATGTCGTTGCTGACGCCGGCCAATCCGGGCAGATAACGCACGCACTCGGCGGCATCCTGGCGTTGGTAGTTCCACAGCACTTCGCCCGACAGGGTCAGCCAGCCGGCCGTGGCGCTGGCCCTGACGCCGCAAGGGAGCAGCTCACGGTTCCAGGTCAGGGCACTCTGCGCCAGGTAGGCGAGCTCCGCGTCACAGAGCATGGGCAAGGCAGGTTGGCGGGGTGCGTTGGCGTTCATGCAAGGCTCCGCGGTGAATGATGTGCTGAGGCTGCGCGCCGCCACCGTTCGCGTCTGTGCGGCAGCCCACCTCGCACCCGACGCAGGCGTGCGCTGGCGCACCGTCAAAAGTCCCATGTCGCTCTAAGGTCGAGCCCGTCGCGGCCAGAAATCCTTCGACGGCCGGACGTTGATCCAGGAGCTCCCATGAAGAAGTTGATGAAGTCCAAGAGCAAACCCGCCGAACCCGCCGGCCACCCGCCCGTGCTGGACATCAAGCCGGAAGGGCCCAAGGTATCGGCTCCCACGCCGGAGCGCCACAAGTCTTCCGGTCGCCGAGGCCAGAAGGGCGGACGCTGAACGCCGTCAGCCGCTGAAGCGGTAGCGCAGCTTGCTCAGGCGGCCGTGCCAATAGGTCCGGCGCCCGTCCAGCAGCAACCAGGCCCACTCGCCGGCGAGCGGAACGCGCATGCCGTCCCGTATCGCCCAGTCCTTCCAGCGTCCCTCCCAGCGTGTCATCACCATGGCCCGGCCCACCCTGCGGCCGCGCGCCTCGGAGCGCACGGCCTCCACCAGGCCCGCGTCGCCGAAGCTAAAGCGCAGCGTCACCGACACCGCGCCATCCGTCAACGTGGCATCGGCACGCCGCGCGTCCACCGCGACCCATTGCACGCCCTGGCTGGGCAGCAGCGCCGTGGGGTACCAGGGGGCCTCGGCCAGGAAACGCATCAGCTCCGCGCGCGCCAGCTCGCCCTCACCTTGTTGGCGGGCCATGTCGATGAAACCCAGCAGCACCGCATGCAACAGGCCCGCGCCGGCCAGATAGCCGTCGTGCAGGCGCACGCTCAGCCCGGCGAACACGCCCACGCGGGCATTCCACAGAAAGCCCGGCCCGCGGGTCGCCACATGCTGCTCCGCCGTGAAGGGCTGGGAGCGCCCGCTCGCGGGCGACAGGCTGAGGAAGCCGCTCTGCGTCAGGTGCACGCCGCTCACCATGGGCTGGCCGGCGGTCAGTGCAGCGCGCAGATAGCGCTGCACGGGCGCCGGCAGGTCGTTCAGTTCGGCAGGATCGAAATGCGTCACGCCGGCCGGCCCGGGTTCGGCGCCGAGCCGGGCCGTCAACGCGCTGGACCGTGAGCACCACAGTCGATGGCCTCGCGCACCCAGCAGGGTGATCACGGCCGCCAGGGCCGCCACAAGAAGCAAAGCAGCGAGCAGCCAGAGCATGCGGGTGGCCGGTTTCGTTGAGTGAGGGGTCGTGCAGGCTCGCCGGCCCCAGGGGCACCGTCTGTGCGTTGGCGAACGCAGCCACCGCACAGACCGCGATGGGTTTCGCGTGCAGCCTTGGCCAGGAATCCTCTGCGAAAGCTGTCATGACCTCCGCCAACACCACCGCCACCGCCTCGGTCATGCCGAGCTTCACCGCCGCCAGCCCCGCGCCACCTCCCCCGACCGCGCCGCTGGAGAACCTGATGGACACGCTGCACAGGACCGGCCACTTCAAGCACTTGATCGCCGCCATCAAGGCCACCGGCCTGACCAGCCCATTCAATGCATCGGGCCCGCATACCTTGTTCGCACCCAACGACTTCGCGTTTGGCAAGCTGGCCAAGGAAGTGCTGATCGACCTGTACAAGCCCGAAGGCAAGGCCAGGCTGACCGCCATCCTGAGGCTGCACCTGGTGCCCCGCCGCGTGAAGGCGGCCGCCGCCGGCGACGCGCCCGCGCCGCTGAAGTCGCTGCAGGGCGACGAGCTCGCCATGAACACGGCCCAGGGCTTGAGGGTGAACGAAGCCCGCATCGTCGAGCGCGATCTGGAGGCGTCCAACGGCCTCATCCACGTGATCGATACGGTGCTGATGCCTGCTTCAGGCTGAACCCCGAGGTCCGCGCCGCCGTCAGTGCGCCACGCCACCCAGGGTGGCGTCCGGCGAGAACTTCATGCCCAGGCGGTAGCTCCTGCGGTCCTGCAGATAGCAGATGCAGGCTGCGCCTTCCAGACCGGCGCGATCGCTGACCGTGATCCAGCCCCGGTGATAGCGAATCAACCCCGCCGCCTGCAGGCAGCCTGCCGCCACGGTGACGCCGACGCGGCGCACGCCCAGCAGATGGGCCATGGCTTCCTGCGTGACCGCGAAGCCGTCGCCCAGGCAACGGTCCTGGCCCATCAGCAACCAACGCGCCAGCCGCGCCTGCAGTGCATGGAAGTGCAGGCAGGCCGACGCGGTGGCCGATTGCCGCAACTGCACATGCAGATAGCGCATCAGCAGCCGGCGCAACCCCGGGCTGGCGGGCAGCTCCTGGCGCAAGACCGAGGCGGGCATGGCCCACGCCTGCCCCTCCTGCTGCACCAGCACGGTCACCGGGCTGGCGGCCACGCCCAGCAACAGCTGGGCACCCAGCACACCCTCGCTGCCCACCATGCCCACCTGCAGCAAAGGATGGGCATCCAGCGGCGTGAGCAGCGATATGCAGCCGTGCAGCGGAAACAGCAGCGTCCGCGCGGGCATGTCCTGGACGGCAAGCCGCTGGCCACTGCGCAAAGGCACCTGGATGCTCTGCTTCAGCAGGCGTGTCTGCTCGGCGGCGGGCAGGTGGGCAAGCAACTGGTTGATGGCCATGTGCCAGTCTGGGCGCGACCCGCCCGCGGCGCTGTGCGCCAACGCACGCTGCCTAATGAGGTGGCAGCGGTCGGTTCAGCAGCCGGTCGTATTCATCCTTGACGACGCCGTAGCACTCGCAGCTGCGCTTTTCGAGGCCCAGGCGGTCGATCACCGTGATGCGGCCACGGGCGTAGTCGATCAGACCGAGCTTTTGCAGCTTCAGCGCCGCCTCGGTGACGCCTTCCCGACGCACGCCCAGCATGTTGGCAATCAGCTCCTGCGTCATCACCAGCTCATCGCCGGCGATGCGGTCCAGGCTCAGCAGCAGCCAGCGGCACAGCTGCTGCTCCAGCAGATGGTGGCGGTTGCAGACGGCCGTCTGCGCCATCTGCGTCAGCAGCGCCTGGGTGTAGCGCAGCAACAGGTGCATGCCCACGCCGTAGCGGTTGAACTCGATCTTGATGGTCGCGGCACTGAGCCGGTAGCAGCCCCCCGCGCTCTGCACGACGGCCCGGCTGGGCGTGGTCTCGCCGCCCATGAAGAGCGACACGCCGACGACGCCTTCGTAGCCCACCACGGCGATCTCGGCCGAGCCACCGTCCTCCAGCACATAGAGCAGCGACACGATGGCCGTGGTGGGGAAATACACATGGCTTTGCGGCCGGCCGGACTCGTACAGCACCTGGCCGAGTTCCAGCGGCACGCACTCGAGCTGGCCCGACCACCGTGCCCATTCCTCGTCGGGCAGGGCCGCCAGCAGGCGGTTGCTGCGGGGTGAAAGAGCGTCTAGCGGTGCAGGCATCTATCCCTTGTGCTGGTCACGGACAAATTGTGACTCTAGCCAGGGCGCGGCCGTCCGTGTGTTCGTTAGCGCACATAAGCCGCCACCCGGGGACGGCATGTCACTGCGTCAGCGCCAGCAGCACGTCGGCATACCAGGCCAGGTTGAGCCCCAGGGAAGCATCCGCGGTCGCGTCGCGCGTCTTCATGTCCATGCGCGACGCGTGCACGCCCAGGAGCTGCCAAGGCAGGCTGGGGTCACCCTCGGGGTCGTGGCGCACCACCGGCGCGCCGCTGCTGCCGCGATGCAGGGGCGCATCGGTGACGAAGCAGCCCTGGCCCTGGAAACGCACGCCGAAGGCCGAGGCCACGACGGCGCTGCGCACGACCGGCAGGTGGTGCAGCGTGTCATGGAAGCCCAGTGGAAAACCCGCCACCAGCAGCGCCTGGCCCAGGCGCACCGCGTGCATCTGCACCTGGATGTGGCGGGTGCCGAAGGCGCAGAACTGCGCGCCGCGAGGCATGGCCATGCCCGGAATCTCCAATGCCGCGACGTCGACGTCGCCCCCGCTGTCGCTGGCCTGGCGCCATTGCGGTATGCCATCGTCATACAGCGGCAACGAGATGCGGTGCTGATGCGTCAGGTCGATGCCGGCCGCATGCAGGCAGAACTCGACACGCTGCGGGCGGTGGTCCGAGCCGATATCCAGCAACACATGCCGGCTGGTGATCAGGAACAGATGGGGGCCACGCTGGAAGAAGAAACCGCTGGCAGCCGTCAACACGCGCGGGCCGATGAAAGTCTCCACCTGTGCGCAGGCGAGCAGCAGGGGATCCACGCTGTTGGCGCGCGACTGGACGGCATACATGGCGACTCCGGCAAAGTGGCGCCGCCGACCAGCGCAAACCGGCCCGGGCAGACCGGGCAAGGTTCCCGAGCTCTCGGTTCGCGGGGCCGACGGCGGCGCCATGCTGCGTGCACGATTTGCAGGCGTCGGTGCGCTGCCGCACGTAGCGGTGCACGGTCCGCAAGCGCCCCTTGAAAGCGTTCAGTGCGCTATCGAACCGACACGGCGGCGCAAAGCTGTCAAGCTGGTCACACCGAGGACCCGCCATGAAGATCTCTTTGATGAACGGCCCGCCGCCGCGCGCGCGCGCTGTCGGCCGGCTTGTCGCGGCCGGCATGCTCACCGCGCTCTGCGCTGCCCCTGTCCACGCCGAACTGATCGGCCTTGCCGACCTCCATGCCGGCTTCGCACGCGCCACCGCCGACCTCGCCGCCGACAGGACGGCCTGCGATCAGCGAGTCGGCAACCCGCGCGACGTCTGCCGCGAACAGGCCCTCGCCAAGGAAAGGGTGACCCGCGCTGAACTCGTGGTGGCAAGCACCGGCACACGCAAGTCACAGGACTACCTGGCTGCCGTCAAGCTGGATACCGCCTACGACGTTGCCCGCACGCAGTGCAACGACAAGACCGGCGATGCCAAGCGCGCCTGCACCCGGCAGGCCCAGGCCATGCGCAGCAAAGGCCTGGCCGCCCTGAAGCCGGACCCGCACATGACCGCCGCCCCGGTCGATGAGCACCGTGGGGCCGATGACAAGGCGGCTGCCGAGAAATGCAGCGCGTTGGCCGCCGACGCCCGCGCCCGCTGCATGGCTGCCGCCAAACCCCTCAAGGGTGGCAAGACCTGAGCCGCATGATTCGCATCGAACTGGAAGTCCAGCTGAAGTACGAGGTCAGCGCCCCGGGTGCCGACTTCATCTTCAACATCCACCCGGCGTACACGCCGTGCCAGAAGGTCTTCGCCGAGGACCTGCAGGTGAACCAGGGCGTCGAGTTGAATATTCAGACCGACCCCAGCACCGGCAACCGGCACCTGCGCCTTCAGGCGGCTCCCGGGGATCTCGAGATCCGCTATCAGGCCACCGTGGACCTGTCCCATCGCATGGATCACCCGGCGGACCTGCCCGAAGTCGCGGTCCACCAGCTGCCGCTCGACGTGCTGCAGTACATCTATCCCAGCCGCTACTGCCAGTCCGATCGCCTGATCAAGCTCGCGAGGGCCGAGTTCGGTGAGATCGCGCCAGGGCACAGCCGCGTGCAGGCCATCGCGGAGTGGATACGGAGCCGGGTGTCGTTCACGTCGAACACGTCGACCTCGACCACGTCGGCGGTCGACACCCTGATCGAGCGCAGCGGTGTCTGCCGCGATTTCACGCACCTGATGGTCGCGCTGTGCCGGGCCTTGAACATCCCCGCCCGGTTCGCGACCGGCACGGACTACGGCGCCGATCCTGCACTCGGCCCACCCGACTTCCACGCCTATGCCGAGGTGTATCTCGGCGGGCGCTGGTACATCTTCGACCCCTCCGGCACCGCGATCCCGATGGGCCTCGTGCGCTTCGGCACGGGGCGCGACGCCGCCGACGTCGCCTTCGCCACCATCTTCGGCACCGTCAACTCATGGGCACCGTGGATACGCACGACCGCCCACGAAGACCCTGCCGCCGGCCTGGTGCTGCCGCATCACAGCGACATGGCACTCTCCACGGATGCCAGCGCGGCCTGACGGTCGAGCGCGGCCAGCCACTGGGCTCCGGGCGAGCCGACAAGGTTCGAGCCCCGGCCTCACTCGCCAGCTGGCGCGACAGGCTCGGCGTGGCGGCAGAGCCAGGAGAAGTAGGCAATCTTGCCGCGCGGCCTGCTGTAGCGCTGCTTCCTGAACGTCAGGCGCACGCGTCCCGTCGGTGCGGCATCGATCTCGACGCACATCTCGTCGTCGAGTGCGCAGGCCGGATCCGGCAGGGATTTGCTGGCCTGGGCGATGTACTGGCCCGGCACGCGGGCCAGGATGCCGTTGTGATCAGCTGGGGCGAAACGTGACGGCACGCTGGGGTTGAGGGCTTCGGTCATGCCGCCATCGTGTCCGGGGGCAGGCTCACCAGGTGAGCCTGCCCAGAAACTCGACGGCCGTTGCGCGTACAACGCGTCAGCCACCGCTGTCACGAGCGCGTACGACGCCTTGCGACCCACCCCATCAGGGCCAGGCCGGACATCAGCAGCGCCGTGCTGCTCGCCTCGGGAACCGGGCTCGCGGCGCTGACGCCGGCCACGCGCGCGTTGAGCGTCCACAGCCCATCCAGCGTCATGTCGGACTCGTTGGCGAGGTTGACTGGCCGTCGCCAAGGGTCAGGCCGGCACGGCCGGCACCTGAGCGCCGCACACCCAGCACGGCGAGCAGCGAGCCGATGGCCGTCAGCGCGGCACCGCCGATGAGGCCGGCCTGCTGGCCGAGGGCGAGACCTGCGATGACGAGCAGCAGGGTGCCGGCCACCGTCCAGGCCAGCGGGCCCCAGTGCCGGCGCACGCGTGCGATCCAGGCCATGGCGCTGAGGTTCACGATCAGGGCGAGCAGCAGCAGCGGCCAGTACCGCTCCCAGCCGGGCACTTGGGGCAACGCCATCAGCCCCGTGGTGCTCAGGTAAGCAGCGCCGCAGACGGGACACTTGGGCAGCAGCGCCAGCAGCAGCGCCCACAGCGTGGGTGCAGCGCCAGCCACGGTCGCCGCCCTGGGCCGGGCGGGTTCGGCGGCCGGCGCGGCCACCGTGAGCTGCTGAATCTCGGCGGCAATCTCGGCTGGATCCCAATCCAGGCGCTCATGGGCTGCACGGATGCGACCGCTGGCGTCGAGCAGGTAGACCTCGATGCGGTGCCGGTTGACCAGCGAGCCCGCGAAGCCCACGCCGAGGCCGAAGTGGACCTGCAGTGCACCAAGCCCCCCGGTGGAGCGCAGCAGCCGGCAGTGCGGTCCCGGCACGAGGCCGCGGCTTTCGGCGTAGCCGCGCAGGCGATGCGGCAGGTCGAACTCGGGGTCGTAGGTGATGGCCACCAGGTTGACGGCCGCGTCGGCGCCTGCCAGCAGCTTCTGCAATTGGGCCAGCTTGGCGACGGTGAGCGAGCATTTGCGCTCGTTGTCGCAACGCGTGTAGAAGAAGGCCACCACGCTGGGTCGGCCGACAAAAACGTCGTTCCACGCATGGGCGGCGCCATCCTGGTCTTCGAAGCTCACCGATGCCGCCGGTGCGGCGAGGCTGGCCTCGCGCGCACGGCGGCGCCACAGCGGCGGCAACGCGCAGCAGTTGGCCTCCTCTTCATCGTCAGCCGCATCGGGCAGTGCCTGAAGGATGCCCGCCAACGCCTCGCGATGGTCGTCGGCCAAGCCGGCCGACTCGGCGGCCAACGCTGTCAGCGCGGGCTTGATGCCCTTCGCCTGCGGGCCCATCCAGCGCAGCGTGTCGAGGGCTTCCGCCAAGGCGGTGCGGGCGTCCATGGTGGCTGCCGCGCCGCCCCATTGGTCCAGGTCCACGAAGTCGTCACGGCGGGCCAGGGTTTGCAGTGCACGCAGCAGGCAGCCTGCAAACGCCGGCTGAGGCTGGCCTGCGCTGCGCAGGGCGCGGGCCGCCGCCGCGAGGACGTAGGGCTGGTGGCCGGTCTGCATCTCCTCCAGCACCAGGGGCAGGGCCGCGTCGCCCAGTGGCTCGCGGCCGAGGGCCACCAGCACCCAGCCGCGCCGGCGGGCCACCTCGGCCGAGCTGCACTCGGCATAGGCGATGTGCTCTTCCTGCAGCAGCGCCACGAGCGCCTGCGTGCGCGACCCGGCAGTCTCCAGCGCGCAGGCAGCCAAGACCTCCGCCTTCAACCGCTCCGGCGTCCATGGCAGCGAAGCGGTCGACACGGTGGCCTCAGCTGTAGCGGCCCTTGAAGCTCAAGACGGCCGTCTTCAGGCCGGCGTCAGCGGTGTTCTGGCCGAGGGTCTCGACCTTCTTCATCAGCGTCGCGTCGGACGCGAGCGCCGACTCTTCGCCGAACTGGGACAGCGCCGTGAGGCCGACGGCTCTTGCGTCATCGCTGTCGGAGTCGTCCATCGCGATGAGGCGCGCGCACTGCTGCATGCGCCGGGGCGCGAGGTGGTTCAGCGCGCTGGCGGCAATCTGGCGCAGCTCCATGGATTCCTTCTTGTCCTTCAGCACGCCCTCGAACAGGTCCACCGAGTTGCCGTCGGCGGCCAGCACGCGCAGTGCCTCGCGCCGGGCCAGTGCATTGGGGGGCTGCTTCTCGATCTTCCTCGCCACCGCGTAGGCGCCGGCGTGGGGGTCGTAGCTGAGGAGCTGCAGCGCCTTCTCGGGCGGCAGCAAGGCCCTGGCGGGGTTCTCCAGGCCGTCCAGCAGCAGGGCCTGGGTGTCGGCGTCCTGCTCGCGGGCCAGCAGGCCGAAGGCGCGCTGGCGCATCTCGGGGTCGGCGTCGCCGCGCAGCTCGCGCAGCACGGCCAAGTAAGTGGCCCGGTACTTGGCGAACGTGACGGGATCGAAGGCCGCGGCCTGCAAGGCCATCAGTGCCGCGTTGCGCAGCTGCGGGTTGCCGCCGCCATCCCGCAGCAGCTTGCAGACCGCGTCAAAGCTCCTCTTGCTGCCGGTCACGTCCGGGCCGAGGCGGATGAGTGCGGCCAGGCGCTGCTTGAGCGTGGCGCCAGCATCGGACAGCGCATCGGCCGCCGACATCGGCCTCGGGAGCGCGGCCCTCTTCACGACCGCCTTCACGATCGCCTTTTTGACAGCCTTCTTGACGGTCACGGCGGGCGTCGCTTTCGGCGCAGCGCTCTTGAGATGCGCTGGATTGCCCGAGAAGGCGGTTTTTGCCGCGGGCTTCTTGCGGGCCGTCGTCTTGGCCCCCGTGCGCTTTGCGGTCTTGGCAGTCACCATGATGTTGCGCTCCGAATGCAGGGGGTGTCAGGCCGCGGCGACGTCGTCGTACGCAAAGCCCAGCTTGGCGCCGCTGTTCGCAACGCCTTGGAAATCGAGCATATCCCTGACCCGCGGCACGGCGCCGGGCGCCGAGACGCAGGCCGAGCTCGCCATCGCGCCGCCGGGCGCCGTCGATGGCCGCGGCGGCGTCACGTCGCCGCCCCAGGGCCACAGCGAGTCCGGCAGGTTGTGGCCGATGAGCAGGTTGCCAGCAGGGGTTCCGGGGTCGTAGGCCGTGGCCTCCGAATCCTTGTAGCGCCGCACATCCTGCGCCTGCCACCTGGCCCACAGGCGGTCGACATTGCAATGCAGCAGGAAGAACAACGGGTCCTTCGCCGCGGTGGAGATGGACGAGATGCTGCCGCTGAAATAGCTGACATGGGCACTGCCGTGGGGATTGCCCTCCAATGCCTTGAAAAGCCGGTAGGTGTTGCCCAGAGCCAGCGTCTGCGCCTCGGTGCGGACTGAGGGGCTGGAGGCACTGCCGGGGCTGGCACCGAGCTGGCGCCGCGCGATGCCCTGCACGCCGTCGGTCGCCCAGAACTGCAGCGGGTTGGACGGGCTGAACTGCACGGTGCCGAGCGAGTCGGGCACACCGATGAAGTCCCGGGTGAACAGGTTGGGGGACGCCTTGTCGAAGCGCCAGTACGGCAGCGTCACGGAGCGGTCGATGGCCTGCAGTTCGCGCTCCAGGTCCAGCAGGTAGGCGCGATGCCAGGGCAGGAAGCCCGACGCGCCGTGGGCCTGGTCGCTCGCCGCTCCCGCCACGTGCATATTGCGGAAGTCGGCAAAGCGCCCGGTGCCCTTGTTGTTGAGCTTGGCCATCGCGCCGATGAAGCGGGCGCGCTCGCCGGCGGTCAGCAGGTCGGCGTTCCTGCGCACCCTGACCATCACCGGCAGGCGACCGACCTCGGTGTCCAGCGTGGAGACGACGATGCTGACGTCGCGGTCCGCCTTGCTGGGGGAACCGAACTTGCCGCGCACGTAGACGGTCTGCGACGTGCCGTTGGTGGGCAGCTTGACCTTGAGCGTCGTCGTGAACGTGCCGTCCGGCGTGGCGCAGAAGCGGATCGAGCCGCCGTCGGGCTGCCGCGCCTCCGACAGCGTCACCTGCACGCCCACGCCGATCGGCGCCTCCAGCAGCCGCAGGCGCAGCGGCGACGGCGCCCACGTGAGATAGCGAGCTGACTCGCTTGCGCTGTTGTTGACGTTGAAGTCGATGCGCATGCCGCCTTCCTCCCTGTGCACGACCACGGTGTTGTCCGGGCCTTGTTGCGCTGCATCCTAGGAGGGGACTGAGACGAGGGCATCCACACAATCGTGGAGAACCGCGAGGGAAACCGCGGCGACCGTGCCTGCACGCCATGACTATCCCAAAGGCGACGGCCATGCGGCTCGGCGTGCCCGGTGTGAAGTCAATCGCCCCAGCTCACCACACCAATGCAGGCAGTTCGTGAAAGACCCGGCGGGTGCCGGCAATCCAGTGGCGCTTGAGCACCTCGAAGTAGGGGTCGCCGGCATCGAAGCGGCGCTTCATGCTGACGTTGAGTGAATCGCGCGCGTAGCACAGCAGGTCGATGGGCATGCCCACGGACAGATTGCTGAGCATCGTCGAGTCGTAGGAGACGAGCACGCATTTGGTCGCGTCTTCCATGCTCGCGCCGTGCGTGACCGCGAGGTCGAGGATGGGCTTGCCGTACTTGGCCTCGCCCGTCTGCAGGAAGGTGGTCTCGGTGCCGGCCTCGATGAAGTTGCCTTCGGCGTAGATGCGGAAGAGGCGCATGTCCTCGCCGGCAATCTGCCCACCGAGGATGAACGAGGCGTTGAACTTGAGGCCGCCGCTTTCCAGGAAAGGCCCGTCACGGCGCTCGATGTCGCGCATCGCGTCGGCGACCAGGTTGGCGACATCGAACATCGACGTCACCGACCAGATGTGCGGCGCGCCCGCCGCTGCCCGCTGCCGCAGCACACCGATCACCGCCTGCGTGGCGGCAAGGTCGCCCGAGCTGAGCAGCACCAGCACGCGGTCGCCAGCGCGCTCGAAGACGGTCATCTTGCAGAAGCTGGCGTAGTTGTCGACACCGGCATGGGTGCGGGAGTCGCTGGCGAAGATCAGGCCGTCGTCCAACTTGACGCCGACACAGTAGGTCATTGCGCGCCCGCCTCGGCGGCCTCGACCACATCGGCCCACACCCGGAAGCTCTCCAGCCGGTTGGGGCCGAAGGTGCTCGACAGTGCGACGTCGCTGGCGTCACGGCCACGCGCGATCAGCACCCGCCCGATGCGCGGCACGTTGTTGCGGGCGTCGAAGGTGTACCAGCGGTCGCCCAGGTAGGCCTCGAACCAGCCGGCAAAGTCCATCGTGCCCCAGGGCTGCGGCGTGCCGTAGTCGCCGAGATAGCCGGTGCAGTAGCGCGCCGGGATGTTCATGCATCGGCACAGGGCGATGGCCAGATGCGCATAGTCGCGGCAGACGCCCTCGCCTTCGTTGTAGGCCTCCAGCGCCGTACGGGTGCGGCGCGCATGCTCGTAGCCGAACTCGATGTGCCCGTGCACGAAATCGCAGATTGCCTGCACGCGTGCCCAGCCCGTGGGGCCGTCGGCGAAGCGCTTCCAGGCGATCTCTGAAAGTTGATCGGTCTCGCAGTAGCGGCTGCCCAGCAGATAGACCAAGGTCGACTCCGGCAGCGTCTCGACGGGGTTCTGTTGCGCGTCGGGCGCCACGATGTCGGCCAGGCCGCTGTCGTTGACGATGGCATCGGTGCTGAGGGTGAAGCGCCCTGCGGGAGCAACGAGGCGGCTGCACCAGTTGCCGAACAGGTCGCGGTAGGCAGTGACCGGCACGGAGGGACTGGTCAGCAGATGGTCGGGGCGGACCAGGTCCGACGCGCGGGAGTAGTGGATGCTGAGCTGCAGGATCATCGGCGTGGGCTGTTCGCAGTGATGAACCATCTCGAATCCGACGCGGAACTGCATGCTGGGTCCTTGGCAAACGACAAGGATGACCGGCCATCGTCCGGCCGTCTGTCTGGCAGCGTACACAGCGCGCAGGACGAGTCACCGGAACGGCTCATCCCCCCAAATCTGCAGTCTGTCGCGCCGCGCTAGGTCCCCCCCGGGGGCGGAGATATGGTGTGCTACATCAGCAACACACCTCGGAGCTCCCATGACTCCCACCTGGACTGACCAGGCGCCGATCTACCAGCAGCTGGCCGACCGTCTGGCCGTGCAACTGCTCGACGGCAGCCCCCCGGAAGGCGAGGCCCTGCCCTCTGTGCGCATGCTCGCCAGCCAATACGTCATCAACCCGCTGACGGTCACGCGGGCGCTGCAGGCGCTCAGCGATCACGGCCTGATCGAGTCGCGCCGCGGCCTGGGCATGTTCGTCATGACGGGCGCCCGCGAGCGCCTGCTGCGCCAGGAACGCGAACAGTTCCTGCAGAAGGACTGGCCGGCGCTGCGCGCCAAGCTCAAGCGCCTGGGCCTGAATGCCAAGGATCTGAACTGGGAGTCGACATGAACCTCATCGAAGTCAAGAACGTCTCGCTGCGCTACGGCAAGAAAACCGCGCTGAACGACGTCTCCGTCACCGTGCCCAAGGGCCGGGTCGTCGGCCTGCTGGGCCACAACGGCGCGGGCAAGACCTCGCTGATGAAGGCCATGGTCGGCCTGCTGCCGGTGCAGGGCGAAATGAGCGTGCTGGGCATGGAGCCCACCAAGCACCGCCAGCAGCTGCTGACCGAGCTGAGCTACATCCCCGACGTGGCCGTGCTGCCGCGCTGGGCACGCGTGCATGAGCTGATCACGCTGATGACGCGGCTGCAGCCCAAGTTCTCCGCCGAGCGCGCCCGGGCCCTGCTCAAGCGCACCAGCGTCGGCGAGGGCGACAAGGTCAAGAGCCTGTCCAAGGGCATGGTGGCCCAGACCCACCTGGCACTGATCGCCGCCATCGACGCCAAGCTGATGATCCTGGACGAGCCGACGCTGGGCCTGGACGTGGTGTCGCGCAAGAGCTTCTACGAGATGCTCATCGACGAGTGGTGCGATGGCGAGCGCAGCGTGCTGATCTCGACCCACCAGGTCGAGGAGGTCGAGGCGCTGCTGAGCGACGTGATCATGCTGGACGAGGGGCGCGTGGCGCTGTCCATCAGCCTGGAGGACATCGACCGCCGCTTCGTGGCGCTGAACCACGACCCGGCCGCCGCCGATGCGATGGCCGCCGCCCACCCGCTGCTGCGCTACCGCGAGCAGGGGCGCACGACGTCGCTGTTCGACGGCGCGCCGCCCGAGCACATCACGAGCCTGGGCCAGCGCGTGCGCCCCAGCCTCGTCGACCTCTTCATGGCGCTGACCCGCAACCCGGCGCTGAACGGCAAGCAAGCCTGAAGGAAACGTGATGAAAACCCATATCCCCACCCTGCTGCTGCGCGAGTGGATGCAGCACAAGCTTGGCTGGCTGATCGCCGCTTTCGCGCCCCCCATCCTCTTTCTGGGCATGCTGCCGTTCGGCCACATGGACGGCAGCCCCAGCATTCCCCCGGAGCTGATTGCGCTGATCGTGCTGGTGGCCAGCGGCTGCATCGTCTACGCGATCTGCCTGCTGGTGGCGCTGTTCCAGTTGCCCGGCCTGGCGCGGCGCGACGCGCAGGACCGCTCCATCGAGTTCTGGCTGTCACTGCCCGGGCGGCCCAGCGAGAGCATCGTCTCCACGGTGCTGGCCCATGCCTGGCTGGCCCCGGTGGGCGGGGCCATCATCGGCACGCTGTTCGGGCTGCCGATCGCGCTGACGGGCCTCGGCATCAAGTTCGGTTGGGGCAGCGCGTTCGGACTGAACTGGGGCGAAGTGCTGGCGGCCGCCACACCGCTGCTGCTGCGCGGCATGGTTGGCACCGTGCTGCTGACGCTGTGGCTGCTGCCGGTGATCATGGTGCTGATGGCGGCTTCGGCCTGGCTCAAGCGACTGGGCGTGCCGCTGGTGCTGGTGGGCGGCGGCGTGGCCACTGCCGTGATGCACAACGTCTATGGCATCGACTGGCCGCTGAATGCGCTGATGGACCTGAACCAGCACATCAACCACTCGCTGGTGTACGACGGCCATGCGCTGATGCGCACGCTGCAGTCCGAGGACAGCCTGGGGGCCGCGATGGTCGCCGACCTGGGCCGGTCGCTGGCGGAACTGGCCTCGCTGTCGTTCGTCGGCTGGATGGCCGTGGCCGCCGCGGGCTTCGCCCTGGTGGTGGTGAAGCGCTCGCGCGGTGGCTGAACGAGGCTGATCAGGCCGGCTTGCCGGCCAAGCCTTCAGCCGATAGCGGCACGATGCGTGCCGCCATTTCCTTGCGGAAGCGGTTGAGCTCCTGCACGGTCGCGAAGCTGCGGTCCATCAGCAGGCTCATGTTGTGCAGGATGCGCTCGACGACCTTGTTCTCCCAGACGGAGTCGAACTGGATCTGCGTGTCCAGCCAGCGCTCCAGCCACTCGGGGTCGGGCAGGCGGCTCTGGATGGTGTCGCGCGGGAAAAGCTTGGCGTTGACGTGCAGATTGGTCGGATGCAGGGCCTGGGCCGTGCGGCGGGCGCTGGCCATCAGCACACCCACCTTGGCGAAGGCGGCGCGCGCCTCATCACCGAACTTGACCATAGCGCGCTTCATGTAGCGCAGGTAGGCGCCGCCATGGCGGGCCTCGTCACGCGACAGGGTCTCGTAGATGGCCTTGATGACCGGCTCGTTGTGCCATTCGGAGGCGCGGCGGTACCAGTGGTTCAGGCGGATCTCGCCGCAGAAATGCATCATCAGCGTTTCCAGCGCCGGGGCGGGGTCGAAGTCGAAGCGCACTTCGTGCAACTCGGCCTCGGTGGGCACGAGGTCGGGGCGGAAACGCTTCAGGTACTCGATCAGGACCAGGCTGTGCTTCTGCTCCTCGAAGAACCAGACCGACATGAAGGCCGAGAAATCGCTGTCCTCGCGGTTGTCGCGCAGGAACATCTCGGTGGCGGGCAGGGCCGACCACTCGGTGATGGCGTTCATCTTGATCGTCTGGGCCTGTTCATCGGTCAGCTGGCTGGCGTCGAACTTGTCCCAGGGAATGTCCTTGTCCATGTTCCAGCGCACGGCTTCGAGTTGCTTGAACAGTTCGGGGTAAAGCATGTCGGGTCCTCGTTTAGACGTGGGATTCTAAAAGTTCGCGCCGGCGTGTCATTTCCGGCCCTACGGCGCCAAGGCCATCCAGGCAGGCACGCCCTGCGGTAACCCCGGCAAACGCAGTGCCTTCCCGCCTTGGCGCAAGCCGCAGCCCAGGACACGGCCAGAAATATTCGACAAAGCGGCTTACACGTCCTACTGTTTGTAATCCTGCCATCGCGGCGCGCAGGGGTGCAAGACAGCCCATGGCGACGACAACAATCGTCACAGGAACCCGGTACAGCGCCTTGGAATTCCGCACTCGGTGCCCACTCTCAAGCTACACACCCAGTGAAAACCCGAGTCCACCTCGACTCGTACTGTCCGTTCAACCAGGAATTTAGGTCGCGCAACCTCTCTGATATTCAGAGCTGCAATCTCGCAAGCCGTTCTCCTCCTCCTCCCTCCCTCCCTCGTTGGCTTCGAGGCGTTCTGCGACCGCTTTTATGACCCAAGGCTCGCGTCATCACGACGCGGGCCTTCTTTTTGGCAGGCCTATTTCAGCCAGCCCTTGCGGCGGAAGTAGATGAAGGGGGCGGCAACGGACAGCAGCATCAGCACGAGGGCGAAGGGATAGCCCCAGCTCGACTCCAGCTCCGGCATGTTCTTGAAGTTCATGCCGTAGATGGATGCGATCAAGGTGGGCGGCAGCAAGGCGACGCTGGCCACCGAGAAGATCTTGATGATCTTGTTCTGGTTGATGTTGAT
>NZ_JBFUAB010000011.1:0-208911 GCF_056406535.1 Roseateles sp. P1_C1_2
GCTGGTACTCGCCTCGCTGGAGCAGCAGGTCACGGCCGCCACCCCGCCCACGGTGCTGCTGCACACGCAGGGCGACAAGACCGTGCCGGTGCAGAACAGCATCCTGTACTACCAGGCCCTCACCCGCACCGGCGTGCCGGCTGAGCTGTACCTGTTCGAGCAGGGCGGGCATGGGATCGGCATGCGGGACGGGCTGGGCACGGCGTCGGCTTGGCCGAGGCGGGTGGAGGAATGGCTGCGGCAGCGGGGCCTGCTGGACAAGGGGCAAGCGCGATGAAGCGCCGTGAACTGCTGGCCCTGGCCGTTGATCTGTTGACGCCCGCGACTGACTGACCCGTCTGGTTCTGCAGGCCACTCTCAACGAATCCTGGAGGAGAAAGCAAGGCCTGACCCCAGGTCGGCGGCCGCGACACCCCTAGCTTGACGGCATGGACCGCGCATGTCCTTGGTTTCGGTCACACGACCGCAAGGATGGGTCATGCACACTCGGTTCGGTGGCTGGCGCCCGTGCTCGCCGCGCGTGAGAAACGCTGTCTGTTGCTGTCTGGAGGATTGATGAACAAGCCGTTCCCGGGCGCAGCCCTGAGTCTTGTCGTGGCCGCAGCACTCAGTGCGCCGGGCGCCAATGCTGCCAGCATTGACTACAACTTGGTGTCTCTGGGCGGCGATGCCTGGCGCTATTCGTATGTGGTGGACAACTCGACGGCACCGGTCGATTTCGATGAGTTCACCATCTATTTCGATCTTCCCGTCACTGCCACCATCACGTCGTTCACCGCGCCTGCCGGCTGGGACACCTTGACGATTCAGCCGGACTCGAGCGTCCCCGCCAGCGGCTTCGCGGACGCAGTCCATGCTGGCGGACACATTCCCGCAGGCACCGTGCTGACGGGTTTCTCCGTGGACTTCACCGTGGCCCCAGGGGCCCAGCCGGGTTCTCAGAGCTTCGATCTGGTGGCATCCAACCCGTTCCAGGTCGTGTACTCCGGTACCACCACGCTGGCTCCGGTGCCGGAGCCCGACAGCGCCGCGCTGATGGTGTCAGGTGTTGCCGCCCTGGCCTTCCTGCTGCGTCGCCGCACAAACATTCGGGGAGCCCAACGATGAAAGCCACCATTCGATCGCTCGCGGCGACGCTCGGGCTGCTGGTCGCGGCACTGCTGCTGCCGGCGTGGGCTCATGCCGCTGCCAGCGTCACCAACATCAGCCTGGTGAGTTCGACGCGCGTCGGGCGCACGACTTTCGACTACACCTACACCATCGCCGTCCAGAACGGCACGCCGGCGCTGAACCAGGCGCAGGCCACGGTCACCAGCAGTTCGGCGGCCACGCAGGTCATCAAGGGCGCGGTCAGCCTGGGCACGCTGGCCGCCGGCGCCACGACGGCCAGCTCCGACACCTTCACGATCCGCCAGGACCGCACGGTGCCATTCAATCCGGCCGCCTTGACCTGGACCGTCACGGGAACGCCCGTGGGCGGCCCGCCGTCGATGAGCGTGACGCTTTCCGACGCCTTCGTGGCACCGAACGGCAGCATCACCGTCGTGCCGGTCGTCAAGGACGGCAACGGCGTCGTGCAAAGCAATGCCGGCCTGCAGTTCAACGTGTCGGTCAGCGCTGCCGGGCCGGTAACCGGGAACGCACCGGTCATCAACGGCTTGACCGTGTCTTTCCCCAAGCTCGTCAAACGGCTCATCAGCCCGAATCCGACGATCGACCCGAATGGCCTCTACGCCGACACCGACCCTGCGGACCCGAACTATGGCAAGGAGACCGGCGGGCGCTATCACGTGAACGTATCCCTCGTGGGCTCGTCGCTGACGGCCTCGGAGGACGTGACGGTGCTGCCCGCAGGCACGGCCAACGTCAGCTACACGGCGGGCCAATACGCCGGCCAGATGGGCAACGCGATGGCGCTGGCGTTGCAGGCCAGCCAGAGCGGGGACCCCAACCAGATGAGCCAGGCCAAGGCCGCCTTCACCGCGGTCAACGGGAACAGCGATTTCAGCTTCACCGTGCTCAACGCGACCAACGCGTCTGCGCCGCCGGACGGCTACCTGGTGACGCCCAGCATCCTGCAGGCGCGTGGCTTCACGCCCGGCAACCAGGATGCGCAGTACGCTGCGGCCCTGGCCGACCTGGTCACCAAGATCCGCCTGGTGAAGGCCCAGATCGCGGCGATCAATGTGGCCTCGCCTGATCCGAACGCCATCACCGCGTTGCAAAACGGTGCGGCCGCGTACAAGCAGTCGCTGCAGGCCCTGCATGCGCTCCAGACCAGCACGCTGGGTGCATCGCAGCAGCAAGGCGCCATCAACCAACAGTTGGCGACGGAAATTCCCCAGCTGATGGATGCGATCAAGGTGATGGGCGGCAGCATGCTGGGCATCCCTGTCGTGGCGCCGGCGCCGGCGGCGGCGCGCGCCAAGACGGCGGCCATTGCGTCCAGCGAATGGTTCGCGTCGCTGGCTTCCGGGCAGAGCGCGTCGGTGACCACCATGTACGCTGGTGTCGAGCCCGTCCAGTTCTCGTTCTTCTCGACGATGTTCGGCATCCTGACTGACCTGTCGGGCACGGCGCGCGGCAACATCATCGAGCTGGTAATCACGCTGACCAACAGCCTCGTCAACATTGCCGCGGCCAACGTCATCAACCAGAACAACCCGGGCGGCATGTCGCTGGACTACTGCCTGGCCAGCTCGTCGCTCGCCTTCGCCTGCCCCAACTACATGCCCACCCGCATCGGCGGCTCAGGCTTCGGGCGCGACGCGAGCGTGATGAAGGTGGCACTCGTCGGCTGCATCGGCGGCGACTTGATCCGCAACCTGATGACGCTGCGGAACCCGACCAACCTCGCGGCCGGTATCCGTCTGATCAACAAGGTGATCTCGATCAGCAATTCCCTGCAGCAGCAGGGCGGGGTGGGCGCCGTGGTCGTGCCGGACTACATCGCCGATGACGAAATAGGCCTCGCCAACGACATGCTGTATTTCTCGAAGGGCTGGCCGCGCGTCAACCAGGGCCGGTTGCCCTGCGTCGGCATCGTGATCGTGATGAACACGCAGACCGGCGGTCTGGTGGCCGTCAACCTGGACTTCCTGGGCCAGTGCGGCTGAGCGCGGCCTGCCGTGCCAGCAGGCGCCTGAGAGCGTCGACCGGCACGGCAAAGCCCAGGCCATACCCGCCCGACAAGGTGGCAACGGCCACCCCGACGACACGGCCCTGCAGGTCAACGACCGGGCCACCTGAATTGCCGGGATTGATGGCGGCGTTGAGTTCCAGCTGATTCGCCAGCGATGGGGGCTGGAGCACCGCCCCCGGCAGCGCACTGACCATGCCCGCGGTGGCCGTGGGCAGGGTGCCGAACGGGCACCCCAGCACGACGATGGTCTGGCCAGCCGCAACGCTGTCGGCTTCAGAGAGCTTGAGGCCGACAAGGGGCACAGCCTCGTCGAGTTCCAGCAGGGCCAGGTCCGTCGCTTCGTCGATGATGGACAAGCGCACCTGCCAGCTGACGGCCTTCCAAGTGATCGTCGGCCGGGTTCCGAGCTGGCGCGCCACGTGCGCAGCCGTCACGACCCACGGCGTGCCGGCCACCCTGAAGCCCGAGCCGATCACTTCGCGGCCGTTGCCCACCCCCACAATGGCCGGCGACGCCTCCTGTATCAATGCCACCATCGCATCACTGGCGGCCTGGGCCGGCGGTCTGAGCGCGCAGCCGGTCGTCACGCCGAGGGCGACTGCCGCCAGCAGGATGTTTGCGGTGCGGGCAAGGCGCAGGCCATTCACAAGCATGCTCTCGGTTGGACTATGGGCTTGGACTATAGGAGCGCGTCAGGGGCCCGCTGATGCACGCCACCCCGGGGCGGGCACGGCTCAAGGCCGGGTCAGCGCACCGGCCCAGCGCATCAGTAGCAGCGCGAGCACCAGCAAGCCCCATGGCACCGCCTTCACGAGGCGCCGCTTGGCAGCCCAACGTGTCCAGGCCAGGCCGAGGGCCAGAAAGGCCGTTCCCAGCACGACCAATGCCAGTCCGCCGACCCGAGCTGCCCGGCCGTGCAAGGGCAGTGAGCTGATCAGCCAGGTCCCGAAGTCCGGGCCGCTCACGGGGAGCATCGTTCCGGTCAGCAGTGCCTTGGCTCCAGACCAGATCAAAGGCAGCCCGAAGACAGACACGAGGCCCAACAGCAAGGCCGTATGCAGCCAGGAAGGCAAGTCCTCGTCGCTTGGCAGCAGAGATTTCAAGGGCCGTCTCCTTCGGTGCAGATCCAAGGCGTTGGCTGGGTAGTGTCGCTGTCAGCGCCGAAGTAGAACTGAGATCAGGATGGCGTGGGATGAAGGCTGGCAACGGTGCGCGAATGCCTCGCTGTCCCCCGCGCGCATGACGCCGATCGCTTCCATGTTGACGATGCGGACGGTCAGATTGCCTTAGCGGTCCATCTCACCCGCGCCGCTGTGCCGGCCGCCTAGATATCGACATGGCCCACATTTGCCATCCATCGACGCTATCGATTTTCGACCCCGTCGAGATTGCCTCATGACGCACCGCCCCTTCACTCCCGAGCAGACGTGCGGAATGCGGCGTCAACGCGTCCACTCCGGGCCGGACCGCTGAAGGGTCACGGTCTTCGGCGGCTCATGGTCACTGGACTGCAGGTACTGAGCGGCAACTCGCAGCTTTTCTGGGTTCTTGCTGATGACCTTTCTAGCGAAGGGGGTGCGAACCATGAAGTCGATCACCTGCCTTGCAAGCTTTCGGTCCTCCTCCAGGTCCGAAGACCGAAGTGCTTTCAGAATTCCTGCCCAGCCCTCCATCGCTTCACGGCACTTGCGCTCGTGCGCGGGACCTCTTTCCGTAGGGAACGACGTTGTCAGCGGCCGTCCCTCCTCCTTGGCACTGAGCCGCCAGAGCGGCTCGAAATTGCGGACTTCGCCGTGCAATGCCGGCCGAGTCGCCTCCGCCTCGATGCCAAGACCTCTGAGCCGATATGCAAACGTCTCTCGCCAGCGGTGCAAGTCCTGCGGACCGTGCTGCAAACGAGTGCCATCCCTGGACTCCAATTTGACGCAGAGATGGACGTGCGGCGTCGATTGGTGTTTGTGCAGCACCATCACGTAACGATGTCCTGCGAGCTCGGCCCGGCCGAACTCACGCACAGCCTGCTTCACGAGGTCCGGGTCAGTCCCGAAGGGCATCGACAGCACCAGGTTGTAGGCCTCTCGCCGACTCTCGACCTTGGCGATGTAGGGGCCGCCGTAACGCCATTGGTCCACGAGGTCCGACAGCGCAGCCTTGCCCTCGCGGAGCACCCCACGGTCGTCCTCGAAAGCCAACTCACCGTCCTTGGTGATGTAGGCCAGGTGGCTTGCGATCGCTCCCATGCCCCGCCCCCCGCCTGTGACCCGCACGAATGCCTGCGGCGGTCGGCGTACGGTCAGCGCGATGCGACCGCGGACGACGGCTGCCCTGGACTTCAGCGACCCGTCCAGCCGCGGCGTGTAGTCCGGCTTGACGATCCGGTTGCCAGGGTAGAACAGCCGCTCACCCCAATGAACGAGGATGCCATCAACGCTTTGGCTGGTGCTCATGGTCTCGGTCTCCGGTAGGGCTCAAGTGCCGCAAGCAGCGTCGAGGCTCGTTTCAGGTGTTCGCGAACATCTTCACGCAGCGTCCTCAAGCTTTCACGAAATGGCTGGAGCTCGGGTGCACGCGTGCTGGCCTTCTCCAGCAACCGCAAGAACACGCTCAGGTCCGTGGAGAGCGCCGCGACTTGATCCGTGGATAAGTGCAGGCAACGAACTGCCGACGTGAAATCGGCCGGAACCGGCGGCGGCGGTTTGCCTTGCAGCAGCGACCACACGAATTCGCTGCGCGACATATCAGCAGCACGCGCTCGCACAGCCAGCTCATCACTATGCGCCTGTGGCAAGCTCAGGTGGACTCTCACCCACTGGGAGCGATCCGCCCGCGGGAGATTGCCACCTTCATCGGCTTCGACCGGTCGGTCGCGAAGCATCTGCACGGCGGCGCGCCGCATCAACGCTGACACCGACGTCCGCTCGAGTGTCGCCAGAGTGCGCAGGCGTGGACCCAAGGCGCCCAGTCTGATGTACACGCGCCCGCGGTCGAGGTCCACTTTCGCTGGATCGTCCGTGGCGAGTTCCTTTTCGGCAGCCTCTAAGTCCGCGCACGCGGACTCGGACTGCCGTGGTTCTGGATCCGTTGATGAATTCTTCATGCGAACTCCGGTGCGTGTAAACCAGGGATTCATGCGTCACTCCCGCAATTGCGCGTGCTGTAAAACCCTGCGCCGCTCGATCAGCGGGCTCGCAGCGTCGGCTGCGGAGGCGATTGCAGACCGTTGATTTCTAACTGTCTAGATGTGCGGATTTACAGCGCCGGTAGTTGCCAGACAGCTCTGCGGACCTCCCGGCCAGCTGAAAGTGCCACTTGAAGGATCCGCGACCGAACGCTTTAAGCGGTATGACGAGACCGCTTCGCATGAAGCCAGGAAACCACCGACGTCGCGACCAGGAAAATATCGAGGACTCAAACGTCCACTGGTTCCGTCTCTTGTCGGAGCGGCAGCGCCTTTTCAACTGCTTTCAAATTCGTCGGCCGAGACGGCGCCGTCTGTCCGGCTGAACGCACAGGAGTCGGGCACACGGAGCACAAGGCCGCCACTCTTTCGGTGACGGCGCGCGTTGCCTCGATGCGCCTCGCGCGTGTGCCGTCCGTCTATTTGTCGAGCTCGATGCGGCCGTCGGTCCTTCTCACGCTCAGTCCATGAAGGCTGGCAACTGCCTGCGCGAAAGCCTCGCTGTCTCCCGCGCGCATGGCGCCACTGATGCGCAGCCCGCCGATCGCTTTCATGTTGACGATGACCACGGGTGGCTTGCCGTAGCGGTTCATCTCTGCAACCGCATCGCTGATCGGGGCGTTGTCAAGAACCACCTCCCCGCGCTGCCAGGCGGTCAAGTGCTCGATGTTCGGCCGGTCCACCCACGAACCCCGGACTTCGCGTGCTTCCACGCCTGGAAGTTGCATACGCAGACGCTCACCTGGCTTCATCACGAAGCGCTCGTCGACGCGGCCATGCGCAGCGCCAACTCGGCTCACGATCACCTGGCCTTCGATCAGCGTAACGCCGAATGCCTCATCGACACCCTGCGGCGTGGCTCGAACCAGGAAGGTGGTGCCGGTCGCGGTCACATTGGCGTCGGCCACCCGCACGACAAAGGGCCGGGCGGCGTCCTTTGCGATCTCGAACAGCGCTTCGCCGCGATTCACTTGGACGACGCGTTTGTCCTTGGTCAACGTCGCGCGCACGCGGGTCGCCGTGTTCAGCATCACGCGCGTGCCATCCGGCAGGATGACGGCGCGCTGCTCGCCGACGTTGGTTTCATAGATGTCACCGGTCGCCCACGGGCGCCCCACGGCCCATGCGACTCCCGCAACAGCTGCGCATGCCAGCGCTGCGCGCCGAGCAAGGTTGGGTGGCTCAGGTTTCGCCGCACCGACGGCTGCGGCGTACCCGCTAAGCGTGAGGCCCGGGATGTCCTGCCAGGTGTCGGTGCAGCGCTCCAAAGCCAGGCGATGCGCCGCTGAGCGCGCCTGCCACGCGAGGCACTCGCGGTCCACGGCGACTGACCTGTCGGGTCCGTGCAGGCGTGCAACCCAGACAGCAGCTTCGGACGCGATCTCTGGCGTCACAAGCGGCTGCGCTTCTTTCGCTTTCCCCGGCGCGTCGGACGCTCCGTCTGACGGCACGGCTACCAGCCTTCCATCCAACTGGTGAGCTGCAAGGTGGCCTTCGCAATATGTGTGTGCACGGTGGTGATGCTCACGCCCCGAGCCCGCGCGATCTCGCCATACGTGAGGCCGTCCAGGCGGTGGGACAGCAAGATGGCACGGGTGTTCTCGCTCAGAMGGCTGAGCCCCTCGCTGAGCCGTGCGAGGCGCTCCTTGGCGAGCATCGAATCCTCGGCGGTGGGCGCGAGATCGATGATGACCGCTTCCTCCACGAGCACCTCGTCGCCACGCGTCATTCGGGAACGGTGGGCGTCGATGGAAAGGTTCAGCGCGGTGCGCATCATGAATGCCTCGGGCTGCGCCACGACCTGTTCGCGCTGGTATCCCGCCAGGCGAATCCACGCTTCCTGAACCAGGTCCTCAGCGTCCTGCGCCGAGTTCCCTCGGCGCAGCAAGGCAGCACGGATGCTGGCGAGGGTCTTCTTGATGTTCATGGCCAGGCGTTGCGGAGAGGCTATCAGCTGACTTCCGCAGTGAGCGCCATGGAGGCCGGAGAGCGCGGCGCGCGCATGGGCGCAGAGGGCTCAGGCCAGTCGCGAGAGATGCACCGGTCGGCCGATTGACAGAGCAGCGCTGCGGCGGCAGCCGCGTTGGCGAACGGGCCGTGGCGAGCCACGGCCCGCTTCAGGCGCAGGCTCAGAGAACTGGAGACTTTCAAAGCGCGCTCGACGTACTGCCGATGGCCAGACAGGGTCGATTCGATCTCGGGGTGGGCGAGGGCCGCGGACGCCGGCAAGACCGAGTTGTAGCGGTAGCGGGGCGCCATGGCGGCTTGGATCTCAACGGGATCGGGGCCGATCACGATGCGCAGCCGCTCGACGCCGCGGTCCTGAAGGTCGCCGGCGATGGCGCGCCACCAGGCGTCTTTGGGGTCGTGCACGTGCCAGGCGCCCAGATAGTGAGGGCCGCGGTCTGACAGGACGCCGACAGCCCAGAGGAGTTGTGTGGCGTGGACGCCGGTATCGGTCCGAATCTGGAGCCTGAGCACTTCGAACACCGCGCAGACGTATGAGCGGCAGAGCGCCTCAATTCGAGGCTCGGCGTTGATCAGGGAGATGTTCATCGCTAGCTCCTACTGAGTGAGGTTGCGCACGAGGCTCCAGCCGTCTGCCCGCGGATTTGCCCTCAGAGTGCTCGCGGCTTGTACCTAAATGCACATCATGGGCTTCAAGTCACTCGTTATGGCTTAAATGGTACTCCATATGATCCACAAAGTGAACCAAAAGAACCACGCAAGTTGTGGAGGATGGATGGCGAAGTGCTGATGCTCACTGGTCATGCCCCCTACCAAGCCAGCTGTGACATCGCGCGAGGTATTCGCACGAAATTTGCGTCGCGCGCGTCGCCTCAAGGACCTTACACAGGAGAGTCTGGCACTCGACGCGGGGGTCCCTCGCGGCTACCTGAGCCGCGTAGAACGAGGCACGATAAACATCTCCATCGACAACGCCGATGCGTTGGCTATCGCCATAGGCGTGCCTCTGCGAGACCTAGTCGATCCCGCGAAGTTCACTGGATTCGACGACGAATAGGACCGGCCGGAACTGGTGGGTGGCGACACTTGGATTCCGCCGGCCGAGTCGCCGCCGATCGCGAAGGTCTGACCGCTCTGGAACTCCCATCCACTCGGTGCGCTCACTCGCGGTCGAGTTCGGTGTCGACCCGAAGCGCATCGGCGTGACGGGCAGTTCCGCGGGCGGCCACCTGGCGGCCAGCGCCAGCACGCTGTTCGACCATGCCGACGGCCGCACCGGCGCCGCGCTGGACAACAGCGTCAGCGCCCGGCCCGACTTCGCCGTCCTCGTCTACCCCGTCATCACGATGACCGACCCCGCCGCCCACGCCGGCTCGCGCCGCGCGCTGCTCGGTGCCGAGCCCGGCCCCGCGCTGCTGGTACTCGCCTCGCTGGAGCAGCAGGTCACGGCCGCCACCCCGCCCACAGTGCTGCTGCACACGCAGGGCGACAAGACCGTGCCGGTGCAGAACAGCATCCTGTACTACCAGGCCCTCACCCGCGCCGGCGTGCCGGCCGAGCTGTACCTGTTCGAGCAGGGCGGGCACGGCATTGGCATGCGTGACGGGCTGGGCACGGCGTCGGCTTGGCCGAGGCGGGTGGAGGATTGGCTGCGGCAGCGGGGTGAGCGTCCAGTCCGCCCACCTTGAGTCCTGCGCACGGCAAAGGATGCTCTTCTCCACTTAACTGTTGGTGGAGGAATGGACACTTCTATAGCCCTCGGTCAGGGCCGGCGTCACCGGCGTGTTCACAGCGCTGAGTTCAAGGCGCACATCGTGGCGGCCTGATCCAAGCCTGGCGTGTCGTCGGCATCAGTAACCATGGCCTACGGCATCAATGCGCACCTGGTGCGCCGCTGGTCAAGGAGGCCGAGCTCGAACCGGGGGAGCACTGCAGGCCAGCCCGAGAAGACGAAGCCAGCAGCGCTCTCGGCTCTCAAGTTCTTGCTGTTGTCTTTGCCGACCCGGTGTCGGCGCCTGTGGCAGCCGATAGCTACCGCTGCCAGGTGTCATCGCCCGCTGGATGGTGTTTGCCGGGCCTCCTACTGGTTCCAGCTCGTGATGGCCGCATGCAATGCGGGTGTGATGCGAATCCCTCTGTTCTCGGGGCAGCCGCCGTAGGCGTGGATCGCCACGACGATGCGTCGTTGATCGGCGGTGAAGTAGAAGACCGGGCTGCCACTTTGTCCTTCCTCCGTGTCCAGACCGTAGGTCAGCACGTTGGGGTCTACCTTGCCGATCCGGCCTGCGTTGAACCACTGTGTGCCGATGGGCTTGTCGGCTGGGTAGCCAGCGTTGTTCACCACCAGGTTCTGGAGTTGTGCATCGGTGTGCGCGGCGTAGCCGAACCAGCCCAAGCGATCACCGATGGGTGTCGGCAGCCTGATGGCGCCGACGTCGTGCATCGGATCCCCCTTGCTCTGCCACAGTGGGTGAACCGCAAAGCTGTTGGTCTGGAAGTAGCCGAAGGGGACGTTGTCACCGGACCGGCCAGGCAGCACCCAGATCCGCGACGCGCCGCGCTTGGCAGCAAAGCTGTACAGGTTGTGGCCGGCGGTGATCAACGTCCGAGGGCCGACGAGCCAACCCGTTCCGAGCACTTCCTGGGCATGCAATCCTTCAATGACCAACTGGCAGACGCAGCGCCAAGGCACGGTGGTCGGGTTCGGGATGAACACGCGGTCATCCCGCCCGCACACGGACTGCGGGAACGCGAACTCTAGGTATGAGGCGGATCCCAGTCGATCACCGCGAAATCTGGAAGGGACGCGGCCGCCTCCAAACCCTTCGGCGAGCACTCTGGCGGAGTCGAAGCCGGGCACGTTCTCGACGTTCCCACCGTTGTTGGTTTCGACCATATAGGACGGGGTGACCCGTGCTTCCGTGATCTCTGAACCAGCGTCGGACGCGCCCCCTTTGCGGGGCCGGGGCAATTTTTTTGCCGCAGGGGTGTTCATGATCGACCTCACTTGCTCTGGAGACGGGGGAGGGCGCCGGGGCCCAATGAGCCGTCGCTTCCTTGGCCCGGCTGACCTACGGCTGGAACGGGTGTCGCTGGAGCGCCCACGGGCGCCGGGGGAGCATCCAGGGGCAGTGCAGAGCTTGGCTTGCCCACGAACGCTGACAGCAGCACGCCTTTGCTGGAGGCGCCAGCGTAAACGGCGCTCTCCTGTCCGGTCGAGCTGGCTTGTTCGGCCAGCTTTGCCTCAAGAGCTGCCTGCGCAGTGATCTGCGCCACCTTGGCATCCGCAAGCGCCTTCTCCTTGCCGCTGGTGTCGATCTTCAGCTGGATGAGGTCGTTGACGGTGTCGGCGACTGCCTTCACGACATCGAGCGGCAGAGAGACGAGTGCCAGTGCGCTGCTGGGAGCATCCTTCGTCACCTTCGACAGGCTGCCGTTGGCGAACACAAGGTCGTAGGTCGTGGTGACCAGTGCGTGGCTGGCGATGGGCAGCGACAGCACCGGAGACGCGTTCGGGAGGTACACGACGGTTGACGACGTCGTGCCGAGGACATGTGCGTTGACTACAAACGGCATCGTCGCCCGGTGGCAGATGCCGTTCATGCACGACGGCTGGATTGCTGGCCCGGCGTTCTGTTGGCGCTTGACCAACCCCTTGGGCTCGCCGACGGTGACGCCCACGTACATGATCGGACCGTCGTTCGGTTTCCGATCTCTGGGGATCATTGCGAGGCGCGTCGCTTCCAGTTGTGCGAGCGCCTTGCAGCGCTCTACTTCCGCGGCGCCTGGTGTTGTCTTCGCCTGCTCATGTTCCGCCTTGTTCTGGGCGCATTCGGCCCGCAAGCGCCCCAGATGGAACGAGAGCGCCCCGTTCATGGCGAGGTTGGCCGCATTGATCTGATCCGGATCGGCTGGGTCGATCAAGGCCTTGTGCAGTTTGACGTCGCCGGATTCGCCGCTTTCCGGCTTTGCTCGCGTGGCTGCAATCTTCTTGATGATGTCGCCGGTCTTGTCCGTCGTGGTCACCTTGATCGACTTGAGCAGTGACGTCTGCGGATCGATCTCCACATCCACGTTGTCGCTCCGGAACGGGTGATTTGGCTGACGGAGGAGGTATCTGTACTCGGTGTCGCCTACAACGGTAGGTGCCAGCACATCCAGGCGAACGGCGCCGCCGTTGATCACCAACTCCACCGGCAACAGCGCCTTGGGCATCATGTACATGCGGCCCGCCTGCGCGTCCGTACCGGGGGCGGACGGCATATCCAGGACACTGCCAACCGGCTCGCTCTGAAGCACCGCGCATCCCTGCAGCGCTGCACAGACGACCAGCGCAACGATCGCCAAGTTCCTTGCCATGGTTCACCTCCGAAAGGCGGTTAGAAGACCGGGGCAGTCTGGATGTCGATGGACGTCTGAACATCCTCAGTGTTGATGAGTGTGGGGGAGTTCGGTCCGCTGCATCACTGGGCCGAACCGGCTGGCGCTGATCGATCGAAGAGCGTCGATCGGCCGGCCGGTCTTGCAGAGGCCCTGCGGATGGTGAGGTCGTGCTTTGCGAGCGCACCGCTGTCTTGCATCAGGGGCTACGGCAGTCAGCCAGCAAGTGGTGCATCTGAACTCGCAGGTGGGTTGGGAGTGTTAGGCGCATTCGGCACCCGCAACGAAGAGCTTCAGGCTGACGAGGTCGTATCGCATGGCCGGGGCCTCGGTCAGGTTCAGGTGACTCCTATCAGAGGGGCAAATGGCAGTCCCGACCATGGCGCCATGACATGGATGGCCCTTCGGGTTGCTGCGCCACGTGCTGACATCTGAGCTACCTCGCGTCCGTCAAGAGGTCCGTCAGGCCGCGCCTACGTACCTGGATCATTTGTGGGTGGGTGTGATGGGCGGCGAGGGACTTGGGTAGCCGCAGCAGTAGCCAGATCCGAGAGTTTCAGGACGACGGGCGCTCGCCCCCGCCTTGCTCGTATAAATGCCGCTGAAATCCAACGAACAACGCCCGAACTTGCTCCGGCTTGCCAAGCTCGGCAAACGCGTCTTGCATAGCGCTGTACTTGAGCTTGAGCAGCGGCGGAAGCTTGTCAGCGTCTAGCTCGTCTACGCCCTGCTTGACGTACTGCGCCAGCACGAAATCGATGAAGGCCTGTTGCCGATCGGTCATCTGATCGGCCGCCGCAGCAAGCCGGGCGACCTGAGCGCGCGCTTCGCGAGAGATCGGATCTGCGGCGAACGCCACGAAGGCCAGCACGTCGAAAAGGTCGCTGTTCTCGGCTTCAATGACCTTCTGCATCTCGGCCAGCGGCTCACGGCCGAAGCCCTTCTCGGCTAGACCTTCCAGCAGTACCTTGCGGGTGTCGGGCTCGCTCCAGATGCGGCGCAACTCGCCCTCGTCCTTGAAGAACCCCGGCAGCGCCCCGTACATCTGCTCCAGGAATTGCGCGGCTGACATCGGCGTGCCGTCGGCGCTCCAGAAGCTGGTGGATGCCATGTGTTGGATGCGGCGAGACTTGCCATCCGCCAACTTGATCTTGATGCGCTCTGGCCTAGGTTCTGGCGGCGGTGGAGGATTCAACGGCGGTTCGCTGGGCCCTTCGGGCCTCGGAGGCGGGGGCGTTGGGTTGGGTTCCTCCGGCGGCAGCGGCTCACCGTCCCACTCGGGATCGTTGAAGAGCTTGTGAGCCCTGACGAAGTCGTAGATCGTGAAGTGGTCCTTGCCGTCGTACAACCTCGTGCCCCGACCAATGATCTGCTTGAACTCGATCATCGAATTCACCGGCCGCATCAGGACGATGTTGCGCACGTTGCGGGCATCTACGCCCGTCGAGAGCTTCTGCGACGTGGTCAGGATGGTCGGGATGGTCTTCTCGTTGTCCTGGAAGTTGCGCAGGTGCTGCTCGCCGAGGGCACCGTCGTTGGCGGTCACACGGACGCAGTACAGCGGGTCGCGGCTGCTCTTCGTCTGGTTGATCAGGTCGCGCACGGCCAGGGCGTGGAGCTGCGTGGCGCAGAACACCAGTGTCTTCTCGCGTTGGTCGATCATGCTCATGAAGAGCTGCACCCGGTAGGCCTCGCGCTCCTTGATCTCGATGATCTTGTTGAAGTCCTTCTCTTCGTAGCGCCGTCCGGCCGTGACCTCGCCCTGCAGTACTTCGTCGTCGGGGGTGTAGACGTAGTCGTCCAACGTCGTGGCGATCTGCTTGACCTTGAACGGCGTCAGGAAGCCATCGTTGATGCCCTCCTTCAGCGAGTACTGGTAGACCGGCTCGCCGAAGTAGGCATAGGTGTCACCGTTGATCGTGCGCTTGGGTGTCGCCGTGAGGCCGAGCTGAACGGCCGGAGCGAAGTATTCAAGGATGGCGCGCCAGCTGCTCTCGTCCTGCGCGCCGCCCCGATGGCATTCGTCGATGACAATGAAGTCGAAGAAATCGGGCGGGTACTCGCCGAAGTACGGCGACTCACCCGGGCCGCTCATGAAGGTTTGGAAGATCGTGAAGAAGATGCTGCCGTTCTTGGGCACGCGTCCCTTCTTGCTGATCTCTGCCGGATCGATGCGAACCAGCGCATCGTCGGGGAAGGCCGAGAACGCGTTGTAGGCCTGATCGGCCAGGATGTTCCGATCCGCCAGGAAGAGGATTCGCGGGCGACGGCTGCCCCACTGCTCCGGCGAAGCATCGCCGCGCCAGTCGGTGAGGTTCCAGCGGCTCTGGAACAGCTTCCACGCAAGCTGGAAGGCGATGAAGGTCTTGCCTGTGCCAGTCGCCAGCGTGAGCAGGATGCGGTCACGGCCCGCCGCCATCGCGTCGAGCACGCGGCTGATGGCAACGTCCTGGTAGTAGCGCCCCTGCCAGCTACCACCCCGGTCCTCAAACGGCACAGCTGCGAAGCGCTCGCGCCACGCAGCTGTGAGCGCCTCCGTGCCGGCAAACGTCATCTCCCACAGCTCATCGGGGCTAGGGAACGCAGGCACCTCGCCTTCGGTGCCGGCCTCCATGTCGATGGCGTACATCGCCTGCCCGTTGGTGGCGTAGGTGAAACGCACCGCCAGCTTGGCGGCGTAACTCTTGGCTTGGCCTACGCCTTCGGTGAGCTGCTTGTCCCAGGCCTTCGCCTCGATGACGGCCAGCTTGGTGTTGCGGTAGACCAGAACATAGTCGGCGATCTCAGGTTTGGCGCGAGCGTTCTGTCCACCCTTGCCAATGCCGCCCTGCAGCCTGCCCAGCGTGATGCCGTGCTCTCGCAAAACCCGGCTGCCATCGACCACACCCCATCCCGCAGCTTTCAGTGCGGGGTCGATGTGCTCGGCGCGGGTTTCGGCTTCGTTCATATCAACTGGGCTTGACCGCCAACGTACTTGCCACTGCCGTCAGGCACCAGGCCCTTGGAGCGGATCAGCGCAATCGTCTGGTGGAACTTGGCTTCCGGGATCTTCAGCTTGTCGGGATGCCAAGTGTCTCGCGCCTCCAGGACGATGGCCTTGTCCGTCAGCTCGGCGCCATCAATGAGGAGGTTGTTCCATGCCGCGTGCACGGTGGCGAAAAGCTCGGCTTCCTGACTGTCCATCGGGATCAGCAAGTCGATCACCGATTCGATCGCGCCGAGGCTAGCCCCCAACACTTGCGGTGCGTCACCCAGCAGCTTGTCAAAGCCGGAGAGTCGTTTGAAGTCATAGCCGCCGCCGTCGCGCTGACTGACGTCATAGAAGCCGTTCTGCCGCGCCCAATTCTCGGCCTTGAGCTGGTGCGGGAAGTCATTCGGGCCTGCCGCGTCCTTCATGGGCTGACGGCCCAAGTCCACCTTGGCAAGAGCTTCAACCAGATGCAGCAGCTTCTGCTGCTTGACGTGCCCGAAGGTTTTGTCCCGCTGCCGTCGCCGATGGCGTTCATGGGCGAGCGAGATGATGGCGGCAGTGAACTGCTGGGAGCTTGTTTGTGACGGCAGCACTGCGCTCGTGGGGACGAGCCTGCGGGCGCTCAGTTGACCGGTGAAGGCTTGTTCCAGGAGGGACTTCTTCAGTTCGTCGAGGGCGGCGAGCTTGCGCCCATACACATCGATGAGTTGGTCTGCGGCCTCCTGGATCGCATCAAGCTGCTCAACAAGCGCAGCCTGCTTTTCCGCCGGAGGGAACGCGACGACGATCTTCCTCAAGTCGCCAATGTTGATCTGCATGAGCGCTGTGCCGTACGTCTTAGCGCGGATCTGCGCCTGCACTGGCTGCGAGCGCATCAGGTAGTAGCCGAGGGCCTGACTGACGGTGCCGGGATCGAATCGAATCGGCACGATGCCACGCGTCACGTTGGCGCCTGCCAATGCCGGTTCAGCCACGGCGACTGTGCCCGTGGTGCCCCGAACACAGAGCAGCAGGTCTCCGCCTTCCAGAGTTGTTCGCGTGTAGGAGCGGGCCAGGGCCGGGTCGATGCGTTTGAGTGCTTCGGCATACACAACCTTGTCGCCGAGATCGACCGGCCGCACAACTGGCAGCCCCCCGGGCACTTCGTCGCCGGGTTGCACGATGCCGTAGGACAAAGTGCAACTGGGCGCCACCAGCGTTTCCAGCGTCCCTGACCGGCCACTCACCGATGCCGCGCTCAGAACTGCTGTCAATTGCGCTGCAGCCCACCCGCGGGCGTTCTGCAGGTTCTTCTCGGCGTTGGCCTTGGCGGTGGCGATGCCCTCGAAGGCTTCGTCGAGGATGGCGACGATTCGCGCCTGCTCTTGCAATGACTCCGGGAACTCAATCAAGAAGTTCTGAAGCTGCGCCTTGGTCAGCGCCTGTCGCGTGGCGCCAGCCGCTTCACCTGTGCTCAGAAGGCGGTCCTTGTACTCACTGGATACGAGCAAGTACTGTAGAAACTGCGGTAACAGCCGATTCGGATGCGTTCTGATGATGGCAACGTGTTGATTGACTCTGGCTGGCAAGACCTCGTCAGGCGCAGTGCAGCATCGAGCAACCGAGGCTCCGGTAATGTTGAGCAGCACATCATTTGGCTGAACAACAACGTTCGCTAAGCCGTCCGCTTGCTCCTGACTCAGGAACGCCAAGTCCTTGCGTCGGAATTCGCCATCGTGAACGTTCAAGCTCCGAATGAGCGAGATGCCATCGGCCTTGTAAGCCGCCTCACCGCCCAAGGGCGTCGCACCGCTTCCAATCTTTGAAGTCAGGTCGCCGAGAGGTGCACGAATCCAACGGCCCATCACGCCACCAGCTCTCGAATCGTCGCCAGCACTTCGGCACTCTCGGCATCCAACGCCGCGATCTCGTCGAGGATTGCCTGCGGCGTGCGCAGCGCAACCTCGTCATCGCCGTTAGGGTTCTTGACCGACAGGTCGAAGGTCGCTGCGTCGATGCCGGCCACATCCACTGACCAGCTCTGCGCCGAGTCAGCAAAGGTCTTCTGCAACTCGATGAAGCCAACCATGTCGGCATCGTTCAGCGGGCTGGTCTTGCCCATGTTGCGGCCCGGGTTCAGTTGGTAGAACCAGACCTTGCGCGTGGGTGCGCCCTTCTCGAAGAACAGCACCACGGTCTTGACGCCTGCGCCCTGGAAGGTGCCGCCAGGCATGTCCAGCACCGTGTGCAGGTTGCAGCTTTCCAGCAGCAGCTTGCGGATGCTGGTGCTGGCGTTGTCAGTGTTGCTCAGGAAGGTGTTCTTGATGACGATGGCCGCGCGGCCGCCGGCCTTCAGCGTCTTGATGAAGTGCTGCAGGAACAGGAAGGCCGTCTCGCCGGTCTTGATCGGGAAGTTCTGCTGGACCTCCTTGCGCTCCTTGCCACCAAAGGGCGGGTTGGCCAGGATCACATCGAAGCGGTCGCGGTCCTGGATGTCGCTGATGTTGTCGGCCAGCGTATTGGCGTGGATGACGTTGGGCGCCTCGATGCCATGCAGGATCATGTTCATGATCGCGATGACGTAGGCCAGGCTTTTTTTCTCCTTGCCGTAGAAGGTGCGCGTCTGCAGCGTCTTCAGGTCGTCGGCCTTGGTGRCCTTGGGCAGCAGGTAGTCGAAGGCCTCGCACAAGAAGCCGGCCGAGCCGCAGGCGCCGTCGTAGATGCGCTCGCCGATCTGCGGCTCCAGCACCTTGATCATCGCGCGGATGAGCGGGCGCGGCGTGTAGTACTCGCCGCCGTTGCGCCCGGCGTTGCCCATGTTCTTGATCTTGGCTTCATACAGGTGCGACAGCTCGTGCTTCTCGGCCTGGGCGCCAAAGCGCAGCTCATCCACCAAGTCGATCACGTCGCGCAGGTTGTAGCCGCTCTGCACCTTGTTCTTGATCTCGCCGAAGACCTCGCCGATCTTGTATTCGATGGTGTTGGGGCCGCTTGCCCGCTGCTTGAAGCCGGCGAGGTAGGGGAACAGCCGCAGGTTGACGAAGTCCCGCAGGTCGTCGCCCGTCATAGCCACGTTGTGATCGAGGCGCCCGTCTGGCGTCTTGGGGGCAGCCCAGTTGTCCCAGCGGTAGACCGGCTCGATGCGGTAGGTGTAACGCTTGCCTTCCAGCGCAGCCTCATCGGCCTTGTCGCGCTCCAGAGCGTCGAGGTACTTCAGGAACAGCAGCCAGGACGATTGCTCGGTGTAGTCCAGTTCGCTCGTGCAGCCGGCATCCTTGTGCAGCACGTCGTCGATGTTCTTGAAGGTCTGCTCAAACATAAAAACGGGGTCTCTGTATCCGGGGTAGGCGCCGACGATCCATCACAGCCCTGATTGGGGCGCAATAGGAGGCGGTTTGCCATAGAAAAAGACCCATAAGCTTTCCAACTTACGGGTCTCGAATCTCACCGCCGCAGGGTGAGCTACCGACCGACGGTCAAACGTCGATATTCCCCGCCCTCAACGCATTCGTCTCAATGAAATCGCGTCGCGGCTCCACCTCGTCGCCCATCAGCATCGTGAAGACCTTGTCCGCCTCGATGGCGTCGTCGATCTGCACGCGCAGCAGGCGGCGCACGTTGGGGTCCATCGTGGTTTCCCAGAGCTGCTCGGGGTTCATCTCGCCCAGGCCCTTGTAGCGCTGGCGGCCGACGCTGCCTTCGGCTTGCTGCATCAGCCAGGCCATGGCGGCGCGGAAGTCGTCGACCTTGGCCTCCTTGGCCTTGTCGCCTTCGCCCTTGCGCACCATGGCGCCGGGCTTGATGAGGCCTTGGAAGCTCAGGCCGGCGTCGGCCAGCACTTCGTAGTCGGCGCCGTGCACGAAGTCGGCGTGGATGACGCTTGCGCGCACATTGCCGTGGTGGGTGCGGGCGATCTTCAGGAAGAACTTGTCGGTGCGCGGGTCGGTCTCCACCGTCACCAGCGCGTCGTGCAGCAGGCCCTTGAGGCTGGCGGCGCTGGCTTCGGCTTCCTCGTGGGTGTCGAGCTTGAGGGCCAGGCCGTTGGCCAGCACGTGCAGGGCTTCGATGTCCATCCAGTTGGACAGGCGGCCGATGACGGCTTGTGCGGCGACGTATTTGCGGGCCAGGGTGTCCAGCGTGTCGCCCTTGAGGGTGTCACCGGTGCCGGTCTCGAGGCTGGCGTCCTGCAGCGCGACCTTGAGCAGGAAGGCGTCGAACTCGTGGCCGTCCTTCAGGTATTGCTCGTGCTTGCCGACCTTGACCTTGTACAGCGGCGGCTGGGCGATGTAGATGTGGCCGCGCTCGCAGAGCTCGGGCATCTGGCGGTAGAAGAAGGTCAGCAGCAGCGTGCGGATGTGGGCGCCGTCCACGTCCGCGTCGGTCATGATGATGATGCGGTGGTAGCGGAGCTTGTCGGGGTTGAAGTCGTCGCTGCCGGCGCCGCGGCCGATGCCGGTGCCCAGGGCCGTGATCAGCGTGATGATTTCATTGCTGGTCAGCAGCTTCTCGTAGCGCGCCTTCTCGACGTTCAGGATCTTGCCGCGCAGCGGCAGGATGGCCTGGAACTTGCGGTCGCGGCCCTGCTTGGCGGAGCCGCCGGCGGAGTCGCCCTCGACGATGTAGATCTCGCACAGCGACGGGTCTTTTTCCTGGCAGTCGGCCAGCTTGCCGGGCAGGCCCAGGCCGTCGAGCACGCCCTTGCGGCGCGTCATCTCGCGGGCCTTGCGGGCGGCCTCGCGGGCGCGGGCGGCGTCGAGGATCTTGCCGCAGATGATCTTGGCGTCGAGCGGGTTCTCGAGCAGGTAGTCGGTCAGCAGGCGGGAGACGATGTCTTCCACCGGGCCGCGCACTTCGGAGCTGACGAGCTTGTCCTTGGTCTGCGAGCTGAACTTGGGCTCGGGCACCTTCACGGACACGACGCAGGCCAGGCCTTCGCGCATGTCGTCACCGGCGACTTCGACCTTGGCCTTCTTGGCGAGGTCGTTGTCGTCGATGTATTTGTTGATGACGCGGGTCATCGCGGCGCGCAGGCCGGTCAGGTGGGTGCCGCCGTCGCGCTGCGGGATGTTGTTGGTGAAGCAGAGGACGTTCTCGTTGAAGCCGTCGTTCCACTGCATGGCCACTTCGACACCGACGTTGGTGTTCTGGTCGCTGATCTTGTCGCCCTGGGCGTGGAAGATGTTCGGGTGCAGCGTCGTCTTGCCCTTGTTGATGAACTCGACGAAGCCCTTCACGCCGCCCGCGTAGGCGAAGTTGTCTTCCTTGTTGTTGCGCTCGTCGACCAGGCGGATCTTGACGCCGTTGTTCAGGAACGAGAGCTCGCGCAGGCGCTTGGCGAGGATGTCGTAGTGGTAGTCGTTGTTCTGCTGGAAGATCTCGGTGTCGGGCAGGAAGTGGACTTCCGTGCCACGCTTGTCGGTCTCGCCGATGATCTTCATGGGGCGGGTTTCGAAGCCATCGACCATGACGCTTTCGCCGTCCTGCGGGATGCCCTTGGCGAACTCGATGAAGTGCACCTTGCCGTTCTGGCGCACCGTCAGGCGCAGGAACTTGGACAGGCCGTTCACGCAGGACACGCCCACGCCGTGCAGGCCGCCCGAGACCTTGTAGCTGTTCTGGTTGAACTTGCCGCCGGCGTGCAGTTCGGTCAGCGCGATCTCGGCGGCAGAGCGCTTGGGCTCGTGCTTGTCGTCCATCTTGACGCCGGTGGGGATGCCGCGGCCGTTGTCGATGACGGAGATGGAGTTGTCGGTGTGGATGGTGACGACGATGTCGTCGCAGTGGCCGGCCAGGGCTTCGTCGATGGAGTTGTCGACGACTTCGAAGACGAGGTGGTGCAGGCCGGTGCCGTCGGAGGTGTCGCCGATGTACATGCCCGGGCGCTTGCGGACGGCCTCCAGGCCTTCCAGGATCTGGATGGAACTGGCGTCATAGGCCTCGCCCGCTTTGGCCTCGGCCGCCGCGGCCGCCTGTTGGTTGGCGTTCAGACCATCCGGGTGTTCGGGGCTGCTATTCACATCACTCATCGGGAACTCTCTCTCACTCGCGGGCGATAAATTCATCGCCCTTTAAAAGCACTGAAGCGGGCCGAAGCCCGCTGTGTCCAAGTCAGGTCGTGACTCAGATTCGCATCGGCATCACGACGTACTTGAAGCCGGTGGTGTCGGGGATGGTCAGCAGCGCGCTGCTGGCGCTGTCGTTGAGGTCGATGCAGACCATGTCCTGGCTCATGTTGGCCAGGGCATCCATCAGGTAGGTGACGTTGAAGCCGGTCTCGATCTTGTCGCCGGCGTAGTCGATCTCGATCTCTTCCTTGGCCTCTTCCTGCTCGGCGTTGCTGGACGCGATGGACAGCAGGCCCGGCTCGAAGGTCAGGCGCACGGCCTTGAACTTCTCGCTGGTCAGGATGGCGGCGCGCTGCAGGCTGGAGAGCAGCGGCGCGCGGCCCAGGGTCAGGCGGAACTTGTGGCTCTTGGGGATGACGCGGTTGTAGTCGGGGAACTTGCCCTCGACCAGCTTGGTGACGAACTCCATGCCGCTGAAGCTGAACTTGGCCTGGTTGCCGGCGAAGCGCATCTCGATGGCGGCATCGTCGTCCTTGCCGTCTTTCAAGAGGCGCTGCAGTTCCAGCACGGTCTTGCGCGGCAGGATGACTTCCTGCTTGGGGATGTCGGTGTCCAGCTCGGCCTGGGCCAGAGCCAGGCGGTGGCCGTCGGTGGCCACCAGCGTCAGGTTCTTGCCTTCGGCGACGAACAGGATGCCGTTCAGGTAGTAGCGGATGTCATGCACCGCCATCGCGAAGTGGACCTGGTTGATCAGGCCCTTGAGCGCCTTCTGCGGCACGCTGAAGGCGGGGCCGAAGTCGGCGGCTTCCTGCACCAGGGGGAAGTCGTCGGCCGGCAGGGTTTGCAGCGTGAAGCGGCTCTTGCCGCCCTGCAGCGTCATCTTGTTCTGGTTGCTGGTCAGGCTGACGACCTGGTCGGCCGGCATGGAGCGCAGGATGTCGATCAGCTTGCGGGCGCCGACGGTGGTGGACAAGTTGCCGGCGTCGCCGTCGAATTGCACGGTGGTGCGGACCTGGATCTCGAGGTCGCTGGTCGTGAGCTCCACCTGGTTGCCGGTCTTGCGGATCAGCACATTGGCCAGGATGGGCAGCGTGTGGCGCCGCTCGACGATGCCGGACACTGCTTGCAGCGCGCCGAGCACCTGATCCTGGGGAGCTTTCAAAACGATCATGGAGGCCTCTTGGGGGGATCTCTGGGGGGTCAGTTCGGCGCACCCAAGCACAACGCGCGCGCGAAGCTGCGATTGTCGCCCGGAAACGGTGCCCGGCCGTCCGGCAGGGCTGTCGTGGAGGCTACGGGTCAACCCTGAACGGCGGGCTCTCCATGGCACGGGCGACCAGGCGGTGGAAGTGATGCACGCCCTGCTCGCGCGTCGGCGAATAGCGCCCGCGCTGGTAAAAACGCGAGCGCAGCCCCTTTTGCACCGTCATCACGACGGCTTCGTCCTCCATCTCCACCTCATCCAGTGCCCCGCCGGCGCCGCTGCCCAGCAGCTCCGGCTTCCAGACATAACTGCGGAAGCGCACGCGCGTGCGGGCCGGGCCGATCGGCGTGACCTGGTTCAGCGACAGCCCCCAGGGGTAGAAATTCAGCATCAGGTTGGGGAACACCCACCAGTAGTAGGCGGCAATACGCTGGCCGTGCTCGGCGGCTTCGGGCGGCAGCTCGAAGGCGGTTTCGTCGGCCCGGGCGGTGGCGAGCTGGAGGTTGCTCCACTCGTGCAGCTCGTAGCGGTACTGGCTCAGGTCCAGCGTCTGCGTCAGGCCGGGGTGCACGAAGGGGATGTGCAGGCCTTCGAGGTAGTTCTCGACATAGAGGGCCCAGTGGGCGTCGAACTCGTAGTCGCGGCTGCGGCTGGCGTCCAGGCGGAAGTCCTGCAGCGGCAGCCAGTGCAGGCGCTGCATGGCGGGGCCGAAGAAAGCGTCGAAGCTGTCCAGCGGGTCTTCCAGCGCCACAAAGCCCTGGCCGCCCCAGTCCTGCAGCGGGATGCGCGGCAGGTGGTCGCAGGGGCGGGGGAAGTCCAGCGCTTGCTGGAACTCGGGCATGAACGTCATGCGGCCGTCCAGCTCGAAGCGGCGCGAGTGGTAGCCGCAGCGGATCTGCGCCGCGCCCTGGCAGGACTGCTGGATGAGCAGATTGCCGCGGTGGGTGCAGACGTTGCTCAGGCAGCGCAGCGCGCCCGCCGCGTCGCGTGCCAGCAGCAGGGGTTCGTCCAGGCTGCCGGGCAGCAGGGTTTCGGGTTGCAGGCTGCCGGGTGCCTGCAGGCCGTGCAGGTCGGCGAGCCACTGCCAGCTGCGCGCCAACACGCGCTCGTATTGCAGGCGCTGCACGGCGGGGTCGAGGTAGAAGGCCTTGTCCAGCGTCTCGGCGCGGGCGACTTCGGGGTGGATTTGCCAGCGGGAAGCGGGCGCTTGGGTCATGGCGTTCTCAAGCTCCGGCGTTGATGCTGATGACGACGCGCTGCTCGGACTGGTTGGCCTCGAAGCCCGAGCCGTGCCTGAGCCAGGACGGGAAGAGCACGAGGTCGCCGGGTGCGAGTTTGAACTTGGCCATCTCCATGTTGAAGTCAGTGCGCTGCTCGGCGCCGGCAAAGCCGATCAGCGGGTTGGGGTTCTCGAAGTGGAGCTGGCTGCTGCGCTCGTCGCTGGCGATGCACAGCGCGGCTGAGACGCGTGAGTCGGGGTGGGTGTGGTGCTTGAGCAGGCTGCCGGGTCGCTGCACATTGAACCAGGAGTTGGACAGCCGCGCGCCGTCGAAGCCCAGCTCCTGGGCGTAGGCGTCCATCAGCCGCGCCAGGCCCGAGGTCAGGCCCTTCAGATTGGCGTGGTTTTCCTCCAGCTGGGCAACGACGTGGGCGCGCCGGTCGAAGGACGACAGCGCGTCACCGAGCAGGGCGTCGTGACGGGCCGTGTCGAGCTGCAGGCAGTGCGCGAGGATGGTGGCGAGTTGGTCGGGGCTCAGCACCTCGGTGTAGCGGTGCACGAGGGTGGGGAAGAGCTTCCAGGCTTCTTTCTGCATGGGGGTCTTGGTGGCGTCTGGCGGCCATTCTGCGGGTGGCGCCGGGGGTGCCGGCCGCGTGTTTGTCCGCCTGTGCAACCCTTAGCATCCGAGCCATGCGCACGCCCCTCGCCCTGCTGCTCGCCTTCGCCGCGGCCGCCGCCCTTGCCAACCCCCTGCCGCCCGCCGCCCGCGCCGAGGTCGATGCGCTGCTGTCCCGCCTGCAGGCCTCGGGCTGCGAGTTCAACCGCAACGGCAGCTGGTACGCCGGCGCCGTGGCCCGGGCGCATCTGCTGAAGAAGCTGGACTACCTGGAGGGCAAGGACATGGTGAAGACGGCCGAGCAGTTCATCGAACGCGGCGCGTCGGCCAGCAGCAGCAGCAGCGGCAAGGCCTATCTGGTGCGCTGCGCCGGCAAGGCGCCGGTGGAGAGTGCGCATTGGCTGAAGGCGGAGCTGCAGCTGCTGCGAGCCGCGAGTGCGGCATCGAGCCCGGCGCGCTGAGGCGCCGGGTCACGCGCCTCAGCGCCGCCGGCGCGTTGCCGCCATCAGCAGCGCCGCCCCCGCCAGCGCGAAGCTGCCCGGTTCGGGCACGCTGGCGATGTTGTCGAGCGCAAAACCGCTGGTGGCCGAGAAGCTGACCGAGGTCAGCTGGGCCCAGCTGCTGTCGAAGAGCACCGAGCCCGCGCTGGCCAGGTCGATGTTCAGCGAAGCCACCTGCGCACCCCCCAGCAGGCCGACCAGGGCCAGCATGCCGGGGCCGAAGCCCAGGTCATAGGCCGCGATGTCGATCGACTGCAGCCCGAACACGCCGCCGGTCAGCAGGCTCAAGCTGAAGGGCGTGGTGTCGAAGCCGCCGACCATGGCGCCGTCCAGGGGCAGGAAGCTGGTGGCGGGGCCGCTGATGACAAAGCCGGCCTCTGTATAGGTGGCGATGCCGGTGTTGTTGTCGATGTCAATGACACCGGGGTTGTCGAAGGTGACGAGGCCGGCCTGTGCCGCCCCGCTGCTGCAGAGCGCGGCCGCAAGGGCCACGGCGCCGAGGAAACGATTCATGGCTGTGCTCCTGTGGGGTTTCACTTGGCGCCCGGCTTGGGCGTGTTGAGATAGGGGAAGCCGGGCAGCAGCGGCACCACGGCCTGGTCGACGGCGTCATGCAGCTCCAGCGACGTCGCGCCCAGTGGCACCGCGGCGCGGGTGCAGGCGGGGCCGAACAGGGCGCCGCCGTTGTTCAGCCAGCACAGCCCACCCATGACGGCGGCGAGCGACACGTCGACGACGTCGTCCTTGGGCCGGCGGCCATTCGGGAAGCCGGCCAGGTCGGGCGGACTCTCGCCATCGCGCAGCGTGCCGACGATGCCCAGGCGGTTCTGCATCGCGAAGGGTCGCGGCGCGATCGCGGTGTTCAGGCGCAGCATCTCCGAGCCCACCACGTTGGCCGGCTGGTTCACGCCGGGGATGCCGGTCAGGAAGGTGGTGACCAGGTCCAGGCGCGGCAGGTTGGTGGGGGCGGCGTTGCCGATCGGCAGCACGGCCGACAGCAGGGCCGGCAGCGTCGGGTTGGTGACATAGGTGGCGAACTGGCCATCGCCCGTCGGCACCGAGGCGTTGAACCTGTCCTTGTCGGGCAGGCCGATGACGACCTCGTTGACCAGCGGGTTGCCCAGGCGCGAGACCTGCACCCAGGCGCCGCCGGTCTTGACGGCCGTGTCGTAGCCGCTGGGCGGTGCCGCATTGACGATCTGGCTCTGGCGCACGCTGGCCGTCGTCCAGCCGCCGATGACGGTCTCGCTGCCCTGCGTGAGGCAGCTCTTGTGCACCTCCAGCGCCAGCGACGTGACGTTCTTGTCCTGGATGGAATTGACGGCGGCGGCGTTGATGAGGCTGCGGTTGGTGATGACGCCGACGTCGGCGTTGACCAGGTCGAAGATGGGGCCGAGGTTGACCGCGAAAGCCTCCTGGCGCTGGCCGACGAAGACCTTGGCCGGGAAGGCGCAGCCGGGCAGGCTGACGCTGTAGATGTGCTGGGCGGCATAGGCCGGGTAGTCGGCGATCGTCTTGGTGCCGATGTTGTCCACCGGCTTGTCGAACCAGGTGCCGCCGGCCGGGTTGGCGATCGGGCTGACCGTGCCGGTGCGGCGGTCGCCGCGGATCAGCGTCAGCGCGAACTTCTCGTTGACGTTCAGCGCCGCGGCATTGGGCGCGCTCACCGTGCCGGCCTGGGTCAACGGGATGGGCACGACCTGGTTGCCGATGGGCAGGGTGATGCCCTTGAGCGTGTTCATGAACTTGAACTGGAAGGTCAGGTCTTCCTTGGCGTCGCCGTTGTTGTCGACGTGGATCTCGTAGATCGCGTTCGGGTCCAGCTTGAAGTAGTTGGGGCCGCCATAGGCATCCTGCAGCGGCAGGTAGTTGGCGATCAGCGTCACATAGCCCGCGCGCCCGCCGGTGCCGTTGGCGGCCACGCCTTCGTAGCTGTTGAACATATAGAAGTCGGTGCCGTCGACGCGCGGCATGCCGCCGATGGACGGGGCCTCGCGGTGGCTGGAGGCCTGGGCCGGCGGGGCGGCCAGGCCGGCCAGGATGCTGGCGGTGATGAGCGCTAGGGTCGGCGCGCGAGATGCATGTTTCATGAGGGCTCCTGTTTGTGGCTGGGGCCGCAAACAGATGGAAACAATCGCGCTGCGGCTCATCTCTTACGCAGCGCGCGCCGCTTGGATGCAATGCAAGCTAGGGGGTCGGGGTCGGCTATCGTCTTCGCCATGCCGACGCGCATCACCCGCCGCCACCTCGAACTCACGCTCGCCGGCCTGCTCATCGCCGTGCTCGTGCTGGACCTCGCCTGCCCGCTGCCGCAGCCGGCCGCGCAGTCGCCCACGCTGACCGTGCTGGCCATCGACGGCACGCCGCTGCGTTCCTGGCCGGGCGACGACGGCGCGCAGCGCCACCCGACAAGGCCCGAAGCCGTGTCGCCCAACTATGTGCGGGCGCTGCTGCATTACGAGGACCGCTGGTTCCACTGGCATCCGGGCGTGAACCCCTTCGCCCTCGCGCGCGCGGCCTGGCAGTGGGCGCGGCATGGCCGCATCGTGTCGGGCGGCTCGACGCTGACCATGCAGGTGGCGCGGCTGGTGGACGAGCGCGCCGCCGGCCGCAGCGTGCCGGCCAAGCTGCGCCAGATCGCCCGCGCGCTGCAGCTGGAACTGCACCTCAGCAAGCACGAGATCCTGTCGCTCTACCTGAACCTGGCGCCGATGGGCGGGCCGCTGGAGGGCGTGGAGACGGCCAGCCGCGCTTACCTCGGCAAGGGGGCCGCCGACCTGTCCAAGGCCGAGGCGGCGCTGCTCGTGGCGCTGCCGCAGTCACCCACGCGCTTGCGGCCCGACCGCGCCGTGGCCGCTGCGCAGACGGCGCGCGACAAGGTGCTGACGCGCATGCAGACCCTTGGCATCTGGAGTGCGGCGGACGTGGCCGACGCCAAGCTGGAACGCGTCTTCGCGCCGCCGCTGCGCGCGCGCTGGCTGGCGCCGCTGGCGGCCGAGCGGTTGCGGCAGGAGGCCAGGCGCAAGGGCCACACGGCCGCCGTCATCCAGACCACGCTGGACGCTGGCCTGCAGGCGCGGCTGGAGCAGCTGCTGACGGACCGGCTCAACAGCCTGCCCGACACCGTGTCGCTGGCGGCCCTCGTCGTCGACAACCGCACGCTGGAAGTGCGCGGCTATGTCGGCTCGGCCGACTTCACGGATTCACATCGTGGCGCTCATGTGGACATGGTGCGGGCCAAGCGCTCGCCCGGCTCCACGCTCAAGCCCTTCCTCTATGGCATGGCGCTGGACGAAGGGCTGATCCATTCCGAGAGCCTGCTCATCGACGCGCCGCAGAACTTCGGCGGCTATGCGCCGGGCAACTTCCAGGCCGATTTCTCGGGCCCGGTCAGCGTGGCCGAGGCGCTGCAGCGTTCGCTCAATGTGCCCGCGGTGGACCTGCTGGACCGCCTCGGGCCCGAGCGCTTCGCCGGCCGGCTGCGCCATGCGGGCCTGCGGCTGCGCATGCCAGCCAATGCGACGCCCAACCTCAGCCTCATCCTCGGCGGCGGCAGCACGACGCTGGAGGAGCTGGTGGGCGCCTACACGGCGCTGGCGCGYGAGGGCGTCGCCGCCCGCCCGCGGTTGACGCCCGACGAGCCCTTGACGGAGGCGCGGCTGATGAGCGCGGGCGCCGCCTTCATCGTCAGAGAAATCCTGGAGAACGGCGGCCGGCCCGGTTCGCCGTTTCGCGAGAGCGGCCAGCGCGTGGCGTGGAAGACGGGCACGTCCTTCGGCTTTCGCGACGCCTGGGCGCTGGGCGTGACGGACCGCTACACCTTCGGCGTCTGGATAGGCCGGCCCGATGGCACGCCCAACCCCGGCCACTTCGGCGCCAACTCGGCCGCGCCGCTGCTGCGCGACCTGGCCGCCGCACTCGGCCCCAGCGAGGCCCGCCAGCAGCTCGCGCCGCGCCGCCGACCCGACAGCGTCGTGGCCGTGCCCATCTGCTGGCCCATGGGAACGGCCGAAGCAGCGACGGCGCCCGAACTCTGCCTGCAGCGCCGCACCGCCTGGACGCTGGACGGCGCCGTGCCGCCGACGCTGCCCGACCGGCTGCGCCCGGGGCCGTTGGCGGAGCCCGTCTGGGTGGCCGCGGGCCAGCGCGTGCAGCCCGGCTGCGCGCCCGATGCCGAGCGCCATGAAGCCGTGCGCTGGCCGGCCCTGCTGGGGCCCTTCCTCGACGCCGAGCAGCAGCATCCGCTGGAGCGCCTGCCCTGGCGCGCCGACTGCGGCGGCAACCAGCCGGTGGCCAACCGTTTGCGCGTCGTCGGCCTGGAGCCGGGCACGGTGCTGCGGCCGACGCCGGGGCAGCATGACGTCGTGCTCAAGCTGCAGGCCGTCGGCGCCCAGCAGGGCACGACCTGGCTGCTGGATGGGCAATGGATGGCCGACAGCTCCAGGGCGGCCGCGGCCCAGACGCTGCGCGTCGACCGCGCCGGCCCGMACCGCCTCACGGTCATGGACGGATTGGGCCGCTGGGCGAAAGTGGACTTTCATCTGGCCCAATAGCGTCCATGGACAGCAACCTGCAAGCGCTGGAGAAGCGCATCACCGATCTCGAGATCAAGGCCAGCTTCGCCGAAGACACGGTGGAGCAGCTCAACCAAGTCGTCACGCGCCAGCAGGAGCAGATCGACCGGCTGGTGCGCGAGCTCGTCGAACTGCGCAATCGCGCCACGGCGGCCGAACCAGGCGAGGCCCGCAACCTGCGCGACGAGCTGCCGCCGCATTACTGACTACCAAGCTGGAGGCCTACGCATGAAGAAGAATCATCGACGCGGTTTCACCGCGCAGAAGGACTCGGAGCGGTACGCCTTCAGCCCGATGGGTTGCACCTCGCGATATTCAGCGCTGGCGGGCCGCACGGTCGGGGCGGGTTGGGGAGGTGACAACAGCAACGGCCATCGTGGCTACGCCAAGGCGAAGCGTGGCGGCAAGAAATTCGTGAACAGCCGCATCCGGTTCCACGAGAAAGCTGCCCTGCGGCGCCTGCCCACTGACGCCGAAGAATGAAGCCGCTCTTCACGCAATAGCGCCTTCATTTATTCGGGAACTCAAGGCGCGTCATGGAGTCATACACGGTTCGCTGCCTGTTTCGCTGGCCGTCGCGTCCCGATCAGCGTTTGGCCTATTTGTACGAAGAGCGGATCACCTTGTGGTCTGCGGGCAGTTTGGACGAGGCCATCGCGCTTGCGGAGCATGAAGCCAGCGCATATGCCGATGCCGGCATCGAGTATTTGGGATTCGCCCAGGCCTATGCCTTGGTCGAGCCGCTGCCCGGTCACGGGGTGGAGGTGTTCTCGCTGCTTCGGGATAGCGACTTGGCGCCCGAGCCGTACGTCGACACGTTCTTCGACACCGGCACCGAGCGCGAGCAGCGATCACGTTGACGCAAGCGTTGAGTCAGGGCTCTCCGTCCCAGTAGTCCAGCCCGGCCTCCTTGCGCTGCAACAGGCGCAAACCCGGCGCGAAGACGCCGACCTTGCCCGAGTCCGGGTACTCGCAGACCTCGGGCTTTTCCATCGTGCTGATGCTGAGGTAGTGCAGCGGTGCGTCCGAGGTGTTGATGATGTGGTGGGGGTACTCGGGCCCCGGCGGGATGGTGATGACGTCGCCGGCCTTGATGGGCACCTGCTCGCCCGCGACGCGCAGCGTGCCCTCGCCCTGCAGCACGATGAACATCTCCTCCTCCGCATGGTGGAGGTGGTAAGGGCAGCTCATCTGGCCGGGTGCCACGATGTCGAAACTGGCGCCGAGCTTCTTGGCCGCGGTGCCCTTGGTGAGGCTGGTTGTCTCAGTGTCATAGCGCGGCGCGCGGACGAAGCGCTCGCGCGGCGCCTCGTTGAAATTGCGGATCAGCAGGTCGCGCAATTCAGTGGGTGTGGGCATCTGGGGGCTCCTGGGACAATGGTGAACCTGCATTCGGCAGTTGGCCGCTTGCTACTCATCGGAATGCTTCTCCAATCAACATCTTTCGGCCATGGCCTCGTTCACCACTTCGGTGACGAGCGCTGCACGCCCGCTGGTCTGGCGCTTCGGCCCGCTGGCGGCGTTGCTTCTTCTCGTGGGCAGGAGCCCACTTCGTCGTCGCGCCTTGCCAGCAGCCCGCCTCGCCAGCCCCTCGGGCGCGCCCTACTGCCGAATCCAGGTTGAATGAATCCGCCCCTGCATCTTCCCCAAGCCTCCGACGACCTGCAATCCGCAGCTCACCAGGTCCTGTCAGCAGTATTCGGCTACACCGCCTTCCGCGGCCAGCAGGCCGACATCGTCCAGCAGGTGGCCGCCGGCGGCGACGCGCTGGTGCTGATGCCCACCGGCGGTGGCAAAAGCCTTTGCTACCAGGTGCCGGCCATCGTGCGCCACACGCGCCAGCAGGGCGTGGCCATCGTCGTCAGCCCGCTGATCGCGCTGATGCACGACCAGGTCGGTGCGCTGGAGGAGGCCGGCGTGCACGCGGCCTTCCTCAATTCCAGCCAGACCGGCGAAGAAGCCACACGCATCGAGCGCGAGATGATGAGCGGGCGCCTCACGCTGCTCTACGCCGCGCCCGAGCGGCTGACGACGCCGCGCTTCCTGGCCCAGCTGGAATCACTGAACGAACGCGGCCTGCTGTCCATGTTCGCCATCGACGAGGCGCATTGCGTCAGCCAGTGGGGGCATGACTTCCGCTCGGAATACCTGCAGCTGAGCCTGCTGCACGAACGCTTCCCGGACGTGCCGCGCGTGGCGCTGACGGCCACGGCCGACGACCTGACCCGGGCCGACATCATCGAGAGGCTGCAGCTGCAGGACGCGCGCGTCTTCATCAGCAGCTTCGACCGGCCCAATATCCGCTACCTGATCGCCGAGAAGACCGCCTCGCCGCGCGACCAGCTGCTGCGCTTCATCAACGACGAGCACGAGGGCGAGGCCGGCATCGTCTACTGCCAGAGCCGCAAGAAGGTCGACGAGACGGCGGTGTGGCTGGAGAGCGAGGGCATCAAGGCCCTGCCGTACCACGCCGGCCTGGACGCCGACGTGCGCCGCCGCCACCAGGACCGCTTCCTGCGCGAAGAGGGCCTGGTCATGGCGGCCACCATCGCCTTCGGCATGGGCATCGACAAGCCCGATGTGCGTTTCGTCGCCCACCTGGACCTGCCCAAGAACATCGAGAGCTACTACCAGGAGACCGGCCGCGCGGGCCGCGATGGCGCGCCGGCCGAGGCGTGGATGACCTATGGCCTGGCCGACGTCGTCAACCAGCGCCGAATGATCGACGACAGCCCGGCCGACGAGGTCTTCAAGCAGGGTCAGCGCGGCAAGCTGGACGCGCTGCTGGCGCTGGCCGAGGCGACGGACTGCCGGCGCGTTCGCCTGCTGAACTATTTCGGCGAGGAAGCCAAGCCCTGTGGCAACTGCGACAACTGCCTGAACCCGCCGCAGACCTGGGACGGCACCGAGGCGGCGCGCAAGCTGCTGAGCTGCATCTACCGCTTCCACCAACGCGGCGAGCGCTTCGGCGCCGGCCACCTCATCGACGTGCTGCGCGGCAAGGCGACGGACAAGACGCGGCAGTACGGCCACGACCAGCTGTCCACCTGGGCGGTCGGCGCGGACCTGTCCGAGCAACAGTGGCGTGCGGTGCTGCGCCAGCTGATCTCGCTGGGCCATGTGGCGGCAGAAGGCGAGTTCCACACGCTGGCCCTGCAGGACAGCGCCCGGGCGGTGCTCAAGGGCGAGGTGGAGTTGCGCCTGCGCGAGGCCGAGGAGAAGAAGCCGCGTGGCAAGTCCAAGACAGCGCGGGGCGGGGCCAAACCCAAGGCCGACCCGGCGCTGGGCCTGGACGGCGAAGGCCAGGAGCGCTTCGAGGCGCTGAAGGCCTGGCGCTCCGAGGTGGCCAAGGAACATGGCCTGCCGGCTTACGTCATCTTCCAGAACTCGACGCTGGCCGAGATGGCGCGCGTGCTGCCGGGCGACCTCGCCGAGCTGGGCGAGATCAGTGGCGTGGGCGCGAAGAAGCTCGAGGCCTATGGCCGCGAGATCCTGCGGGTGCTGGGCCGTTGAAGGCCTCGCTCAGCTCGGGCGTTTCCTGAACGGGCTGATGAGCTGCTGGCCCAAGGTTTTCGGCAGTTCACGATCGGCGCCGTAGGACGCGGGGAACTGCTGCGCGGGCAGGTGGTAGGTGCCGAACAGGCGGTCTATCCACGGAAACAGCGCCGCGTAGTTCTTGTTCAGCGTGCCCGGCATGTTGGCGTGGTGCCAGTGATGAAAGGCGGGCGTCACGACGAGCTGTTCCAGCCAGCCCAGACGCCACTTCAGGTTGGTGTGCACGAAGAAGGCCCACAGCGTGGTGAGGGCCAGGTAGACCGCGACTGCCGCGTCCAGCCCGTCGTTGGCCTGGCGAATGCCGAGCACGACGATGGGTACCGCCGACACGGCGCGGGCGAAAACCAGGTCCAGCGGGTGCGCGCGGGTGTTGACCAGCCAGTCCATCGCCGTCGGGCTGTGGTGGACGGCGTGCATGCGCCACAGCCATTCGTTTTCGTGCGACCAGCGATGCGCCCAGTAGAAGGCCACGTCGCCCAGCACCACCATGGCGGCGACGCGCACCGCGAAGGGCAGGCTCGCGACCCAGGCGTAAAAGCCGGCTGGCACGAGCCCGCTGACGAACCAGCTCAGGGCCACCGTCGCCATCACGGTCAGGAAGGGCGGCAGCAGCCCGCCCAGGAAGTAATAGCCCAGGTCCTGGGCCATGTGGGGGCGCAGGAAGCGCTGCGGGCGGATCGCAAAGCGGCGCTCCAGCAGGCCGAAGACCAGCGCCATCACCAGCAGCCAGACGCCCAGCCCCAGCGCCTTGTGCGGCAACGATGCCGCGAGCGCCTGCCACTGTTGCCAGACCTGGCTCAAGGCGCGCGACGCGTGGAGGTCAAGGGGTCAGGGGGCCTGGCGACGGCGCCGCAGCTTCAATCCAGCCAGGGCCAGCAGCCCCGCGGCGAGCAGATGCTGAGCCGAGACTTCGGGCACTGCCGCGGCCGTCAAACTCACGCCGTCGACATTGAGGATCTCCGGATAGGAGCCCGGCAGGAATTCGGCCGCGAAGGTCAAGGCCTGCACCGTGGCCGTCGCCGTGAACGTCATCGTCGACTGCACCCAGGTCTGCGCGCTGGCGGAGGTTTGCTGTCCCGTCTGGTCCTGGGCGCCGAACGTGACGTGCCATTGCTGCACGGCGCTGGGGCTCAGGGAGGTGTGGTTGGACATCGAGAAGAAGCTCAGCTGGTAGCTGGCACCGATCTGGAGCCCGGAGATGAGTTGCGTGATGCCGACGGCGTTGAAGCGGGGCGCGAACGAGTCGAGGTCCTGGATGCCGAAGTAGGAGCCGGCGTCCGGACTGGCGTGGTTCTCGAAGGATTGCCAGGATTCGCCGGTGGGCACCACGAGTGTCCAGCCGGTGGGGGCGCCGGCGCCGRCGAAGTTCATCGAGCCGTTGGTGACCAGGTTGTCCGCTGCGTGCGCCAGCAGGGGCGCAGCGAGGAGCCATGGCAGAAGTTTGAGCACCATCGCGGACCACCATCGTTGAGTGACGAGGGTGTGGACCGTAGTCCGGCCCGGGTCGCACAAGAATCCCTAGGGCCTCAGGTCGGGACGCGCATTCGGGGGGGTGAGTGGTGCACCTCGCCCCAGTCAACAGCCCGGGGACGCCCGGGCTGTTCAGGGGATGTCAGCGGACGGCCGGGGCCACGTCGGCGCTGGCAACCTGGGTGGTGTCGACCGTGCGGCGGCCTTCGATGACGACGCGCGGCAGCTGCTCGATGGTGGCCACGGTCTCGGGGGTGCTCAGGCCGCTGATGACCACGCGGTCCAGCTTGATGACGTCGGGTGTTTCGGCCGGCACGGTGAGCGTCATCCAGGTGGCGCCGGTCAGGGCGACCATGGCGACGAGGATGGCGGCGCTGACGGCTTGCAGGCGGGTGCGGGCGGCGGTGGTGGTGCTGATGCGGTTCATGGCGTACTTCTTTCTCTCTGGTGTGCCGCCAGTGTGTTCTCGAGGGGGGCTGCGATCTAAGGGTTTGCGATAGGTCGCGGTTTTTCGCGGATGAAATGCGTCCGGCGCGGATCAACAGTTCCGTCGTCAAACCTGAGGGCGCGCCCTGACGCCGCCGTGATGCGGTGCCGGGATACTCCTCCCCTAAAAGCTAGGGGGAAAAGTCATGGCACGCGGCAACGACGTCCAGCTCGGTGGCATCACCGACCTCAATCTGCTGGCTGACATCAAGCATGGCTTCGTCGATGCGCTGGAGGTCGTCACCTACGTCGACCGCCTGCGCAAGGTGCTGAAGACGCTCAACGGCCTGCGCCTGGGGTCGCGCGAGTCCAGCGCGCCCGCTTCGCCCTATACCGACATCGTTGCCCGTTGGCGCATCGTCCATTCCTTCCGCTGGAGCATCGTCGACGGCAAGGACGGCGCGCCCGACCGGCTGCTGCTGTCCGTCAACTTCGACGGCGGCTGGGAGCCCTATATGCGCGTCATCTGGGACCAGCTCGGCTCCACGCTGGACCTGATGCTCTGCCACACCGAGGGCTACACGCTGTCGCGTGACTGCAGCTTCGAGACCTATGCGCGCTGGGTGCGCGAGCACGAGATCTCGGCCGATTTCCTCTTCATCGCCTCCGGCCGCAGCGTCGGCGATGGCGAGTACCTGGCCCGGTTGGAGGCCGCCCAGCGCGGCCGCGCCAACGAGCTGGCCTTCAACCGCCTGCGCGCGCCGGCCTCCGGCGAGACCCCAGCCCTGCCGGACGGTGACAAGGAGCGCTTCGCGATGGCCACGCGCGGCCTGCTGCCGCTGGCGGGCCTGCACACGCTGCAGCGCTACTTCGGCGCCGCGGCGCCCGACCGTGACTGCCTGCTGCGCGCCACGCAGGACGTGCTGTTCGAGCTGCGCCAGCTCGACACCGCCCAGCAGTTCCCCAAGGACGGCGGCAAGACGGCCGGCGGCCAGCTGCGCCAGCGTCATCACGAAATGCTGGCCTGGTTCGAGCAGGTCCTGCCCGAGCCCGAGGTCAAGGCGCGCGAGCTGCCGCTGCTGCCCGGCGACCTGCAGTGCTGCCTGCTGACCAAGCCACCCGGCAACCGCGGCGGCCTGGTGCTGTTGCGCGTGGCCCAGCCCACCCAGGCCGTGGCCTGGCTCAGCACGGCGCCCGTGCAGCGCGACGACGAGGACGGTGCCCAGCTGACCGCCTGGCGCCAGGTCGCGTTGACGCTGTCTGGCCTGAAGGCGCTGGGCGTCCCGGCCGCGCGGCTGGACCGCTTCCCCCAGGCCTTCAAGGAGGGCATGGCCGCCCGCGCCGGCCTGCTGGGCGATGTGCGCCACAACCACCCGACGCACTGGACGCTGGCCCGCCACGTCAACGGCATCGACCGCATTGACCCGGCCAACGCCCATGTGTTGGTGCAATTTCGCTTCCCGGCCACCGAGCCGGGCGAAAACTTCACCGCGGCCGACGACAAGCGACTGCGTGAGTTGGCCGACGCGCTGACCGTCAACACCGGCCTGGCGCTGATGGCCATCGAGCCCATGCGCAGCAACGCCGCTGACAAGGAGCACTTCGGCTTCAAGGACGGCATCAGCCAGCCCGTGCTGGGCGGTGAAGCGACCGGCCAGTCTTGGGACGACCGCGTCAAGACCGGCGAGGTGCTGCAGGGCTTCCCGACCGAGCGCGACAAGGGCCATGCCGTGCCCGAGCAACCCGACGCGTTGCTGGACCGCGGCAGCTTCCTCGTCGTGCGCAAGCTGCGCCAGTACACCGGCCGCTTCGCCAAGCGTACCTACCAGGAGGCCAGGAAGATCGGCCTCGACCACGAGCTGGTGATGGCCAAGCTGATGGGTCGCTGGCAGGACGGCCGCGCGCTCGCGGCGCCCGAGGCCGCCGGCAGCGGCAACGACTTCAATTTCGCCAAGGACGGGCAAGGCTCGGCCTGCCCCTTCCACTCGCACATCCGCCGCACCAACCCGCGCGACCTGGCTGGCACGGCCTTCTCGAAGAGTCGCATGCCGCGCATCCTGCGCCGCGGCATGAGCTACGGCGCGCCGGTGCATGCCGACGCCCCCGACGACGAGGACCGCGGCCTCGTCTTCATGGCCTACAACGCCCACTTGGCCGAGCAGTTCGAGGTGGTGCAGCGCTGGGTGGCCGGCGGCAATGCCAGCGGCGGCTACTCGGCGCAGAGCGACCCGCTGCTGGGCGTCGTCGATGGCAGCGGCGGCCCGCGCCTCTTCCCCTTCGAGCATGGCGGCAAGCCCTATGAGATCGACCTTGGTCCCGAGCCCTTCGTCACGCTGCAATGGGGCGCCTATTTCTTCCTGCCCTCCGTCGTCGCGCTGAAGGCCCTGCCTGGCCTCGTCGAATTGCCCCTGCCGCTGCCTGCTCCCACGCCTTTGCCCGAGCGCGTGCCGGACCTGCAGGACAAGGCCGCCTGCCAGCTGTGGCTGGAGGACACCACCAGCCGCGACGGCGCCTGGGCCTGGGTGCGCGCCCAGCCCGGCGGCGTCGTCGACACCGCCTATGGTGTGCTCGTGGGCGCGCCCGAGCGTGTCTGCGAGGTGCTGCGCAACGCCCCCGACCGCTACTCCGTCAGCGGCTATGGCGAGCGCATGCACGACTCCATCGGCGTGGGCTACCTGGGTCAGGACGACGACAGCGGCCACCGCGAGCTGGCGCCGGCCATCAACGCCGCCATCGAGGCCTACAGCGAGGCGCGGTGCTATGCCGAGGCCTATATGGCCGCCAAGCTTGGCCTGCAGGGCCTGAAGAAGGAGGCTCGCACGCTGCTGGCCGCCTTCCCTGCCTCGCAGAAGCCCGTGGACCTGCCCACCGACACGCCGCTGGACTTCGAGCGCCTCAGCGAGGGCGTGCTGGCGGCGCTGTGCCAGCGCTGGTTCGGCCAGCCCGATGGCCGCCACATCTGGGGCACCGAGTTCCATGCCGAGGCCTACCCCAACGGCGTCGCGCCGCGCTGCCCGCGCGACCTCATCAAGGTCTCGCGCCATGTTTTCGGGCCTTACCCGACCGACGCCGTGAAAGCCGAGGGCCGCGCCGCCGGCCGCCGCTTCACGGCCGCCGTCGAGGCCTGGCTGGCCGAGCCCGGCGTCAAGCTGCCGCCGCTTGGCCAGAAGATCGTCGACGAAGCCCGCGCCGTGCCCGGCGCACCGCCCGACCTGCCGGCGCGCATGCTGGCCGGCATCATGCTGGGCTTCCCGCCCACCACGCATGCCAACCTCATCACCGTGCTGGCCGCCTGGGTGCAGACACGCAAGCTGTGGGAGCTGCAGCCGCAGTGGAACGCGGTGGCGCCCGAGACACAGGACGCTCCGCCCCCCTATGCCGAGGCCGTGGCCTGCCTGCGTCCGACGTTGATCGCGACGCTGAACCAACGCCCCACGCCCTTCCAGATCTGGCGCAAGGCGCGCGTGGCGCACAAGCTGGGGCCGGTGGACATAGAGCCCGGTCGCGTCGTCGTCGTCGGCCTGGGTTCAGCCACCCAGCAAGACCCGCTGCGCCACCACGTCGCCTTCGGCGGCGACTGCAACGATCCCAAGGGCCGGCCGCCCCATGCCTGCTCAGGCTATGGCATGGGCATGGGCGTCATGCTGGGCGTCATTGCGGCGGTGCTGGATGCGGGGGTGCTGCGCTACACGGGGGCGCAGACGGTGGTGGCGATGGGGGTGGAGTGATGACGAGATTGCCACTTTTGCCTTTGACTAATCATCATTTGCTCCACTCATCTAGATAGAAGGTACGGAATGAATTCAGCAGAGCTCGCGTCTTGGGTCCAAGCTATTGGCAGCATCCTCGCTGTAATTGCAGCATTCCTAGTTTCTTCCAAGCAATTTCGCGACGCCACCGTCCTTCAGCGCGAATCGCTGCGAGCCGAGAGGAAGCGTAGATATGAGGCGCTGACTGGTTTGGTCAGCGCCGCAATTTTTGAATACGGCGTGGCACTTAAAGCTTTGAGAGGCCCGGATCCAGTTAAATGGTTTGAAGGACATAGCACCAAAGAGCTGATGGAGGAATTTTGTCAGGCCTTCATGCAGATTTCTCCTCTGGAAATGCCGTCAGGCGCCTCGTCAACAGCACTAGTTGTTTTGCGAGATCGCCTCAAAACTGCCGCATGGAATGCCGCCACAGCGATGGAGCATGGAACCGCAAGTTATCAAGAATATATGGAGTGCGTCGATGCGATGGAGCACAACCTGGGAGAGGTGCAAGCCGAGCATCAGAAGCTTTTAGCAGAGCTAGCACAGGCTTAATACAGGTATGACGCCGCGTCCGTTGGCATAGAGCCGGCGCCAAGCACTTGGCGTCGGTCAATTACGTCGTCAGCAACTGACCTTCGCGAAGTTCGTCCGCGCCCCTCCGCCGGCAGTTTTTGTTTCACACAGGACGCCGCCTGCAGCGTGTAGCTGTAAGGAATGCCGAGCGGGAAGGTCTCGGTACTGACCCAGCCCGTCGCATCCCGCGACGGTGACGAGCCGCTCGCCACCGAGGTGAGCCACAGGTCGCGAAGTCCGCCGGGCCGCTGATGTTGTTGCTGCGCAGCTGCCAGTAGCCGATGGAGGAGCTGTCGCGCGAGGTCACCGCGTTCCGGCGTTCTCGGACCAGTTGCCGTTGATCAGCGAGTGATCCAATGCCCCGCATCGCCCTTTGGAGTCAGCGCCATGCCCAAGCTCGACGTCGCCCAATGGCAGGACCATCCCGCAAAGACGCATCGCCTGACGGGGCAAAGCAACGGGCCTTTCAGCGAGCTGGTGCTCGGCGATCAAGCCAAGCTGGCGCAGTTCGGTGTGCACCTCGAGCGGCTGCCGCCGGGCTCGCGCTCGTCGTTCCGGCACTGGCACGAGACCGAGGATGAGCTGGTCTATGTGCTGGAGGGAGAGGTGGTACTGATCGAGGACGAGGAGTCCGTGCTCCACACCGGCGACGCCGCCGCCTGGAAGGCTGGCGCGGCCGTCGCGCATTGCCTGGAGAACCGATCGGCGCACCCGGCCACCGTGCTGATGGTGGGCACGCGTGCTGCCTCCGGTGTCGTGCACTACCCGGACCATGGCCTCGTGCTGCGCCATGACGAGAACGGGCACAAGTTCTTCCGCGCGGACGGCTCGCCGGTGCCCGAGCCTCAGGACTGACAAGCCGGCGGAGCGCTTCAGGCGCCCCGCCAGCCCCCGACTACGCGCTCGGCGTCAGCAGCTGACCTTCGCGAAGTTCGTCCCCGCCCCCGCCGCCGCCGGCAGCTTCTGCTTCACGCAGGACGGCGCCTGCAGCGTGTAGCTGTAGGGAATGCCAAGCGGGTAGTTGGCCGTCGTCGCCCAGTCCGTCGCATCCCGCGACGGTGAGGAGCCGCTGGCGACCCAGGTGATGCCATAGGTCGCGAAGTCGGCCGGGCTGGTGATGTTGTTGCTGCGCAGCTGCCAGTAGCCGATGGACGAGCTGTCGCGCGAGGTCACCGGGTTCTGGGAGTTCTCGAACCAGTTGCCCTCGATCAGCGAGTAGCCGCCCATGCGGATGTTGGCGCCCGAGGTCAGGATGCCCGTGTACAGGTTGTTGTACAGATGGGTGTAGCCGGCGCGTTGCAGCGGCAGGCGCGAGCCCACATCCTTGTAGTGGTTGTGGTGGAAGGTGATGAAGCGGTCGCTGGCGTCGCTGTCGCTGGAGCCGATCAGGCCGACCTTGTGGTGGTCGTGGATGTAGTTGTACGAATAGGTGATGTGGTGGGCGCCGGCCTTGTTGTCGACGAGGCCGTCGAACTCCAGGTCGCCCGCTCCGCTGCACTCCTTCAGGCTGCTGAACAGGGTGTTGTGGTCGATCCAGATATAGCCCGGCGTGCCTCCGCTCTGGCCCTCGATGCCGATGGCGTCGATGCTGCCCGGCAGCAGGCCGATGGTCATGTTGCGGATGATGATGTTCTGCGCCGCGGCCTTGATGGCCAGGCCGAAGTTGGCCGCCGAGCCGTTGGCGCCTTCGATGGTCACGTTGTTCTTGTTCTTGATCTCGACGATGGCGCCGGCCGGCTTCTGCCATTGCGTGCAGGCGTCGGGGATGGTGCCGAAGTCGAATGTGCCGGTGTAGCGCAGCACCAGGCCGGAGCTGCCGTCATAGGCATTGAGGGCCGCCTGCATGGCCGCGGCGGTGCTGACGGTCACGGCCGTCTTGCTGCCGCCGCCGGTGACCGTGCCCGCGTAGCCGCCGCTGGCGCCGGCCGGGGCGGGTGCGGGTGTCGGAGCGGGGGAAGGTGCCGGGGTCGGGGCAGGGGTGGGAGCCGGCGTGGGCGCTGGAGTCGGTGCGGGCGTGGGCGCCGGCGTCGGGGCTGGTGACGCCACCGGGCCGAGGGCGCATTTCTTCGTGATGCCGGGGTTGGGGTCGGAGCCGAAGGTGGCCGTCGTGCAGGCGATGTCGCCCTTGAGGTTCTTGATGACCCATTTGTCCTTGATGCCATAGGACACGGCGCGGGTGCTGGTGCCGACCTTGCAGGTCTCGCCCTCGTCGGCGCATTTGGAATAGCCCGAGGGCCAGTCCACGGCGTGGGCGGCCGACGCGGCCAGCAGCAGCGACATGGCGGCGCCGGCGGAGCGCACGGCGGGCAGGGGCGGGGGGGTGAGCTTCTTGGTGATCATGGGGAATGTCTCCTGTCGTTGTGGGGCAGCGCGGTTTCCGTCCGGATGCGCGCAGCGTGCCGTCGCCGGGGCCGAGGAGTGGCCGCCACGAAGGCTGTCGGGGCAAGGGGGAAGAAAACCGGTGCCGACGTCAGGTCGCTACCGGTCGATCCGCGCGCATGGGCACGGCGACGTCAGGTCGGTGCGGCATCGCCGCGCATCGCGGGGCAACTATGAAACGGCGTTCTGTTTTATTGGATACGTGGTTTCACGTAGCCGTTGGCTGTGACGCGACAGCGTTCAGAGCTGCAGGGCCCGCTCCAGGAAGCCGGTCATCCCGAGGCGCTCGAACTCCCGTCCGGCGCGGTCCCGCGCCGCCTGCCAGCTGTCGTCCAGCCTCAGCTCGGCCTCCAGCAGCGCCGTCACGGCGGCCTCGTGCAGGGAGCTGCGTTGCTCGCCGGCGCCGCGCGCCAGGCCGAGATAGCGCTTGGCGCGCTCGCCGTCGCCCATGCGGGCGGCCAGGCGGGCGGTGGCACGGTAGGCCATGGCGCCGCCGATCCAGTCGTGCTGGCGGCCGCGCTTCAGCGCCAGCGCGACATGGTGGCGGGCGGCGCCAGCGTCGCCCTGGGTGGCCAGGATGTCGGCCAGCCAGCCGTGCTGGAAGCTGCTGTACAGGCCGCCGCCGCGCGGTGCCAGCCAGGCGGTGGCGTCGAGGATGTGCTGGCGGGCCGTCGGGTCGGCCTCCTGCATCCAGGCGCCATAGGCACCGGCCGCATGGCCCATGGCGCAGGTGAACATGCTGCGCACCTGGGCGCCGACGCGGTGGGCGACCAGGGCGGCCTCACGCGCCTCGGCCCAGCGGCCCTGCCACAGCAGCACGGCGGCACGCCAGCCCTGGATGCTGGCCTCGACGGCGTGGCTGCTGCCGTCGAAAGGCGTCAGGGCTTCGCCGAACAGCTCGTGGGCCTGCTCGAAATGGCCCTGGTCGCCCAGCACATAGGCACGGCAGCACAGCGAGAAGGACAGGCCGATCTGGTTGACGGCGCTCTTGCGGGCGCGGGCGCGCTGGCGGGCGATGGCCAGGTCCAGCATGGGCAGGGCGTTGGCGTAGTCGGCCGCGGCGGCCTGCAGCTGGCCGACGGTGCCGGGCAGCTGGGCCAGCAGCGCGTGGTCGCCGCAGTCCTGGGCCATCTCGACGGCAGCGCGCGCATGGCGCAGGCTGTCGCGCGTCTCGCCCAGCGCGTAGCCGACATAGGAGAGCCAGTATTCGGTGCGGGCGATCAGGCCGGTGTCACCGCTGGCCTTGGCCAGCGCGGCGGCATGCCTGAGCACGCGCAGGTCGTCCTGCGAGGCGTCAAACACGCAGGCCATGCCCAGGCGCTGGGCGATGCCGACCCAGCGGCGCTGGCGCGCGTCGTCGTCGGCCAGGAATTCCAGCGCGGCCAGCGCGGCGCGGAACTGCTTCTTGGCGCGGTCCAGGGCCGAAGCGGCCAGGGCCTGGTCGCCGGCGGCCTCGGCATGGTGGGCGGCGGCGGGCCAGTCGTTGGCGGCGGCGCCGTGGTAGGCCAGTTGCTCGTGCAGCTCGTTGCCGCCGTGGGCCGTCAGCTCGATGCTGATGCGCCGGTGCAGGGCCTGGCGTTCGTGCAGGCCGGTGGCCTCGTAGACGACGTCACGCGTGATGCCGTGCTTGAAGCGCAGATGGCCGGGGCGCTGGTCCGGGAAGATGAAGTCCTGGGCCGCCAGGGCCTGCACGTCCGGGTGCTGCTCGCCGCGGCCGGCCAGGGCCTGCAGCAGCCAGACCGGGATGACGTTGCCGATGACGGCGGCCAGGCGCACGAGCTGGGCCTGTTCGGGCGGCAGGCGGCCGACGCGCGACTCGACCAGCGCGGCCAGCCAGGCCGAGCTGCTCTGGCCCGCGACCAGGCCTTCGCCGGTGTCGGCCGCGGCGTGGCAGAGCTCCTCGATGAAGAGGGGGTTGCCGCCGGCATGGCGCTGCACCTCGGCGGCGATGAAGGGGTCGATCTGCGGCAGCAACTGCTGCACGGCGCGCGCCGCCTCGGTCTCGGTCAGCGGCGGCAGCTCGATGAGGTCGGCGTCGCCGTCGTTGGCGCCGGGCAGGGCGGGCTGAGGCCGACTGGCGGTCAGCAGCAGCAGCGGCAGCCCCTCGCGTTCGGCGCCGGCGCGCAGCCGGTGCAGCAGGCGCAGCGAGGCGTCGTCGGCCCATTGCAGGTCGTCGATGAAGACGAGCTGGGGCGTGCGCCGAGCCAGCGCGAGCAGCAGCGTCAGCAGGGCGTCGGCGCGCTGGCCGGCTTGGCTGTGCTGGGCGGCGAAGAGTTCAGGCGGCGCGTCGTGCAGGCCGTCCAGCCCGCGCAGCATCTGCAGGAAAGGCTGCAGTGGTTCGGCGCTGAGGTAGCTCTCGCAGTAGCCGCGATGGATCTGGCAGGCCTGATCTGCGGCGCGACGCAGGAATTCCTCGGTGAGGCGGGTCTTGCCCACGCCGGCGCCGGCGCGTATGCCCAGCCACAGCGTGTTGCCGTGCAGAGCGCGGGCGAGGGCGGCGTCCAGCGAAGTCAGCTCGGCCCCACGGCCGACAAAGGGCGCGAGGCCGCGGCGCACGCTGGCCTCGAAGCGCCGGCCCACGGGGGCGCGGCCGAAGACGCGGTAGGCGGCCAACGGCGTTGCGCGGCCGCGCAGCTGCAGCGAGAAGCGCGGGCCGGTGTCGAAGAACTGGCTCTGCAGGCCCAGGCTCTCTTCGCTGGCGATGATCTCGTCGCGCTTGGCGGCCTCGGACAGGCGGGCCGCGATATTGGGCGCGTTGCCGAGCAGCTCGAAGCGGCCGCGCATCTGGTCGCCCTCGTTGATGAGGACGATGCCGGCATGGATGCCGCTGTGCAGGGCCAGGCCGGGGAAGTCGGCCGGCCGCGGGCCGGGCGGCAGCAGCTCGCGCACGGCGGTGTGCAGCTCCAGCGCGGCCTCGGTGGCGCGGCGGCCGTCGTCCTCGCGCACCTCGGGGTGGCCGAAGACGGCCAGCATGCCGTCGCCCTGGATGCGGGCGATGACGCCGCCGTGGTGGGGCACGATGCGTTCGTACAGCGTGCGCAGGCCCGCCAGCATGGCCGCGTAGTGCTCGGCCTCCATCCACTCGGCCATGGCGGTGGAGCCGCTGAGGTCGGCAAACAGCAGGGTCAGCAGCCGGCGCTGGCCAACCGGCGCAGGAGGGGCAGCGAAAGGAGCGGAGGACTCGGTCACGGCGCTGGTCATCCTAGCCGCTGCACCCAGGGGGTGAACGCATGAACAGGCCGTTTGGGGTCAGGGCTCTACTGGTTTTGTAACCTCTGGACCTTCGTCAACCTTGCAGCGGCGCGAAATCGGTGTCCGCCACGGTGCGTGGCGCGTCCGGGGGCAGGTCTTCCTCGCGCAGGCCGAGGTAGATGGGCTCGCCGTTGCGGCGGTGGATGTTGATCTTGGCGTTGTAGACGCGGTGGATCAGCCCATGCTTGTCGGCCATCTGGTATTCGCTGATGCCCCACAGGCCGGTCGAGTCACGCCGGCCGGTCAGGTAGCAGGCGATCTCGTCGACCTCGGAGCCGGCCAGCTTCAGGCCATTCAGGCTGCGCAGCGGCGCGCGCGTGCGCTCGACGAAATCCAGGCTGTCGATGTGCACGTCTTCAGCGTTGGACTCATCGTGCATCAGCGTGTTGAACTTGCCGACCAGGATCTGGCCCGGCTCGGCGCGCTCGATCATGCGGGCCAGTTCGATGGTGACCTGGCCGACCAAATAGCTGAAGGAGGTCGGGTTGAGCCCTTCGGATTGGTAGAACTCGTAGTGCGAGCCGACGTGGAAGCAGGCGCGCAGCTTGGGCACCGATTCGGGCCGCGTCGCGCGCTCGCGGGCCAGCGCGTTGTCGGCCAGGATGAACTGCATCAGCTGGTAGAGCTCGACATTCGCCTCCACGCCGCGCATGCGGTTCCAGATGTAGAAGCCGTCACCCGTGGTGGTGCGGGCGAAGTTGATGTTGATCTCGCGGTCCAGCAGCTTGGCGTAGGCCGCATTCACCGAGCAGGACAGGCTGTTCAGCTGCACGACCTGCTGCAAGGGGGTCAGCAGCGAGAAGCCGACGGCGTCGAACAGGATGACGGCACGGTCCTCGACGAGGCGGATGCCATAGCGCGCCGCGATGGCCGCGATCAGCGGCAGGCCCAGGCCGCGCTCGGGGTTGAAGGGCAGGTCGATGAGCTTGGGCGCGACGCCCAGGGCGATGGCCACCGTATCGAAGGGCTGCTTCTCGAGGTGCTCCTGGTTGGACAGCAGCTTGTCCAGCAGGCGCGTGCGCCGCGCCACCTCGGCCGGCGGCGAGGTGCCGTCGCCCAGCGTGTACTCGGTCAGCATCTGGTGCGGCGCGACGAGCACGCGCAGGCCGCGGGCCTCGGGTGTCCAGGCGTAGATCAGGTTGTCACCCAGGCCCCACAACGTGTAGAGCGCCTGGTCGAGCAGGATGATGTTCTCGCGCAGTGCGGTTTCGCTCAGGCCGGCCGGGGCTGGATAAGCCATGAAGCCATCCAGCCAGGACCGGCGTTTGCGCAGCTCTTCTTTCACAAGCAGGCTCCAGTCAGAAGCCTGGATTGTCTTTCAGGCCGAGGCTACTGGCTTACCCCAAGCCGACTCGTCGGCACAGCGCGGGCCACCGGCCTGCTGCGCCGGCGACTCGGCTCGGTGATCGTGGGTCATCTGAATCGTCATGCGAGGACTCAGGCGCGGCGGGCGGTGATGGTCACGCGGGGCAGTTGGGCCACTTCGCGCACGGCATAACCGGTGACGACGACGCGCGGCAGTTGAGCGACTTGCTGCGTGGCCTTGCCGGTGATGACGACGCGGGGCAGCTTCTGCACTTCTTGCGGGGCGGCGCTGGCAGCGAAGGCGGTGAACGCGAAGGCGGCGACGGCGGCGGCTTGGATCAGGACGGTGGTCTTCATGATGCTTCCTTTCGGTGTCTGCACAGCGGGATTGCTGTGTCGATGGAAGCAGTTTCGTCACTGAGCCAGGTCGCCGCCACGCCGCTGCGATGAATCGCCAGACGCGGGCCGCGAGCTGCATGCGGCCGCGACAAACCGTCAGTTCTTCGGCGCCAGATGCTGGGCCAGGAAGGCTTCCATGCGGCGCATGTAGTCCTGCTGGTGCTCCCATTTGTAGAAGCCATGGCCTTCACCGGGATAGGACACCCACTCGGGGGGGCGGCCGGCGGCGGTCAGCGCGTCGCGCAGCTCGGTGCCATGGGCCAGGGGAACCCGTTCGTCCCGTTCGCCATACACAAGCAGCAGCGGTCCCTGCAGTTGGTCGACCCGGCTGATGGGCGAGTTGTTCCGCAGCAGGGCGGCATCGGCCCGGGCGTCACCCACATGTTTGGGAAGGTCGAAGCTCAGCGACTCCGCGGCGATGTCCGACCAGTGGCGCGAGGTCAGCTTGGTCAGGTCGGTCGGCGCCAGCGCTGCGACCGCGCAGCTGATGCCGCCGCGGGCCAGTCCCATCAACGCTGCATAGCCGCCATAGCTGGCGCCGACGATGCAGACGCGTTTGGGGTCGGCCAGGCCGCCCTTGACCGCCCAGGCCAGTGCATCGTCCAGGTCGTCCTGCATCTTCAGGCCCCATTGCTTGTCGCCGGCGCGCAGGTGGCGCTGGCCGTAGCCCGCGCTGCCACGGAAGTCGACCTCCAGCACGAGGTAGCCGCGCGAGGCCAGGAACTGCGCCTCTTCGTTCCAGGCCCAATGGTTGCCACGCACCCACGGGCCGCCATGCACCAGCAGCACGGTCGGCGCCGGGCCGGCGGTGCCGGGGTGGGTGACGACCATCGGCAGCCGCAGGCCGTCGCGTGCGGCGGTGCTGGCGGTCTGGCGCGGCCGACCCTCGGGGATCCACGGCATGGAGGCCGCCAGCGGGGTCAGCTGGCGGGTGGCGCGGTCAAAAAGGAAATAGCGCGGCGGGCGGCGATCGGTGATCGAGGTGACCAGCAGCGTCGGCACGGCCAGGCATCGCAGGCAGCGGATGGTGTTGGCCGCACCGGGCAGGCGGTTGTCGATCTCGGCCTGGGCTTCGGCCATCTCCTTGGAGTACCAGGCGGTCTGCGGCACGTCGGCCTCGAAGCTCACGCCAAGCAGTTCGTCGCTGTCCGCATCGCGAAGCAAGCGGGCATTGACGTCATGCGTGTTCGAGGCGGCGATGCGCGTGGTGGGCGCGTTCGGCGCCAGGCTGTCTGCCCGGTGCAGGGTGCGGCGGCCGTTCTCGTGGAGGCTCAGGTAGAGGCGCCCAGCGCGGTCGACGGCCAGGGGCCATCGGTCTGCTTCCCCATGCTCGGTCTCGTGCCAGAGCTTCCAACCTGCATCACCATCGCGCCAGAAGATGCGCACGCCGCCTCGACCATTGGTGCCGGCCGCGAAAGCCGGCTGGCCCGATGGAGTCAGGACCCAATGCGTCATGCCATCGGGTGCGCCTTCGGTCAACGGCCTACGTTTGCCGTCGGCGGCGTCCAGGCTCGCCAACTCGACGTAGGCGGGATAGCCCTGGCGATCGACAAGGGTGCGGCGCATGACAAGTTCACCGGGGCGATCCAGCGCGGGCGCCTGCAACAGGCTCCAGGTCGGCCCCAAGCGGCGGTTGATCTGCGGCCTGCTTCCGACGTCGTTACGGGTTGGGTATTGCGGGTGCTCGACCCATTGCTTGAAGCCGCTACCGTCGCGGTTCAGCGTCCACAGTCCAGAGTTGATCCACCGGCCCTCGCCGTCTACGCGCGGGCGCACCGTGAAAGCCAGGCGTTCGTTGTCCAGCCAGTGAATCTCGCGGATGTCCGCCTGGCCGAACGCCTTGATCGGCAGCGCTTCGCCGGGCTTGTCGGTGGCGATGACGGCCAGGCTGGTGGTTTTGCCGTCGGGATTGATGATGGCGGCCACATGGCGGCCATCGGGCGACAGCATCGGGTCGGAGAAGGCCGGCGGGCGCTGGAAGTCTTCGATGCTGGGCGGCGCCGCAGGGGCCGCCGAGGCGAGGGAGGTGGCGGCCAGCAGGGCCAGGGCGAGTGTGTTCATCATGGTTTGGCGGGAGCGCCGATGTGGCGAGACAGGAAGCGCTCGACGCGCCCCCAGAAATCTTCGTTGGTCTGCAGGTCGAACCAGCCGTGGCCTTCGTCGGGGTAGACCACCCATTCCAGCGGCTGGTCGGCGCGCAGGGCGGCCTTCATGTCGGTGCCGTGCTTGAGCGGCACGCGCGGATCCAGCGCGCCATAGGCCATCAGCAGCGGCAGCTTGACCTCGGCGGCCCGCTTCAGCGGCGAGGTGGCGCGCAGCTGCTCGGGGTCGTCGCCGATCAGCACGCCCATGCCGTAGCGCTTCAATTCCTCGCTGGCGTCGCTCCAGCTGATGCTGGACAGCAGGCCGATGTCGGTGACGCCGACCCAGTCGATGGCGCATTTGAAGAGGTCGGCCTGCTTGATGCTGGCCATCAGCGCTGCATAGCCGCCGTAGCTTGCGCCGGCGATGCAGACGCGCTTTGCATCGATCCAGCCCTGCTGGCGGGCGAAGGCCACGGTGTCGGCCAGGTCGTCCTGCATGGCCAGGCCCCATTGCTGCAGGCCGGCGGTGTAGTGGCGCGAGCCGTATCCGGTGCTGCCGCGGAATTCGGGCTCCAGCACGACATAGCCGCGACTGGCCAGGAACTGGGCCTGGGCCTCCCAGGGCCAGTGGGTGCCGCGCACATTGGGGCCGCCGTGGACGAGCACGACGGCCGGGCGCGCTGCGGGGTTGCCGGGCGGCTGGGTGACCAGCAGCGGGATCTCCAGGCCGTCGCGGGCCTTGAAGCGCACGACGTCGCGCTGGCCCATCTCGCGCAGCGGCAGGTCGGGCCGCCCGCCGGCCAGGGACTGCAGGCTCTTGTCGGCCGGCTTGTAGAGCCAGTAGCGCGGCGGCGTCTGGTCGGACAGGGAGGTGACGACGAGATGGGCGGCGTCCAGGCAGCGTTCGCATTCGATGCGGTTGACGGTGCCGGGCAGCTTGGCGTCGATGTCGGCCTGCCGGGCCTTCATCGTCGCGTCCAGCCACAGGGTGCCGGGCGCATCGGTCTCGTAGCGCAGGCCGAGCAGACGCTTGGCCACGGGGTCGAAGACCAGCTCGCCGCTGAAGTCATAGCCCTTGAAGCTGATCAGCGGCTCGGCCTCGGGCTTGCCGGTCTTGGCGTCGAGGCGGAACAGGGCCATGAAGCCCTCGTGGTTGGCTTCGACCAGAGTCTGGCCATCGGGCCCGAACCAGTAGGCGCTGAAGCCCTGGCGCAGATAGGCGGTGTCCTCGTACCAGAGCTTCCAGCTGCCGTCGGCCTGGCGCAGATAGCCCTTGATGCCGCCCTGGGCGCGGGCTTCGATGGCGCGCGGTTCGCCGCGCCAGTCCACCGTCCAGTCGACGACGCCGTCGGGCAAGCCCTGGTTGAGGTTGCGCGTGTAGCCGGTGCGGGTGTCCAGGCGCGCCAGCTGCATGCTGGTGCTCTCCTTCTCGTCGGCCCAGCGCAGGCGCTTGATGAGGATCTCGTCGCCACCTTCCGGCAGCGTGTCGAAGAAGCTCCAGTTGGCCTCCAGCCGCCGGTCATTGATGAGGCTGCTGCTGTTGCTGATCCATTGCTTGTCGCTGTTGATCAGCTGGCGGTATTTGCTGCCGTCGCGGTCCACGGCCCACAGGCCGGGCTTGAAGACGCGGGTGCTGCCGTCGGGCGAGTTGCTGACCTGGAAGACCAGCCGGTCCTCGTTGACCCACTGGTGCCGACCCACGTCGGCGTCATGGAAGCCGGCGACGACCTTGGGCGCGCCCAAGTTCTGCAGGTCGATGACGGCCAGCCAGACGCGGTCGCCCTTGCCCGCGACCAGCACGGCCAGGTAGCGGCCGCTCGGGCTGAGCCGGGGCTGGCTGACGGCCGGGCGCTTGAAGAAGGCCGTGATCGACGGCGGCTCGGCAGTGGCCGGTGGCGTGGCGAAGCCGAGTGCGCCGGCAAGGGTGAGCGCCAGCGTTCCAATCAGCGTCCTCATCGGGACCTCCCTGTCTGTGTTTGGACGCGCCGGATTGTGGCGGCCTATCATGTCCGGTTCGCTTGTGAAAACTGCCATGGCCCTCCCGGATTTGCCCCAATCGTCCGTTCCGCCCGAATCCAAGTTCATCCGCGTGCGTGGTGCGCGCACGCACAACCTGAAGAACATCGACGTCGACCTGCCGCGGCATGCGCTGGTCGTCATCACGGGGCTGTCGGGCTCGGGCAAGTCGTCGCTGGCCTTCGACACGCTCTATGCCGAGGGGCAACGGCGTTATGTCGAGAGCCTGTCCAGCTACGCGCGGCAGTTCCTGCAGCTGATGGACAAGCCCGATGTGGACATCATCGAGGGCCTGTCTCCCGCGATCTCCATCGAACAGAAGGCAACCTCGCACAACCCGCGCTCCACGGTCGGCACGGTCACCGAGATCCACGACTATCTGCGCCTGCTCTATGCCCGCGCCGGCACGCCCTTCTGCCCGGATCATGATCTGCCGCTGGAAGCCCAGTCCGTCAGCCAGATGGTGGACGCCGTGCTGGCCATGCCGGACGAGTCCAAGCTGATGCTGCTGGCGCCCGTCGTGCGCGACCGCAAGGGCGAGTTCGTCGATCTTTTCGGGGAGCTGCAGGCCCAGGGCTATGTGCGCTTTCGCGTCGACGGCGCCACCGTGGAGGCGCCCGACATCCCGGCGCTGAAGAAGGCCGAGAAGCACGACATCGACGTCGTCATCGACCGCATCAAGCTGCGCCATGACTCGGCCGACAGCCTGCGCCAGCGCCTCGCGGAGAGCTTCGAGGCCGCGCTGCGCCTGGCCGACGGGCGGGCGCTGGTGATGAATATGGACAGCGAGCAGACGACGCTGTTCTCCAGCAAGTTCGCCTGCCCGGTCTGCTCCTACTCGCTGCCCGAGCTGGAGCCGCGGCTGTTTTCCTTCAACTCGCCGGTGGGCGCCTGCCCGAGCTGCGAGGGCCTGGGCCAGGTCACCGTCTTCGACGCCGACCGCGTCGTTGCCTTCCCGACGCTGTCGCTCGCCAGCGGGGCCGTCAAGGGCTGGGACCGGCGCAACCCCTACACCTTCTCGCTGCTGGAGTCGGTCGCRGCGCACTACAAGTTCGACGTCGAGGCGCCCTGGGAGAACCTGCCCGCCAGCGCGCAGGAGGTGCTGCTGCGCGGCTCCGGCACCGAGGACATCAGCTTCGTCTACCAGGCCGAGACGGCCTCGGGCAAGAAGCGCTCGGTGAAGCGCCAGCATCCCTTCGAGGGCATCCTGCCGAACCTGCAGCGGCGCTTCAAGGAAACCGACTCGGCGGCGGTGCGCGAGGACCTGGCTCGCTACATGGCCGCCAAGCCTTGCGTTGCCTGCGAGGGCTCGCGGCTGCGGCGCGAGGCGCGCAACGTCGTGCTGCAGCCGGCCGACGCGCCGGTGGGCGTGCGCGGCCGGCCTATCTTCGAGGTCGAGCATTCGACGCTGCGCGAATGCCTGGACTACTTCGAGAGCCTGAAGCTCAAGGGCAACAAGGCCGAGATCGGCGACAAGGTCATTCGCGAGATCGCGTCGCGGCTGCGTTTCCTGAACGACGTCGGCCTGAACTACCTGAGCCTGGACCGCAGCGCCGAGACGCTGTCCGGCGGCGAGGCCCAGCGCATCCGCCTGGCCAGCCAGATCGGCTCGGGCCTCACCGGCGTCATGTATGTGCTGGACGAGCCCAGCATCGGCCTGCACCAGCGCGACAACGACAGGCTGATCGCGACGCTGCGGCGGCTGCGCGACCTGGGCAATTCGGTGCTGGTGGTGGAGCACGACGAGGACGCCATCCGCGCCGCCGACTGGGTGCTGGACCTCGGCCCCGGCGCCGGCGTGCATGGCGGCCAGGTCATGGCCCAGGGCACGCCTGATCAGGTGGCGGCCAACCCGAATTCATTGACAGGGCAGTATCTGAGCGGCACCGCGCGCATCGAGGTGCCCACCCGGCGCCACCCGGCGACCGAGGCGGTGATGCGCATCGTCAACGCGCGCGGCAACAACCTGAAGGGCGTGACGGTGGAGATCCCGGTCGGCCTCTTCACCTGCGTGACGGGTGTGTCGGGCTCGGGCAAGAGCACGCTCGTCAACGACACCTTGTACGCCGCCGTCGCCAAGAAGCTCTACCAGAGCCATGCCGACCCGGCTGCGCACGATGAGATCGAGGGCCTGGACGCTTTCGACAAGGTCATCAACGTCGACCAATCGCCCATCGGCCGCACGCCGCGCTCCAACCCGGCCACCTACACGGGCCTGTTCACGCCCATCCGCGAGCTGTTCGCCGAGATGAACACGGCGCGCGAACGCGGCTACGGCCCGGGGCGCTTCAGCTTCAACGTCGCCGGCGGCCGCTGCGAGGCCTGCCAGGGCGACGGCGTGCTGAAGGTGGAGATGCATTTCCTGCCCGACGTCTATGTGCCCTGCGATGTCTGCCAGGGCCGGCGCTACAACCGCGAGACGCTGGAGGTGCTCTACAAGGGCAAGAACATCACCCAGGTGCTGAACATGACGGTGGAGGACGCCTTCGAGCTGTTCAACGCCGTGCCGGCACTGGCGCGCAAGCTGCAGACGCTCTTGGACGTGGGCCTGGGCTATGTGAAGCTGGGCCAGAGCGCCACGACGCTGTCCGGCGGCGAGGCCCAGCGCGTCAAGCTGGCGCTGGAGCTGTCCAAGCGCGACACCGGCCGCACGCTGTACATCCTGGACGAACCCACTACCGGCCTGCACTTTGCCGACATCGCTCTGCTGATGAGGGTGCTGCACCAGCTGCGCGATGCGGGCAACACCATCGTCGTCATCGAGCACAACCTGGACGTCATCAAGACGGCCGACTGGCTCATCGACATGGGGCCCGAAGGCGGTGCCGGCGGCGGCACGCTGCTGGTGGCGGGCACGCCCGAGGACGTGGCGGCCTGCGAGGCCAGCCACACGGGGCGCTATCTGGCCCCTCTGCTGAGACGCTGATTTTTTGCGGGCCGAGCGCCGGGCCGCTCCCTAGCCGGCCCGCGTTGGGCGATGTGCTTGCGGCTCAATGCCGCGAGCATCGCCGTCCCCTCGGGGGACCGATCAGGCTCGCCCGCGTCCAGCAGGGCGAGGCCGGACGAGGGGCTTCAGCGCCTTTGGCGCGCCTTGAAGATGATGACGAGCAGGCCCAGGGCGATCATGGCCCAGGTGCCGGGCTCGGGCACGGCCGGCGTGTGGGGCAGGTCGACGGGGCCGTCGGCCGGGCGCACCGTGCCGGGCGGCAGCGAGGGCATGCCGATGTTGACGAGGCCGGGGCCGCCACCGGGGCTGGCGGGGCTGGGCGCGTTGCCGCCCGCCAGGATGCCGCCGCCCTGGGCAGGCGAGCCGCCCAGCGCCGGCACACCGGACGCGGTGGCAAAGCTGTCCGGCGCCGCAGCGGCCATCGGGCCGGCGGCCGGGGCTTCGAATTCCAGCGGCGCGGTCTCCTCGCCCTCGCGGGTCGATGAGGCGACGTTGCCGGCCTGGGCCGGCGCCACGGCGCGGGGCTTGTCCAGGCGGCGGATGCGGCTGACGTTGCGGCAGACGGTGGGCACGAGGATGCACTGGCCGTCTTCGCAGTAGACGAGGCCCCGCTCCTGGGTCGTCGCCGTCCATTGGGTGCGCGTCACCGTGCGGCAGACCGCGCCGGGGCCGAAGTGCATGTCGCGAATCTCGGGGGCGTAGGTCGCCTGGCCCTTGATGGCATCGCGCTCGATGACGGCGATGTCGTCATAGCTGCGCGCCTTCATGCGGGCCTTGAGCTTTTCGCGGGTGGCGGCCGGAATGTCCTGGTAGCGATCGACGGCCGCGACCACGTCACCCATGAACGGGTTGACGCCGGGGCGGTCCCAGCTGCACTGGGGCAGCGTGGAGCCGGCGGAAACGGCGAGGGCGAGGGTGGCGATCAGGGACATTTGCGGGCCCAGAAAAGGGTCGCGCCCGAACCAGGGCGCATGTCCCTAGTATTAGGGAGAGCTAGGGTTTGTCCGCGTTGAAGACCCGCAAAGCGGGGGTGTCCGGCGGGTGAGATAAATCACGAAGAGGGCTGAAAACGTTTGGCAGAGCGACCGGGCCAGTCCGGCCCGGCATTGCTGCTATCGTGCCCACCGCCTCCTGCTGTCCCCTGAACCCGCCATGACCGACCGCGCCGCGCCGCTGGTGCTTTACGTCGAAGACGACCGCATCCACCTGATCCTGATGGAGGAGGTGTTCCGGCTGCTGGAGGGCTGGGAGCTGCGCATGGTCGAGACGGGCGCTGAGGCCCTGGCGGCCCTGGCCGAACGCCGGCCGGCGCTGGTGCTGGTGGACATGAACCTGCCCGACATGACGGGCCTGGAGCTGCGGGCCCGCGTGGCCGCGGACGAAGGTCTGTCCGCCGCGCTGCAAGGCGTGCGCTGGGTCGCGCTGTCGGCCGACAACCCCGGCGCCGTCGTGCGCGCCGCCCGCGCGGCGGGCTTCGACGACTACTGGCTCAAGCCCATCGATGTGCCCGTCCTGCAAGCCGGATTACGCAAGCTGATTGGCTGAGCACGCGTCATCAATGACGCAGCTGCTGCGCCAATAAAAAAAGCCCGGCGAACCGGGCTTGTGTTGACGAGGCCGCTTGCGCGGCGTCGCTTCACTTCAGGTGGCTGTTGATCAGCTTGGTCATCTCGAACATGTCGGCCTTGGCCTTGCCGAAGATTTCCTTCAGCTTGGCGTCGGCGTTGATGACGCGCTTCTGCAGCTCATCCTGCAGCTTGTTCTTCTTGATGTACTCCCAGACCTTCTTGGTCACATCGGTGCGCGGCAGCGGGGCTGCGCCGACGATGGCCGCGAGAGCGGCGCTGGGGGTGAGGGCCTTCATGAAGGCGGCGTTGGGCGTGCGCTTCTTGGCGGGTGCTGCGGCCTTCTTGGCCGGAGCTGCCTTCTTCGCAGGTGCTGCGGCCTTCTTGGCCGGAGCTGCCTTCTTTGCTGCAGGCGCCTTTGCGGGCGCTGCTGCCTTCTTCGCCGGTGCAGCCTTCTTGGCCGGTGCCGCCGCCTTCTTCGCGGGCGCGGCCTTCTTCGCAGTTGCCATGTCGATTCACTCCATCAAAGGTTGTTGATGTGCCGGGTCCGGGTGAAGGCCGCGTAAGCCTTCAATACTCTCTAGCACCCTGCGGCGGCGATGGTACTGCGCTCCCCAGGGGAAGAGAAGGCTTTCATAGAGGGGATGACCCGCAGAGGCCCATGAAATCGACCCTTTGAGGCCCTGCTTGTCGCGGGGCCGCATCACTCGGGCCTTCGCGAGGCTTGCAGTCAGTGAATGTCGTCGCCTTCGGGCGCGCGCTTCTTGCCGCTGAACATCGCGCCGACAAGGTTCTCGCGATGCCTCCAACTGGTCACGGCGACGCCGCCGAGATGGCCGATGACGAGGGTCGCGATGCCCCAGGCCAGCCAGGCGTGCAGGTCCGACAGCCATTCGTAGCCCCACAGCCAGTCGGTCGTGTAAAGCCAGCCCGTCAGCGACAGCGCCGCGGCCGTGGACCACAGCGCCAGCACCATCCACCCGCCCAGCGGGTTATGGCCGATATAGCGCGGCTCATGGCCGGCGCGCATCGCGCGGGCATAGGTGAGCACGGCGCGCGGGCTGCGCACGAACTGCGCGAGGCGCGCGTGGCGGCTGCCGCTGAAGCCCCAGACCAGCCTCAGCACCACGGCCGCGGCGGCCACATAGCCGGCGGTGTGGTGCCAGGCGTCGAAGTGGCTGGGTGGCCAGTGGCCGCTGATCCAGCTGGTGGCCACGGCGGCGGCCAGCGTCCAGTGCAGCAGGCGGACGAGGCCGTCCCAGACGCGCACGCGCATGGCCTACTTCGTTTCGGCGGGCTGCTCGCCTTCGGGGTAGACGCGCTCGAAGGTCTTGGGGTTGAAGAAGGCCTCGGCCTTCTTGCCCTGGCCGTCGAAGCCGTAGACCTCGTAGCAGCCGTTGTAGTTCTGGACCTTGCGGACCTTCCAGCCTTCGCCTTCGAGCTTCTTCTGCAGTTCCATCTGCGGCTTCTTCTCTTCCTTGGGCATGGCCGGGCAGGAGACGTTGCCGTGGGCAAAGGCGGCGGAGGCGGTGAAAGCGAGGAGCAGGGGGACGAGGAGTTTCATGGTGAGTCCTTCAGCGGAAATTGCCGGGCCAGAGCAGCGCCGGGCCGGCGTCGGCGAGAGTCTTGCAGCCCGAGAGCGCCATCGCGATCTCGAGCTCGTCGCGCAGCAGGCGCAACGCGTGGGCGACGCCCAGGGCGCCGCTGGCGGCGAGGGCGTGAGCGTAGGGGCGGCCGAGCAGCACGGCGTTGGCGCCCAGCGCGATGGCCTTGAGCACGTCGGTGCCGCGGCGAATGCCGCCGTCGACGAGCAGCGGCACGTCGGGGCCGAGGGCGGCGCGCAGCGGCGGCAGCAGCTCGGCAGTGGGCGGCAGCGTGTCGAGGGCGCGGCCGCCGTGGTTGGAGACGACGAAGCCGGTGACGCCGCGGGCCAGGGCCTCGCGCGCGTCGTCGGCGTGGGTGACGCCCTTGAGCAGCAGCGGCAGCTTGCTTTCGGAACGCAGCCAGTCGATCTCACGCCAGGTGGCGGCGCGCGGCATCAGGCCGTCGAAGAGGGCGCTCTGGCCGGGCTGCAGGTTCAGCGGCTTCTTCAGCCCGCCGAGGTTCACCGCGCGGACGTCGTCGGGCAGCTTGAAGGCGATGCGGCGTTCGCGGTCACGCGCACCGTGCACGGGGGCGTCGACGGTCAGCACGAGGGCCTGGTAGCCGGCGGCCTCGATGCGGCGCAAGAGCGCGCGCATGAAGTCGCGGTCGTCGCGCCAGTAGAGCTGGAACCACAGCGGGCCGGCGCTCGCTTCGGCCAGCATCGGCGCGGCGACTTCTTCCATCGCCACGCTGGCCTGGGCGCTGAGGATGAGGCCGGCTTCCTGGGCAGCGGCGGCATGGGCGATGGCCAGCTCGCCGTCGGCGTGGAAGAGGCGCTGATAGGCGATGGGTGCCAGCAGGATGGGATGCAGCAGCTCGCGGCCGAGCAGCGTCACGCGCGTGTGGCCACCGCTGAGGTCGCGCAGCACGCGGGGCTGCAGCTTGATGGCATCCCAGGCCGCGCGGTTGGCGCGCAGCGTGATCTCGTCTGCAGCGCCGCCGTTCAGGTAGGCCCAGGCCTTGGCGTCGACGCGGGCCTGGGCAGGGGCTTCGAAATCAGCCAGGTTGGCGAGGCCATCGGGCAACGATTCGATGCGGGGGCTGGTCACGTGTCTGCCCACATCCTGAGGAGGTTGTGATACGTGCCCGTCAGCTGCACGAGTTCGTCCGTCTCGCCCAGCTCGCCGCGCAGCTTCATCAGGCTCATGTCCATCTCGTAAAGCAGGCGGCGCTGTTCGTCCGCGCGCACCATGCTCTCGATCCAGAAGAAGCTGGCCAGCCGCTGGCCGCGCGTGACGGGTTCGACGCGGTGCACGCTGGTGCCGGGGTAGACGACGAGGTCGCCCGCCGCCAGCTTGACGTGCTGCGCGCCGAAGGCATGTTCGATGACGAGCTCACCGCCGTCGTAGTCGGCCGGGTCGCTCAGGAAGAGGGTGCAGGAGATGTCGGTGCGCACGCGCTGCACGCCGCCGGGGAGGTAGCGCACGGCCTGGTCGACATGGCTGCCGTAGGCGTTGCTGGCGCCGGCGTAGCGGTTGAACAGCGGCGGCAGCACGCGCTTGGGCAGCGTGGCCGAGAAGAACAGCGGGTGCTTCTCCAGCGCCTGCAGCACCAGGGCCTGCAGCTCGCGATGCTGCTCGCTGCCAGGCTGCAGTTGCTCGTTGTTCTTGACCTGGGCCGCCTGGCGGCCGGCGGTTGCGCGGCCGTCGGCCCAGGGGGCCGCGGCCATCAGTTCGCGGGCCCTCGCCAGGCCGGCCGCATCCAGAACTTGTTCGATCTTGAGCAGCATGGCGGGGCGAGGGCCTTTCGGGGTCAGAACTTGTAGGTGCCCGTCAGCGCGACGACGCGGCCCTTGCCCGGGATGTAGTGGCCCGTGTAGAGCGTGTCGGCGTAGAGCTTGTTGGTCACATTGTCGACGTTGAGGCGGAACAGCAGCGTGTCCTCGACGACGGCGTATTCGGCCATCAGGTTGGCAATGACGAACTTGGGCGCGTAGAAGCCGGGGTTGCGGTTGGGCTGCTGGCCGCTGCGCGCATTGACGCCGCCGCCGACGCGCCATTGCGGCGTGATCTTGTAGGTCGTCCACAGGCTGCCGGAATAGCGCGGCGTCAGCGACGGACGGCTGCCCTGGCCTTCGGCGCCCTCGGCGCCGATGTCGATGATGGCGGTCGGCATCCAGGTGAAGGTGCCGAAGACCTCCCATTCGGGCGTGATGCGGCCGGTGACGTCGACGTCGATGCCCTGGGCGTGGCGCTTGCCCGACAGCTCGACCAGATTGCTCAGCGGGTCGGTGTTGCGCTCATGCAGCTTGGTGGCGCGGAAGATGCCGAAACGCGTCGTCAGCTTGCCGTCGGCGCTGTCGTACTGGCCGCCGAGTTCGATGTTGACCGACTTCTCGGGCGGAATGTTCGCGTTGGCCGCGCTCAGCGAGTAGGTGTCGCCCGAGGTGTTGAAGGACGTCGCGCCCATCAGGTGGAAGGACAGCTGGGCGCTCGGCTGGAACAGCACGGCGGCGCGCTTGCTCCACTCCGAGACCTTCATCGCGTAGGGCTGGGTGGTCGTGGGCGACGGAGCGTTGTTGGGGATGCTGTAGACCTTGTAGTCACCATCGAGCTTGTCGTAGCGCAGGCCGGCCAGCACCTTCCACATCGGCGCGATCTGCACGAGATCCTGCAGATAGGCGCCATAACCCTTGGAGACGTAGTCGTTGTTGGTGCGGAAGCTGCGCAGGCCTTCATTGATCCAGGCGCCGTCATCGGGCCGGCCGATGGTCGTCGTCGGCTTGGTCGGCACGACGCCACCCTGGTTGGCCGAGTAGGCGGCGTAGACCTGCTTCTTCTCCTGCGAGAAGTCGGCGCCGGTGGTGATGTTGTGCTCCATGCCCGCGGCCTTCAGCCGGACGTTCAGGTCGCTCTGCGCCGTGACCGTCTGCATGTCCTGCACCTTCAGCTGAGTGCCGCGGTTGATGACGGTGTCGGGGCCGAAAGTGGCCAGCGACGCGGCAACGCCGCCGGGCTGCAGGTTCGCGGCGGCGAAGCGGACGGTGCCGGCGCGCTGGTCACGCGTGTAGCTCGCGTAGCGGGCCTTGGTGACGAGTTCGACCGACGGGCTGAAGCGGTGGGTGTGCGTCAGCATGCCGTAGTTGGCCGTGCCCTTGTTGTAGTCGCTGGCCATGCCGTAGTAAGCGGTCGGGTCCAGCGGCAACAGCGTCGTTGCGCTGGTGGGCGCGGCCGGCGTCGGCTTGATCCAGGGCATGCCGTAGTTCATGCCGTTGTTGTTGTCCAGGGCGTAGAGGGTCAGGCTGAATTCGTCCTGCTCCTCGATGCCCCAGCGCAGGTTGGCGGCGACGCCCCGCTTGTCCAGCGAGGAGCCGGCGCCGTCGTTGTCGGAGTTCGTGCTCATCGCACTGACGCGCAGCGCGGTCGTCTCACCGAGGCGCTTGTTCAGGTCGCCGATGACGCGCAGGCCGCCGTGGCTGGCCATCGTCACGTCGATCTGGTTCTGGTCGGCCAGCACGGCCTGTTTGGTCACCTGGTTGACGGCGCCGCCGCTGGAACCGCGGCCGAACATCAGCGCGCCGGAGCCACGCAGCAGTTCGATCTTGTCGAGGAAGAAGGTGTCACGGTCGTAGAAGGCCGGGTCGCGCATGCCGTCGATGAAGATGTCACCAGTGCTCTGCAGCGAGATGCCGTGGATCTTGATGTCCTCCTCGCCACCCTCGGCGGCCTGGAAGGTGATGCCGGCGGTGTTCTTCAGCACTTCCTTGACGTTGTCGAGGTTGCGGTCGTCGATGAGTTTCTCGGTGACGACGGTCAACGACTGCGGGATGTCGCGGATGTCCTGCTTGCCCTTGCCGATGCGGGTCTCGGTGACCTGGTAGTCGTCCTTGCCCTGCTTCTCGACGCTGGCCTTGATGCGCACCGTGGGCAGCACCGTTTCTTCCTTGGGCGGGGCGGTCTGGGCCAGGGCGGCCGAGGCCAGGCCGAAGCCGGCGGCCAGTGCGCCAAGAGGAAGTAGCGGCAGCTGCCGGGCCGGGGCCGTCGATGGGTTCTTGCGGGACATGGATCTCTCCGATGGATCGTGAATGGGCATGGCTTTGCCCAAGGCGGCATCGGCAGCCGCCCACGGCATGGCTAGTGAGGGAAAGGAAAAGGGGTCAGCGGTCGAGTTCGTAGGACAGCGGCGTGATGACTTCCCACTCGACGGGTTGACCGTTCTCGGTCTGCGGCACGAAGCGGGCGCCGCGCATGTCCTGCAAGGCCTGCTCGTCCAGTCGGGCGAAACCGGAGGACTTGGCCAGCGTGATGTCGCGTGGCAGGCCGCGCGCGTCCACCACGACGCGCAGGTGCACGATGYCGGACTCGCGCAGCCGCCTGGACATCAGCGGCACCGTCCAACGCGGCTCTTTCAGATAGCGCACGGCGCTGGCTGGGATCTGCTTGATCTGGGGCGCGGGCGGCGTGATCGGAATGATGGGCGTCGGCGCGCTCTGCACCGGCACGACGGCCGGTGGCGGTGGCGGTGGCAGCGCCGCCACGACGAGGGACGGCGCAGGCGGCGCGGCGACGGCGATCAACGGCGGGTCGATCATGGTCAGTGCCGGGGCCTGCATCTGCGGCGTCGCGATGGGGGGCGGCGGCAACGGCTTGGGCGGCTCGGCCGGCGCCACCAGGCGCACGACGACAGGCGCGAGGCGCGCCACGGAGCGGCGCACATCCTGCACCTGGCTCAGGCCCCACAGGCCCAGCAGATGCAGCGCGGCGATGCCGACCAGCAGCAGGCGGCGACGCGGCTGGCTCGACATCTCGGCAAAGCTAGGCCGCGGCTGTTGCACTTGCGCCGGCACCAGCTCCGCCGGCCGCGAAGGGACGGCGACCGGCGCGGGAGCGGCCGAAGTGGAGGCGACAAAGGCGAGAGCGGGCTTCACAAACGAGACGTCAGCAAGTGCGATGGAAAAATCTTAACACGAATGCGAACAATTCCTATTTGCGAACAGGCTGGGGTGAGGCCGTGACGCGACACGCCGGTGTGGCCGCCCGATATGCTCGCGGCCATGACCAAGGTTCTCGTTCGTTGGCTGCTGCTTGCCGGCGCCCTGCTGCTGGTGGCGCATCTCTACCCCGGCGTCGTCGTCAAGAGCTTCACTTCGGCGCTGATCGCCGCCTTCGTGCTCGGCCTGCTGAACACGCTGCTGCGGCCCGTGCTCGTGCTGCTGACGCTGCCGGTGACGGTGCTCAGCCTGGGCCTCTTCCTCTTCATCATCAATGCGCTGATGTTCTGGATGGCCGCCACGGTGCTGGACGGCCTGGCCGTGACCGGCTTCGCCGCCGCGCTGATCGGTTCGCTGATCTACAGCCTGTGCGGCATGGTCATCGACGTCGCGGTCGAGCGCATCTTCCCTAGCGACTGACCATCTCGACGCCGGCGCGGGCCAGGGCGGCGAGTTCCTCGCGCGGGTCTCCCGCGCGGGCGCGCAGCGCCATCGAGTGCAAGACGGCCGACGCCAGCTGGGCGCGCATCCCGACATCGATGCCGGCCGGCAGTTCGCCGCTGTCGATCGCCTGCTGCAGTCGCGCCTCGAATGCGGCATTGAAACCACGCAGCGAATCACCGAGCTGAAGGCGGATGGCCTCGTCCCGCGGCGCCTCGGTGGCCGCCGTGCCGATCAGCAGGCAGCCTCGCGCGGCCTCACCGGCCGGGCAGTAGAGCTGCAGCGCCAGCTCGTAGACCCGCAGCAGGCCATCACGCAGTGAACGGTCTGCGAACGCCGCGGCAATGGCGGCATTGGACTGCTCGGTGTACAGGCGCAACGCCTGCAGATACAGCGCGTGCTTGTCGCCGAACGCGCCGTAGAGGCTGGGTCGGTTGAGGCCCGTCGCTTGGCTCAGGTCATCGAGCGATGTCGATGCATAGCCACGCTGCCAGAAGGCCAGCGTCGCCTGGGCCAGCGTGGCTTCGGTGTCGAAGCTGCGCGGCCGGCCACGCGGACGCGGCGCGGGGGCTGGAGCCTCGTCTTCAGATTTTTGTACCACGGCGCATGAAATTCATTGACGACAGTGAATTCTATTCAATACAGTACAAAAACACTGTTGGAGACCGAGATGGAGTTGTTCTTTTCCCCCATGGCTTGTTCGCTGGCGAGCCGCACCGTGCTCTATGAAGTGGGCGCCGAGGCGCGCTTCACGCAGGTGGACAGCAAGGCCAAGCGCACGCTGGACGGCCGTGATTACTGGCAGATCAACCCGATGGGGCAGGTGCCGGCGCTGCGCACCCCGGACGGCTGGGTGCTGACCGAGAACCCGGCGGTGCTGCAATACCTGGCCGAGGCATGGCCCGAGGCCGGCCTGCTGCCGACCGCCGCCGATGCGCGCGCCCGGGTGCGCCAGTGGCTGGGCTTCATCGGCACCGAACTGCACAAGGCCGTCTTCGTGCCCCTGCTGGACCCCCAGGCCAGCGCCGACGTGAAGGCCTATTCGATGGACAAGGCGGCGCTGCGCCTGGCCACGCTGGAGGCGCATCTGCAGCAGCATGAATTCCTGGAAGGTGGCTACGGCATCGCCGACATCTACCTCGCCGTCGTGCTGAACTGGGCGCCGTATGCCGGCGTCGACCTCGCGGCCTGGCCGGCGGTGAAGGCCTATCACCGCCGCATCGGCCAGCGCGAGGCGGTGGCGCGGGCGCTGCGCGAGGAGTTCGCGCTGTATCAGGAAGAGCAGCGGCAAGCTGCCTGACGCTCAGTTGGGGAGTTCGACGTCCGGCGGGATGTAGCGGCCGCGGTACATCTCGCCGAGCAGGGACTGGCGCTCGTAGACGAGGGCGCGCAGCCGGGCGTCGATGACCGAGGCCTCGACCTGGTCGGCATCCGGCCCGCGTGACTGGCGCAGGCCCGAGCGCATGCGGTCGATGGCACCGTTCAGGTCACCGGCGGCGGCATGCACCTCGGCCTGGGCGCGCACGGCCCGCAGCGGTTGGCCCAGCTTCTGCCAGATCAGCGCGAGCTGGGCCCAGGCCAGGGAGTCGCGGGGCTCGAGGCTCACATGGGTTTGCAGCGCATCCGCGGCTTCGCGCAAGGCGGGCGATGCCGGGCCGGTCGCCAGCGCCAGGCCGACGCGCTGCATCAGCATGGGGCGGGACTTCTCGCCCGCCAGCGTGTCCAGCGCGGCGATGCCTTCCATCGGCCGGCCGCGGGCCTGTGCCAGTTCGGCACGCAGATAGGTCAGTTGCCGCGTGGCCGCGACGGTCTCGGTGGGGCTGGGGTTGATGAGCTGCAGCGTCACCTCGGCGCTGCGCAGCGTGGCCTCGGCGCGGTCGAAGTTGCGCAGCTTGATGGAGGCCAGCGCCGCGGCATAACGGGCGCCGAGCTGTTCATAGCCGCCGCTCTCGCGGATGTTGCGGGCGCCGGCGTCGTAGTTCTCCAGCACCTTCCAGGCTTCGACCCGCGGGTCCATCAGCACTCGCGAGCGCGCTGCCATCAGCGCATGCTCGGCGAGCCCGCGCGGGCGCGCGAACGGTTCCAGCGCCAGACGCGTGCGCGCGTCGCCGATGCGCTCGCTGGTCAGCGGGTGGGAGCGCAGGTAGGGGAAGGCGCCGTTGTCCATCAGGTGGTAGGCCTGCTCCATGCGCTCGAACATGCTGACCATGCCGCTGCCCGCGAAACCGGCCTCGACCAGCACGTTGAAGCCGACGCGGTCGGCCTCGCGCTCCATGTCGCGCGAGAAGTTCAGCGACAGCTGCGTGGCCGCGGCCTGACCGCCGACGATGCCGGCATTGGCCAGCTCGATGTTGCCGCGCGACGCGGCCAGCACGCCCAGCAGCAGGCCCGCGATGGCGACCATGCTGTTCTTGGAGTCGCCGGCAATGCGGCGCGCGATGTGGCGCTGCGTCACGTGCGAGATCTCGTGCGCCAGCACCGAGGCCAGCTCGTCGCGCGACACCGTCATCGCGATGAGCCCCAGGTGGGTGCCGACGAAGCCGCCCGGCAGCGCGAAGGCGTTGATGCTCTTGTCCTCGACCAGGAAGCTCTCCCAGGCGAAGCGGGTCTGGATGTCTTCGCCGACATGGCCGAGCTTGCGCGACGCGGCCACCAGCGGCTCGAAGATGCCCGTCATGTATTCCTGCAACAGCGGGTCCTGCACGCAGGCGGGGTCGAGGCGGATCATGCGCATATAGCGCTCACCGAGGGCCCGCTCGGCGCCGACATCGAGGTCTTGCGAGACCGAGTCGCCCAGGGCTGGCAGGTTGACCTGGGCCTGGATGGGCGCGGTGGTGATGAGGCAGGCGGCCGCGAGCAGGGTCAGCAGGGCGCGGGAAGGGGCGGGGACACGGGACTTCTTCATCGAACAGGAACTCCGGCCGGCGGCAGCCGGCTGCCTATGATGCCTGCAACTCGGTTTCCTATTTGTTTCCTGAAATGACAGCCTCCACGCTCGCCCTGCTCGCTGCCTCCCGAGGAGGCGCGTCAGCGGCTTCGGGCGGCCGGGCGCCACTGCCATGACAACCCCGCTGACCCACTTCGACGCCCTGGGCCAGGCCCATATGGTGGACGTGTCGGCCAAGGCCGAGACGCATCGCGTGGCCGTCGCGGCCGGCGAGATCCGCATGCTGCCCGAGACCTTCGCGTTGATCGCCAGCGGCAGCGCCAAGAAGGGCGATGTGCTGGGCGTGGCGCGCATCGCGGCCATCCAGGGCGCCAAGCGCTGTTCCGACCTGGTGCCGCTGTGCCACCCGCTGCCGATCACGCGCGTGGCGGTCGACTTCGAGCTGGACGAGGCGGGCAGCCGCGTGCTGTGCCGCGCCCAGGTCGAGACGCTGGGCCGCACCGGCGTCGAGATGGAGGCCTTGTGCGCCGTGCAGGTCGGCCTGCTCACCATCTATGACATGTGCAAGGCGGCCGATCGCGGCATGGTCATCGACCGCGTGCGCGTGCTGGAAAAGCAGGGCGGCAAGAGCGGCGACTGGCACGCCGCCGTCTGATCAACGCAGGGTTCGCCAGTCGACGACGCCCGATGCCGGCTGGCACTGCGGCATGACCGGCGCCGAAGCGGCGTCTTCGCAGCTGGCAAACCAGTTGTCGCCCGTCGGATTGCGGAACTCGCGCAGGCGGTCGGCCAGGAAGCGTGCGCCTTCAGCATCACCCGTCTGGTCCAGCGACTGCGACCAGTGCATCAGCAGCCTGGCGTCGATCAGGCTGAAGGCGGTGCGGCGCGCGGCTGCCAGCGCCGCCGGCCCCGCGGGCTGGCTGGTGGCGGCCGCGTAGTCGGCCTGGTGGCTGAAGAACAGCGAGCGCTGGCCCGTCGCGATGCGTTCGCCCAGCGGCACGGCGTCCTCGCTGGGCATGTAGATGGCGACGATGCGGTGGTAGTCCCACAGCGCAAAGAGGCTGCCGGCGATCAGCAGGCCGCCCACGACCTGCCAGGGTGCCGCAGCGGCGGGTCGGGCAGGCGCATCGGCCGGCAGCGTGAGGCCGAAGGCGAAGCAGGCCGGCAGCAGGAAATAGGCGTACCAGAGCGGGTACTCCAGCAGGCTGTGCAGGGCGATGGTCAGCACGATCATCAGCGCGGCACGGCGCAGTGGGGCGTCGTCGTCCTCGCGCAGGGCGCCGCACCAGGCCTTCCACAAGGCCCAGCCCAGCAGGGCCAGCACGGCGCCGGCCCAGGGCAGGCCGAGCTCGACGGCCAGCTGCGCGGGCAGGTTGTGGGTGTGGTCGAAGAAGGCGATGGGCCGGCTCGGGAAGGGGCTGAGGCTCCAGGCGAAGTTGAATTCGCCCCAGCCGACGCCGGAGACCGGATTGGCCAGCGTCAGGGCCCAGGCATCACGCAGGATGGCCAGGCGCGACGGCGAGCCGGCACCTTCGGACAGGCGCGAGGCGGCGCCGAAGGCATGGCCGCTCTCGGCCGACCACAGCGAGATCAACAGCCAGCTGACGCCGAGCATCAGCGGCGTGGCGAGCAGCGAAAAACGGGCGCTGCGCGAGAGCTTGCGGTCAGCGACACCCCACAGCGCCAGCATGGCGATGCCGATGAAGCCGGTGCGCGAGGCGCTCAGCACGACGGCAAAGACGCAGGCGAACAGCAGGGGCGGCAGGGCCAGGCGCCAACGGCGCTTCTCGGTGATGAAGACGGCGGCGACAGCGGCCCACATCATCAGGCTGGCCAGGTGGTTGGGCTGGCGCAGATTGCTGACGGCCCGGCCCGGGATGCCGGAGCGGGCGATGAGGTTGCCGTCGGCCAGGTCGGGGATGAAGACCTGCACGAGGCTGACGACGATGTTCAGCAGGCCCGCCACCAGCAGGCCCCAGCACAGGGCTTCGGCGGCGTGGCTGCGCTGCTCGCGCGTCAGGCCCTGGGCGACGAGCAGCACGGCCAGGCCGGCGCCGATGACGGCGGCGGCACCCAGGCCCAGCGAGGCGGGCAGGTGGCGCCAGCCGATCGAGACCAGGGGCGCGAGGAGCAGCAGGGCCAGGGCCGCGGCCGCAGGGCTCTTCAGACCGGCGCGCCAGCCCGGGGTGGCACGCGCCCACAGCAGCAAGGCCACGCCCCATCCAGCCAGGGCGAGCAACTGGTTGTAGAGCGTGGCCGCCGGTGTCTGGTTGAAGGCCAGCAGCGTCGGCAGGGCGGTGGCGAGGATGAGGCCGAGCGGCGCGGTGTCGGCTCGCGGCTGGTCAAGGGTCTGGGACGACATGGGCGCGCATGATGGCATGGCGGCAGCTCAGTTGCAGGCGTGCAGCTCCTGGCAGGCCTTGGGCCAGTCCAGCGCATCTGTCAACCGACGCAACTCGCTGCTGCCGGCGATGCGGAACTGGAGTTGGCGGATATGAATGGCTCGAAAAGCTGGGGAGGTGACGTCGCGTTGAGAGTCGTGTGCTGGGAACTCGATGCCCAGCATGGAGGCGACGGTGTGGAAGACGGCGTCCTGGCTGACGACCTGCCCTGTGCGCGCGCTGAGGTTCTGCCACTGCGCGGCGTGCGCGCTCCTGAATGCAGGATTGGCCCAGATGAGCAGCGGGATGTGCAGTTCGCTGGTGTTGAAGTCCCGAAAGCCATGGGTGGCACGGCCTTCCACCGCCTTCAGCGCTTCGCCGTGATCGGGGATGTACGTCACCGTGACCTCGCCGGGCAATTTCGAGGCGCGCCGGATGATCTGGCTCAGCACCAAGTCCGTCTGGAGGATGGTGTCGTCGTAGGCGTCTGCCGCCACCTTGCCGGACTGCTCGGCCTGGATGGCGGCCCGCACGGTCTCGCGATCGCTGCCGGAGAAGTGAAAGCCGTTGTCCGGCAGGCGCAGTGTGTAGTCCCAATGGCTGCCGTAGGTGTGCATCACGATGAGCTTGCGGGGGCGCTCGTTGCCCAGCATCTCGTCCAGCGGCGCGAGCAGGATGTCGTCCGGCGTGGCATGGTTTTCGCTCCAGTTGCCTGTGTCCGCTGGTTGGCGCCAAACCTGGGGCCGTGGGTGGACGATCTTGTAGAGCTCCATGTTCTGGTTGGACAGCCAAGCGGTGAAGTAGCCCGCTTCGTTGGCGAGGTCGATCAGCGTCCCGCGAACGGATTGCGGCGAGTACGTCGCCGGTGCGGTGCCCGTCATCAGCATGGGTACTGCGAGCAAGGTCAGATTGCCAGTCGAATAGACGCGTTTGAACGCCAGCAGGCCGTCAATGCGCTCGAGTTCCGGCGTGGTCTGACGGGCGTAGCCGAGGAGATGGAACCGATCGGCCCGGGCCGACTCGCCGATGACGAGGATGTGAGTCTGCGGCGTGGCGGAGGCGACGCTGGCGCGGACGCCGAAAGGCTCATGCGCGTCGAACATTCCCATCGCCTGGGCGTTGCCTTCCAGACCGCCAATGACGCTGATGAAGCCTCCGAGGGGATAGCTCGACGTGAGATAGCCGTTCACGTTTTCGCCGATATCCACTCGAATGCCGTGCGGCCCCGTGGACGGCATGAAGAGCAGCAGCGCGAGCAGGGGGACGGCCAGCCATCGCACGGCGCGGCGCACCGACAAGGGAATCGGCTGGCTTCCCAGGCAGGCGGCATGGACGGCATACAAGGCGATCGCGGCGCCACACAGCCCCAGCGGCAATTGCAGGTGGAACAACGACACAAACCCGGCGATCTCGGCCGGCGAGGAGGTCAGCAACACGGCGAATGCGTTTTCATCAGGTGGCGCCGAGAAGTTGAGCACGTACCAGATGAACAGAGGCGACAAGCCCAGCAGCGGCAGATGCAGCAGGAAAAAACTGCGCCAGGTCTTCACGAGCAGCATCGGCAACGCCAATATCAGCAGCGAGAGCAGCAGGCCGCAGACGGGCGCACGAAGATCGTGGCTTGCGGCACCACCCGCCATGGCCAGCACCGATGGCGGCGTCAGCAGCATCACGCCATTGAGCGCGCTCATCCACGGATGCCGGGTGCCTCGATGCGTCGACGATATGGTCTGAGCCATGCCGGGTTATCGGGATGAATGGGGCTGGCACATGCGGCTGATCAGAGCCAGCCGTCGAGCCAGAAGCGTGGGTTGTTGGGTTCCGATTCCGGCGACGCTGGGCGTTGGCCTAGCGTGGGACGCGGCATTTCGTACTCCCTGAGCGTCGGCCAGGCCAGCACGAGTTGGAAGGCCAGCAGGGCTAGCATGATGATGCGGCGTACCGGCAGCCTTTCCTGCCGCACGGTGGGTGCATATTCGGAGGCGGCCGCCGGGCCGTTCGCGAACAGCGCGATCGCGATGCAGATCCACACCTGCGAAACCGGCATCACGAAATTGCCGGAGAAGAATCCGTCGATGGCCAAGGCAAAGACGGCGGCGACCACCGCGACATCGACCCCGGTGAGGGCCTGCTTCACAGCCCGTCGCTTTTGCAGGCCTTTCCACAGCAGGTGCAGCAACCAGCCGAACACCAGCAAGGTGGTCGGCAATCCGTACTCCGCAAGGAATTGGATATAGACATTGTGCGGATGGGCGCCGCGCAGGTTGACGTACTCCGCAAAATGCATGGGCCCGACGCCCAGCCACGGTGAACTCATCAGCTGATCGGCGGCAATCTTCCACAGGAAGAGGCGCGAATGATCGCTGACCAGATCGGTCGTGCTGTGCTGCACCGTCATGGCCGCCGAATCCAGCGTCGACGGCAAGGCGTAGAAAAAGCAGAAGTAGAAGATCGACGCCGCGATCAGCGCGATCAAACTGCATTTCAGATAGAGAGCCGCTTGCTTGCGAAACAGCAGGGTCACCACCAGCGCACTCAAGACCAGCGCGAGCATGCTTGCCCGCGATGCCAGGCCAATCAGGATGGCGATGCTGAGCGTCGCAGCGACCCAGCCAAGACGCCGCAGCCGCAGCGAGTTGTTGCTGTCACTCGCCACGCCGATCAGGATGGGCAGCGCGGGTGTTTGGGCGTGATTCAGGAAGCGCGGGTTGTCGAATCCGGGCACCATCAGCCAGAAGTTGCCCGCGCCGCCGTTCAGGGCGCTGGCGCTCCATGCCAGCAGGAAGAACACCTCGTAGAGCAGCCACGCCGAGACGATGGCCAGGAGGACCTTCTCCATCCCGATTTCTTCTTGAAGTGAGCCGATGGCCAGCGTCAGGAAGAACAGCGAGAAGAGCAGGAAAAGCTCTCTGAACGCGGCGGCCGGCTGATGGGCGTGAAGTGCCGAAATCAGCATCAACACCACCAGGCCGGCGAGCTTGATGGTGTTGGCGCGCGCCCACCGCGCACGGCCGCCAACCAGCAGGAAGAGCGTTGCGAGCAGGAGCAAGGGGACCTGCGCCAACCTCGCGGCATTGTGTGCAGACGTGCTGAATGCCGAATAGAACGGCATCAGCAGGACGAACACCAGCAGCCCGCCGCCAAACCCAAGCGCCGTCAGCTTGGCGCCCCAATCTCTGTGATGCATGGCAGGACCGTAGGGGATGTCTGGGTTGGACTGACAGCAGCGATGGGCAGGTCAGTGAATCACCGCTGCAGAAACGCAAAAAAGGGGCACGAGGCCCCTTTTTGTTGAACAACGCTGGATCAGGTGTTGTTCTTCTGGATCGCGGCAACCAGGACCGGCGCGGTCACGGTCGTGGTGGCCGTCCACACGACGCTGGACGTGCCCAGGCTCGGCGTGAAGGTGATGGTCTTGGCGCCCAGGTCGTTGCCGACCTTGGTCGCGGCGTTGAAGGTCAGCGCGATGACGCCGTTGCCAGTGATGGTCAGCGAGGCGACTTCAGCCGTCTGCGTGAAGGCGTAGTTGCTCAGGACGCCAGCGGTGTTGCAGGTCGACAGGCCGCCTTCTTCCTGGGCGCACAGGGCCACGGCGGCCTTGGCGGTGTCAGCCGAAGACAGGGCGTTGCCGGCCTTGGCCTTGGCGGTGTAGTCCTTGTATTGCGGGATCGCGACGGCAGCCAGGATGCCGATGATGGCCACGACGATCATCAGTTCGATCAGGGTGAAGCCTTGTTGGGCACGTGCTTTCAGGTTCATGTCAGTACTCCAGAGAGTGTGAGTGGTGGGAGGAGGGCACACCCCCTGAATGCAGGGCCCGTGCCAGCTTTTTCTGCCTGATCAGCCGTGCGAAAGCGCACGGATGGCGGGCGACACGGCCTTGGACTGACAAAAAACGTCACTTCGGGCTGACGCGTTCTGTCAGCGGGACGAATCAGGGCAGGAAACGTCAGGCAAGAAAAAGGCGCCTCGAGGGCGCCTGATCGGGGGATCGCAAGGCCGGAGCAGGCTAGAGCGCCATGTCCTGGCCGGCCTGCAGCGCGCTGATGCGGTGCGGGCTGTTCAAGGCCTGCACGCCCTGCATGACAGCGTCGACTTCGCCGGGCTTGATGTGGGTGATGCGCACGTCGACGCTGCCGGCCAACTGGCTGAGCTCATGGCCGAGGTCGGCCGGGCACAGGTGCTGGCTGACATGGGCGACCTCCGCCTCATCGTCGCTGAAGGCCGTCTCGATGACGAGATGGGACAGGCGCAGGTCGGCCAGGCGTTGCCACAGCGCCGGGTTGGGGCCGGTGTCGCCGGTGAAGACCCAGTGGGCATGGCCGCTGGCCGCGCCGGCATCGACGGCGAAACCGACGGCGGGCACGGTGTGGGCGGCGGGCAGGACTTCAATGACGCGGCCGCCCAGGTCGACGCGGTCGCCGATCTGGAAGGCGTGCAGGCTCAGCACCGGCGCGTCGCGGCTGGGCAGGGCGGTGAAGTCGGGCCAGATCACGCCGTTGAAGATGTGCTGGCGCAGCGCGGCCAGCGTCTCGGGCAGGGCATGGACCTGGATGGGCGGGCGGCCGGCGGCGGCGCGCAGGCGCAGCACCGCGTCGGCCAGCAGCGGGATGCCCAGCACATGGTCCAGATGGGAATGGCTGAGCAGGATGTGGTCGATGGCGGCCAGCGCGTCCAGCGGCAGGTCGCCCACGCCGGTGCCGGCGTCGATGAGGACATCGCCGTCGAGCAGGAAGGCTGTGGTCTTGTAGCCGGCGGCAATGGCGCCGGAGCAACCCAGGACGCGGATGTTCATGCGGGGGCGTGGCTCGGATTGGGGTGCCTCGCGTCAGGCGAGGCCGAGCCAAGAATGTACGCACCCGTCAGCGAGGCCGGACGGTCGGATTACCGACTTGGGGGTCTCGCTATCGTGAGGAAGTCACAGCAGCCGCGAAGCCCGCTGCCGGCCTGAACTGCGGGCTGTTCAGCCCTGGATGAACTGCATCTGCGTGCCGGCGAGTTCGATCAGATCGCCGGTGCGCAATGCAATCGATTCGCCTGTCAGCGGGATGCCGTTGACGCTCGGGCGCTGGCCCCCTTCGACGTGCGCAAACACGTAACCCGTGGGGCGCTTGGTGATGGAGGCGACCTGCACGCCGGGCTTGCCCAGCGTCGTGACGACCTTGGACAGCGCGACCTCGCGGCCGGCGGCGGCGCCGGTCAGCACCTTGATGGAGGCCGGGCCGACCGTGGCCGCACCCAACGAACCGAAGGATGAGCCCAGACCCAGGTTCGGCGGTGCGCCGGAACCGGGCTTGAGGATCATGGTCTTTTCGTAGTCGCCGCCATCGTTGAGCAGGAACTTGATCTTGTACTTGCCGATCTCGACGGTGTCGTTGTCGGCCAGCAGCTGCTTCTTGATCGCCTTGCCGTTGATGTAGGTGCCGTTGGTGGAGTTGAGGTCTTCAATGAAGACGTCGGCACCGACCATCTGCAGCACGGCGTGCTCGCCGCTGACCGCAAGATTGTCGATGACGATGTCGTTGTAGGGACGCCGACCAAGGGTGGTCTTGTCCTTCGTGATCTGTACCTCCTTGATCACGACGCCGTCGAGCGAAACCACCAGTTTGCCCATTTATGACCTCAAGTTCTGTTGTACGTGCCGTGACTCTGCATGGGACAGCAGTCAGTTGCCGCCGCGTCGACCGAAGGGCCACCAGCCCCGTCCTTCGGTACGTTGGCGGCCTTCTGCGCGGGCCAGGATAAGCGCGATGTTATCGCGCCCGCCGCTGTCATTGGCTGCGTTGATCAGCGCGCGTGCAGCCTCGGGCAAGGCCGGATTGCCGTTGAGCAGATTGGCGAGGCTGTCATCGTCGAGCATGTCGGACAGGCCGTCGGAGCACAGCAGATAGGTGTCGCCCGGCTGGATTTCGTGCAGATGCAGCTCCATCAGCACCGTGTCTTCGACGCCGACGGCCCGCGTGACGAGGTTCTTGTTGCTGGAAAACGCCGCTTCTTCGACAGTCAGCAGGCCGGCGTCGATCTGCTCCTGCAGCAGGGAATGGTCACGCGTGATCTGCATGAGCCGCCCGGCGCGCAGGCGGTAGGCGCGCGAGTCGCCCACATGGCCGAGCAGCAGGCCTTCGGGGCGGAAGACGCCCAGCACCAGCGTCGTGCCCATGCCGGCATAGCGCGGATTGGTGTTGGCGGCGTTGAAGATGGCGCGGTTGGCGTTGTCCACGCAGATGTCCATGGCGCGCTTGACTTCGCCGGCCCTGGCCTCGCGGCCGGCGTCCTTGAGCCAGCGGCCCAGCTCGGAGCTGACGAAACTGGTCAGCATCTGGCTGGCCACCTCGCCGGCGTTGTAGCCGCCCATGCCGTCGGCCAGCACGGCCAAGCCGGCAGCCTCGTCCAGGGCGACCGAATCTTCGTTGTTGTCGCGCGCACGTCCCACGTCGGTGGCGCTGAAGAACTCCAGTGTCATGAGGCTTGCGGGGGCTCGTGGGGCTCGGCAGAGGATCGGGGATTCTGCCCTGCTTCCCCGGGCGTCAAGCGCAGTGTTTGTGCGAACGCCCCATCCTGGGGGGAAACAGCCTCGGGAGCGGCCGGCTCCTCGGTCTGCATGCTCATTACCAGGATGGCCTCGAGGTCGCGGGCCATCTGCTCGCCGCTGGCGTAGCGCAGCTCGGGGCGTTTCTCCAGCGACAGGGCCAGGATCAGGGCGAGGGCCTCCGGCAGCCGGGGCCGGTGGGTGCGGATGTCGGCCGCTGGCTCGGTCGCAATTTGTTGCATCAGCCGCGCCATCGATTCGCTCTGGTGGGGCAGCGTGCCGCACAGCAGCTGATAGAGCAGCACGCCCAGGGAATAGAGGTCGCTGCGGCCGTCCACCGTCAGGCCGGCCAGCTGCTCCGGCGACATGAAGGACGGCGTGCCCAGCACCAGGCCCGTGCGGGTGCGGCTGCCGTCGCCGACGCGGGCGATGCCGAAATCCATCAGCTTGAGGCTGCCGTTGATGCGGTCCAGCATGACGTTGGCGGGCTTGATGTCGCGGTGCACGATGCCCTGGCTGTGGGCATAGCCCAGGGCGCGGGCCAGCCGCACGCCGATCTGCACGACCTCGCGCGCGGGCAGCAGCTGGCCGACCCGGGTGAAAAGGCTGAGGTCGCGGCCGAGCACGTATTCCAGGGCGAGCCAGCTGTCGTTGCCGTCCTGGCCGGCATCGACGACCTGCAGGATGTCGGGATGCTCCAGCTGACGCGCCGCGCGGGCCTCGCGCATGAAGCGCTCGCGCACGTCGGCCAGGTCTTCGGCGGAGAACTCGCGGCTCAGCGCCAGCCGCTTGATGGCGACCTGGCGGCCGGTGGAGCGCTGCGTCGCCTTGTAGACGATGGCCATGGCGCCACGGCCGATCTCGGCGCCGATCTCGAAATCGTGCAGATCGGGGGGTGGGGCGGCTGGCAGGGCCTGAGGCGCGGAGGCGCCTGGCGCCAGGGTCTGCTGGACGGCGGGCAGCGTGGACAGCTCGCTGGGCTGCGCGTCAGCCGGGCCTGACACCCGGTCGACGAGGCGCCGCCAGAAGCCAGTTTTTGCGCCGCTTGCCATGCGACCGATCTTAGGCCGCCTTGCGCTTGCCGCGGCGGGCCAGCGCCATGCCGACGGCGACGACGAGAACCGCGCAGCTGATGCTGACCGCGTAGTCCAGGCCATGCATATGGGCTTCGAACCACTCGTGCACGGCCATGTCGGTGGTGGCCATCTCGCCGGCGACGAAGCCCAGCAGGGCCGCGCCCAGCGTGATGATGACCGGGAAGCGCTCCATCAGCTTGAGCAGCAGCGTGCTGCCGAAGATGATGAGGGGAATCGACAGGCCCAGGCCGATGATGAGCAGCATCAGGCGTGCGCCTTCGGGGGCGCTGTTGGCCGCCGCGGCCACGGCAATGACGTTGTCCAGGCTCATGACCAGGTCGGCGATCAGGATGGTGCGGATGGCCACCCAGACGCTGCTGCTGGCGTGCACGTCGGCATCGTCATCGCTGTCGGCCAGCAGCTGGATGCCGATCCACAGCAGCAGCACCGCGCCGATGAGCTTGAGCCAGGGCAGCTGCAGCAGTTGCACGGCGAACAAAGTCAGCACGACCCGCAGCACGATGGCTGCGCCGCTGCCGAAGATGATGGCCTTCTTCTGCTGCTCGGCCGCCAGGTTGCGCGCGGCCAGCGCGATGACGACGGCGTTGTCGCCGGACAGCAGGATGTTGACCCAGATGATCTTCAGCAGCGCGATGAAGAAGGCGGCGTTCAGCAGGTCCATGGCAGGCTCGTTGTGTTTGGCCCGAGTGTCGGTCCGCCCGGGCGGGCTGCGTCTGCGTGCAACTACGCAGGCAGCAAAGGAAAAGGGCCGTTCAGCGAACGGCCCTCGAAGCGCTCAGCAGCGCAGGCTCAGAGCAGGGCCTTGAGCAGCTTGGCCATTTCCGACGGATTGCGCGTGACCGTGAAGCCGCACTCTTCCATGATGGCGAGCTTGGCATCGGCCGTGTCGGCACCGCCGGAGATCAGCGCGCCGGCGTGGCCCATGCGCTTGCCGGGGGGCGCCGTGACGCCGGCGATGAAGCCGACGATGGGCTTCTTCATGTTGGCCTTGCACCAGCGCGCGGCTTCCGCCTCGTCCGGGCCGCCGATCTCGCCGATCATGATGACGGCATCGGTGTCCGGGTCGTCGTTGAAGGCCTTCATCACGTCGATGTGCTTCAAGCCATTGATCGGGTCGCCGCCGATGCCGACCGCGCTCGATTGACCCAGGCCGATCTCCGTCAGCTGGGCCACGGCTTCATAGGTCAGCGTGCCGGAACGCGACACGACGCCGATGCGGCCCTTGCGGTGGATGTGGCCCGGCATGATGCCGATCTTGATTTCTTCCGGCGTGATCAGGCCCGGGCAGTTGGGGCCCAGCAGCAGCGTGCGCTTGCCGCCGGCGGCTTCCTTGGCCTTCATCTTGTTGCGCACTTCCAGCATGTCACGGACGGGGATGCCTTCGGTGATGCAGATGGCCAGGTCCAGGTCCGCCTCGACGGCTTCCCAGATGGCAGCCGCAGCGCCCGCGGGCGGCACGTAGATGACGGACACGGTCGCGCCGGTCTGGCCGGCGGCTTCCTTGACGGTCGCGTAGATGGGGATCTCGGAGAACTTCTCGCCGGCCTTCTTGGGGTTCACGCCCGCGACGAAGGCGTTCTTGCCGTTGGCATAGGCCTGGCAGCCCAGGGTGTGGAACTGACCGGTCTTGCCGGTGATGCCCTGGGTGATGACCTTGGTGTCTTTGTTGATGTAGATGGACATGAGAACTGTTCCTAGTCAGTTGGGGACAGAGCTACTCGCGAGTACGCTCGGGCGGCCTGTCCCGCAAGGTCATTAAGCTACTGCTGCGACGATCTTGGTCGCGGCTTCAGCCATGGTGTCGGCGGCGATGATGGGCAGGCCCGATTCGGCCAGCATCTTCTTGCCCAGTTCTTCGTTGGTGCCCTTCATGCGCACGACCAGCGGCACGGACAGGTTCACGGCCTTGCAGGCAACGATGACGCCTTCGGCGATGGTGTCGCACTTCATGATGCCGCCGAAGATGTTGACCAGGATGCCCTTCACTTCCGGGTTCTTCAGCATGATCTTGAAGGCCTCGGTGACCTTCTCGGCCGTGGCGCCGCCGCCGACGTCCAGGAAGTTGGCGGGCTCGCCGCCGAACAGCTTGATGGTGTCCATCGTGGCCATGGCCAGGCCGGCGCCGTTCACCAGGCAGCCGATGTTGCCGTCCAGCGAGATGTAGGCCAGGTCGAACTTGGAAGCCTCGACTTCAGCAGCATCTTCCTCGTCAAGGTCGCGGTAGGCCACGATCTCCGGGTGACGGAACAGCGCGTTGGCGTCGAAGTTGAACTTCGCATCCAGCGCCATCAGGTTGCCCTTGGAGTCGCAGTTCAGCGGGTTGATTTCAACCAGCGACGCGTCCGTGTCCATGTAGCACTTGTAGAGCTTGGCGAAGATGTCGACGGCTTGGTCGATGGACGCGCCGGTCAGGCCGATGGCCGCGGCGATCTTGCGCGATTGAGCTTCGGTCAGGCCGGTCAGCGGGTCGATCATCTCGGTGATGATCTTCTCGGGCGTGGAGTGGGCCACTTCCTCGATGTCCATGCCGCCTTCGCTCGATGCGATGAAGGCGATCTTCTGCGTGCCGCGGTCGGTGACCAGCGAGACGTAGAGCTCATTCTTGATGTCGGCGCCGTCCTCGATGTAGAGGCGGCGGACCTTCTGGCCTTCGGGGCCGGTCTGGTGCGTCTTGAGCTGCATGCCCAGGATGGCGTCGGCCTTTTCCTTCAGGTCATCGATGCTCTTGGCGACCTTGACGCCACCGCCCTTGCCGCGGCCGCCGGCGTGGATCTGGGCCTTGACCACCCAGACCGGGCCGCCCAGCTTCTGGGCAGCCTCGACGGCTTCCTGCACGGTGAAGGCCGGGATGCCGCGCGGCACCGGCACGCCGAACTGGCGCAGGATTTCTTTGCCCTGGTATTCGTGGATTTTCATGGCTGGGTCTCTCGGGTCGGGGAAGTCAGGATTCGGAAGTGGCGGGCTGGGCAGCAGCTTGCTGGTGCCAGCGCGGGTAGAACTTGGCCACGGTGGCACTGTCGCGACGCAGGGCGTGGCAGCGGTCGAGCTGGAAGGGCGGATTGCCGGCGGCGTCGCCCTCCCGCGTGTCGATGACGGAGCCGGCCATGGCCTGGATGACGGCCGTGGGCAGGATCTGGCAAAGCTCGGTGAGGTGGGTGCAGCCGCGTGTGCCGCCCAGGCGCTCCTGCACGGCCTGGCGGAAACCCTTCATCAGGTTCAGGCCGATGAGGCGCGCATAGGCATCGCCGTGCTCGTTGCAGGCACCGGGATAGGGCATCCAGAGCGTTTCGGAACTCGCCGCGGTGATGGTCAGCGTCGCGTCCACGGTCAAATGCAGGTGCATCTCATGGATGGGCTCGCCGGCCTTGCGGGGCAGGCCAGCCAGCGGGACGTCGTGCGTCTTGACATCGGTCAGGCTGGCTTCGACATCGAACAGGCCGTCATCGCGCGCGAACACCTGCACATCGAGGGCGCGGCGATGCAGCGGGCGGCGCGTGATGGACGGGTGGACGGCGGGCATGGGGCGGGGGAATGGCGAATCTCCCCGGCCAGCGCCGGGACGTGGTCTGCCCGGCCTTGGCAGCGCTTTGCCCATGGGGCAAAGGGGCCTGTAACCGGGTGAACCCTCGTTTTAGGGCAGGCGGCAATGTAGCACGGAGGGTGAAAACTCCCCCTGCGCGCTCGGTCAAGCGGGCCTTAGGCCCTCAGCAAGCGGCGCACCACTTCGGGGGCAAAACCGCGTGCGAGCAGGAAGCGGGTCTGGCGCGCCTGCTCCGCCGTGTCGCGCGAAGGCGCGTCGCCGAAGCGCTTCTTCCAGACTTCGCGGGCGCGTTCCATTTCGGTTTCGCGCAGGCCCGCCTGCTGTTCGGCATCCAATCTGAGCCCGTGCTGGGCCAGTTCCTGCTGGATGCGCTGGGCACCGAAGCGGTTGGCGCGCAAATGCAGTCGTGACTCGACGAAACGGGCCTCGTCCAGATAGCCGGCGGCGGCGAGGCTGTCGAGCAGCGCCTCGACGGCCGCCTCGCCAGCCTCTTCTTCATCTTCGTCGTCGATGGCCGCGGGTGGCGGCTCAGCCTCACCCGCCGCTTGCGCCGCGGCAAGGCGCAAGCGCTGCTGCCGTTGCTGCTGCTCGATGCGCAACAGCTTGCGCCGGAGTTCGGCGCGGCTGTGCTCACGCTGGGCCAGCAGGCCGATGGCGCGGGCCTTCAGCGACAGCGGCGCTCGGGTCGCCATGCAGCAGGCCCCGGGCGGCTCTTACTCCTCGGCCGCCAAGGTCAGCGGTGCGACGCCCAGGGATTCGCGGATCTTGTTCTCGATCTCGCGGGCGACATCGACGTTCTCGCGCAGGAACTCGCGGGCGTTGTCCTTGCCCTGGCCGATCTTCTCGCCCTGATAGGCGTACCAGGAGCCGGACTTCTCGACGACCTTGGCGACCACGCCCATGTCGACGATCTCGCCCTCGCGGCTGATGCCTTCGCCGTAAAGGATGTCGAACTCGGCGGTTTTGAACGGGGGGCTGACCTTGTTCTTGACGACCTTGACCTTGGTCTCGGAGCCGATGACCTCCTCGCCCTTCTTGATCGAGCCGATGCGGCGGATGTCCAGGCGCACGGAGGCGTAGAACTTCAACGCGTTGCCGCCGGTGGTCGTTTCGGGCGAGCCGAACATGACGCCGATCTTCATGCGGATCTGGTTGATGAAGATGACCATGCAGTTGGTCTTCTTGATCGTGGCGGTCAGCTTGCGCAGCGCCTGGCTCATCAGGCGGGCCTGCAGGCCGGGCAGGCTGTCACCCATTTCGCCTTCGAGTTCGGCCTTGGGTGTCAGCGCCGCAACCGAGTCGATGACGATGAGGTCCACCGAGCCGGAGCGCACCAGCGCGTCGACGATCTCGAGGGCCTGCTCGCCGGTGTCGGGCTGGCTGATCAGCAGTTCCTGCAGGTTGACGCCGAGTTTCTGGGCGTACTGGATGTCCAGGGCGTGCTCGGCGTCGATGAAGGCGCAAGTGCCGGCGAGCTTTTGCATCTCGGCGATGACCTGCAGCGTCAGCGTGGTCTTGCCCGAGGACTCGGGGCCGTAGATCTCGACGACGCGGCCGCGCGGCAGGCCGCCGACGCCCAGGGCGATGTCCAGGCCCAGCGAGCCGGTGGAAACAACCTGGATGTCTTCAATGACCTCGCCTTCGCCGAGCCGCATGATGGAGCCCTTGCCGAATTGCTTTTCGATCTGGGCGAGGGCGGCCTGCAGGGCCTTGGCTTTTTCGGTGTTGAGGGCTTTGACCGGGGCGTCCATGCGAATCTCCGTGGGGAATGGGCTGAATTATGGGGCAATCTGTATGTTTGTACAGTGGTTTGTCCCCCGATCCGCGGCAGCAAGCGGCTCAGGATTGAGGAGCATCCTAGGAACAAGGTGGCTCATGGCGTGAGCCAGCCTTGCGCTGCCGCAAGCCGCCGGCGTTGCGGTCGCACATAACATCGGCGCAGGAGACAAGACGATGCGCATCCTGATTGCCGAAGACGACCAAGTGCTGGCCGATGGCCTGTTGCGGGCCTTGCGCGCCTCCGGCTATGCGGTGGACCGGGTCAGCTCGGGCACCGAGGCCGATTCGGCGCTGGCGACTCATGAGTTCGACTTGGTCATCCTCGACCTCGGCCTGCCGCGCCTGCACGGTCTCGAGGTGCTGCGCAAGCTGCGCGCACGCGGCTCAACGATGCCGGTGCTGATCCTGACCGCGGCCGACAGCGTCGAGCAGCGCGTCAAGGGGCTGGACCTGGGCGCCGACGACTACATGGCCAAGCCCTTCTCGCTGCAGGAACTGGAGGCGCGCGTGCGCGCGCTGACGCGCCGTGGCCTGGGCACGGCCAGCAGCCTCATCAAGCATGGGCCGCTGACCTTCGATGCGACCGGCCGCGTGGCCTACATCAACGAGCAGATGCTGGAACTGTCGGCGCGCGAGCTGTCGCTGCTGGAGGTGCTGCTGCAGCGAGCGGGTCGTCTCGTCAGCAAGGACCAGCTCGTCGAGCGGCTGTGTGAATGGGGTGAAGAGGTCAGCAACAACGCCATCGAGGTCTACATCCACCGCTTGCGCAAAAAGATCGAGCAGGGCCCGATCCGCATCGCGACGGTGCGCGGTCTCGGCTACTGCCTCGAAAAGATCAACTCCTAAATGCCCAACAAGGACGGCGCCAGCCCCGAGCAGGGCTCGCTGGTTCGGGCGGGCGCCCCTGCTGCGCAGGGCTCGCTGTTCGGCGAGATCCTCGACTGGATGCTCGCTCCGCTGCTGCTGATCTGGCCGATCAGCGTGGCGCTGACGTGGCTGGTGGCGCAGGGCATTGCAAGCCGGCCGTACGACCGTGAGCTCGGGGAGATGGCGCGCAGCCTCGGGCTTCAGGTCGCGGCGGAATCTGCGCCGACCAAGGGAAGAGACCGCTACGCCCTCGCGCCCGAGGCGGCGGCGCTGCTGCGGGCGGATGCCTCGGACACGGTTTTCTACCAAGTGCTCGGCCAGCGCGGCGAGCTGCTGAGCGGCGACGCGACCCTGCCCGTGCCGACCGAGGACGCGCCCGTCGTGCCCTGGGAGCTGCACTTTCGCGACGACGAGGTCGGCACGGACGCGGTGCGCGTGGCCTATCTGTGGATCGCGCCCGAGGGGCAGGCCGGATCGACGAAGACGATGCTGGTGCAGGTGGCGGAGACGCTGGGCAAGCGCGCGCGGTTGACCAACGAGATCATCAAGGGCGTCATCCTGCCGCAGTTCGTCATCCTGCCGCTGGCCGTGCTGCTGGTGTGGCTGGCGCTGGCGCGCGGCATCTCGCCGCTGAACGAGCTGCAGCGCCGCATCCGCTCGCGCGAGGCCTCGGACCTCTCGCCCATCGACGAGCAGCGCGTGCCGGACGAGGTGGCGCCGCTGGTGCAGGCCATCAACGACCTGCTGGCGCGGCTGGACTCGTCGATGAGCCGGCAGAAGCATTTCCTGGCCGACGCCGCCCACCAGCTGAAGACGCCGCTGGCGGGCCTGCGCACCCAGGCCGAGCTGATCCAGCGCGAGATCGATGCCGGCCGCGCGTCGCCGGAGGAGTTGAAGCGCTCCCTCGCCCATATCGCCCGCGCGAGCGAGCGCGCCGCCCACATGGTCAACCAGCTGCTGGCCATGGCGCGCGCCGAGGATGCCGAGCAGGCCATGAAGCGCGAGCCCGTCAACCTGGCCGAGATCGCCATCGACTCGGTGCGCGACTTTGTGCCTCGCGCGCTGGAGCGGCGCATCGACCTGGGTTATGACGGCGTGGTGCCGGATGACAGCCGGCTGCGCGTGAACGGCCAGGCGATGCTGCTGGGCGAGCTGATCCGCAACCTGGTCGACAACGCCTTGCTGTACACGCCGGCCGGCGGCCTGGTGACGGTGCGCGTCGTGGAGGACCCCTTCGGCCAGGTGGTCGTGCTGCAGGTCGAGGACACCGGGCCGGGCATCGCGCCGAACGAACGCGAGAAGGTCTTCCAGCCCTTCTATCGGTCGCTCGGCAGCGGCGTCGAAGGCTCGGGCCTGGGGCTGGCCATCGTGCAGGAGATCGTGCAGCAGCACGAGGCCGAACTGACGCTGGACGACACGCGGGTACGCCGCGCCGCAGGAGGGGAGTCGCCCGATGGCCAGGGGCCGGGCGCCCGGTTCACGATCAGATTCCCGGCTACGTCTTTACCAGCTTCTTGACCCGGGCGATCGACAGCAGCAGGCCGAGCGACAGCCCCAGCGTCACCATCGCCGTACCGCCGTAGCTGATGAAGGGCAGCGGCACGCCGACGACGGGCAGGATGCCGCTGACCATGCCCATGTTGACGAAGACATAGGTGAAGAAGGACAGCGTCACGGCGCCGGCCATCAGGCGCGTGAACAGCGTGGGTGCATCGGAAGCGATCATCAGCCCGCGCAGGATCAGCGCCGTGAAGCCGGTCAGCAGCGCCAGCGCCCCCATCAGGCCGAACTCCTCGCCGAAGGCCGCGAAGATGAAGTCGGTGGTGCGCTCGGGGATGAACTCCAGGTGGGTCTGCGTGCCCTGCATGAAGCCCTTGCCGGTCACGCCGCCGGAGCCGATGGCGATCTCGCCCTGGATGATGTGGAAGCCCTTGCCGAGCGGGTCCTTGGACGGGTCCAGCAGCGTGCAGATGCGGTGCTTCTGGTACTCCTTCAGCACCGGCCATTTGAGGTCGGGCTGGCAGATGGCGTCCTCGCTGAGCACCAGGGTCGTGGCGCCGGCGGCGGCCAGCACGAGGGCCGGCACGATCAGCTTCCAGGGCAGGCCGGCGAAGAAGATCACGTACAGGCCCGCGGCCAGCACCAGGATGCCGGTGCCCAGGTCGGGCTGCTTGGCGATCAGCAGGAACGGCACAAGCAGCAACGCGAAGGCTGCGATGAAGTCCGGCCAGCGCAGCAGGCCCTCGCGCTTCTGGAACCACCAGGCCAGCATCAACGGCGTGGCGAGCTTGAGCAGCTCGGAGGGCTGGATCTGCGTGACGCCGATATTGAGCCAACGCGTGGCCCCCTTTTTTGTCACGCCGAACAGCGCGGTGGCGATCAGCAGCGCCACGCCGAAGGTGTAGAGGGGAATGGCCAGCGCCATCAGCTTCTGCGGCGGCACCTGGGCGACGATGAACATCAGGCCCAGGGCCAGCACCATGTTGCGGGCGTGGTCGACGAAACGCGTGCCATGGTCATAGCCGGCCGAGTACATGCACAGCAGGCCCCAGCCGCACATCCACAGCACGGCGATCAGCAGCGGGATGTCGAAGCCGATCAGCCAGGGCCGCAGGCGTTGCCACAGGGGCGGGCGTTYGATGACGGTCATCGCGAGGCTCCCGAAGAGGGTGCGGGGGGCGCCGAGGCGGCCGAGACCGGCTGCCAGCCGGACAGCGGCACGTCCACCACCTTGCGCGGCGTGCCGATGGGGGCGAAGGTCTGGCCCAGCTGCGTCTTGGCGATGTCTTCCTCGCTGGGGTATTGGCCCAGCAGCAGATAGTCGAACACGCGGCGCGCAATCGGCGCGGCGGAGGAAGAGCCCCAGCCGGCGTTCTCGACGATGACGGCCAGGGCCACCGTCGGGTTGTCCACCGGCGCGAAGGCGACGTAGAGCGAATGGTCGCGCTTGCGCTCGTCCGCCTTGATGCTGCTGTATTTCTCGCCGGCCTTCAGTCCGACGGCCTGGGCCGTGCCGGTCTTGCCACCGCTCTGGTAGCCCGCGCCCAGGAAGACCTGGCGCGACGTGCCCTCCAGCGTCACGCCGTTCATCGCGTTCTGGATGACGGCGACGTCGGCGGGCTTCAGCGGCAGCGCGGGCAGCGCATCGCTGGCGACGCGGCGCTGCTCGTGCTTCACGACGTCCTCGATCTCGCGCACCAGGCGCGGCTTGTAGCGCTGGCCGCCCGAGGCGATGGTCGAGTAGGCCGTGGCCATCTGCAGCATCGTGAAGCTGTTGTAGCCCTGGCCGATGCCCAGCGAGATGGTCTCGCCGGGGAACCACTTCTGGTTCGCCGGACTCTTGCGGAAATAGTTGCGCTTCCATTCCTGCGAGGGCAGCACGCCGGTGACCTCGCCCTGCACGTCGATCTCGGTCCTGCGGCCCAGGCCGAAGGGCTCCAGTTGGTCGTGGATGAGGTCCACGCCCATCTCGTTGGCCAGGCTGTAGAAGTAGACGTTGGACGAACTGACGATGGCCAGGCGCATGTCCTTCGGGCCGGCCCGGTCGGTCTCCGGGCTGCCGAAGGTGCGGCCACCGAAGCTGTAGGTCAGGTTGTCCATGATGACCGTGCCGGGTGCGCGCTTGCCGCTGTTCAGCGCGGCCATGGCCATCAGCGGCTTGAAGGTGGAGCCGGGCGGGTAGGTGCCGCGCAGCGCGCGGTTCAGCAGCGGCTTGTCGATGTCCTCGTTGAGGTCGCGCCAGGAGTCGGCGTCGATGCCGTCGACGAAGAGGTTGGGGTCGAAGCTGGGCTTGGACACGAAGGCCAGCACCTCGCCGTTGCGCGGATCGATGGCCACCAGCGCCCCGCGGCGCTCGCCGAAGAGTTGCTCCACCAGCGCCTGCAGCTTGATGTCGATGGACAGGTTCAGCGTGTTGCCGGGCGTGGGTGGCTTGTGGGCCAACCGGCGCACCGCGCGGCCGCCGGCGCTCGTCTCCACCTGCTCGAAGCCGGTTGCGCCGTGCAATTCCTTCTCGTAGGCCTGCTCCAGGCCCAGCTTGCCGATGTATTCGGTGCCGCGGTAGTTGGCGAGGTCTTCCTCCTCCCAGTCGTCCATGGCCTTCTTCTCGGCCTGGTTGATGCGGCCGATATAGCCGATCAGGTGGGCGCCGACGTCACCCAGCGGGTAGGAGCGGAACAGCCGCGCCTTGATCTCCACGCCGGGGAAGCGGAAGCGCTGGGCCGTGAAGCGCGCGACCTCTTCATCCGTCAGCTTGGTGCGGATGGGCAGGGAGTCGGTGTGCTTGGCTTCTTCCAGCAGGCGCTTGAAGCGGCGCTTGTCGCGCGCCTGGACCTCGATGACCTGGCCCAGGGCCTCGATGGTGGCATCGAGGTCGGTGACCTTCTCGGGGTTGATCTCCAGCGTGTAGGCCGAGTAGTTGCTGGCCAGCACGACGCCGTTGCGGTCCTTGATCAAGCCGCGGTTGGGCACGATGGGCACGACGGCGATGCGGTTGGACTCGGCCCGCTCGGCGAAGCTGTCGTACTGCGTGACCTGCAGCCACAGCAGGCGCGCCACCAGCAGGCCGAAGCAGAACAGCACGAAGGCGCCCGCGGCCAGCACGCGCAGCCGGAAGCGCGACAGCTCCTGGTGGAGGTTCTTGAGGACGACCACGGGTTGCTAGAGCGGTCGATGCGCGTCGCGGTCCGGCGCGCGGCGCTGCGGCGCCAGCAGCAGGAAGCTCGCAATCGGCCACAACGCGGCCTCGAAGACCGGCGCCAGCAGCACGCCCCAGCCCGGCCACATGCCACCGATGATCATCCGCACGATCAGCGCCAGCGCGTGGGCGGCGAAGAACAGCGGCAGCACCTGCACGGCCTGGGCAAAGAGGGGGAACCAGGTCAGGCGGCGGTGCAGCGTGATGGCGCCGAAGCTCAGGCCGCTGTAGGCCAGGGCATGCTGGCCAAGCAGCGCGCCGTCGTGGACATCGATGGCCAGGCCGAAGATGAAGGCCCACAGCACGCCGATGCGCCGCGGCTGGTGCACGCCCCAGAAGACCAGCACGACGGCCAGCACATCGGGCGTGGCCGCGACCCGGCCGGCGGGCACCATGTCGATCATCAGCGCGACGAGCAGCGTGAAGCCGATGAACAGAGGGTTGACCGGCAGCAGCAGCTGGTCGGCGGCGCGCGGCATGATCATTGAGATGCTCCCGAAGCCTTGGCGGCGGCCTTCTCGGCCGCCTTTTCGGCGCGCTCGGCCTTCTTGACGGCGCGGATGGCCGCCTTGGTGGCCGCGGCCGAGGCTGCTTCTTCGGCCGTGGCGGCCTCAGCCTCCTTCTTGGCCGACAGATGGCGGTCCTGCGGCAGCAGGATGAGCACGTGGCGGGCGCTGTCGGGCTGGGCGATGGGCGCCAGCAGCACCTGCGCGAAGCTGGAGTCGCCGCGCCGTTCGACGACGCTGACCTTGGCGACCGGCAGGCCCGGCGGGTAGACGCCGTCCAGGCCGGAGGTCGTCATCAGGTCACCCACCTTGATGTCCGCGTTCGCGGCCAGGAAGCGCAGCTCCATGCCCGAGCCGTCGGAGCGGCCGGCCGCGGCGTTGCGCATCTGCGTGCGCGCGTTCAGTAGCGGGATGGCGGCTTCCTTGTCGGTCAGCAGCGTGACTTCGGCAGACAACGGGTAGACGCGCGTCACCTGCCCCAGCACGCCGGCCTCGTTGATGACCGGCGAGCCGGCCGCCACGCCCAGCGCGGCACCGCGGTCGATGACGACGCGGCGCGAGAAGGGATCGGGCGCCTCGAACAGCACTTCGGCCGGCATCGAGGGCACGTTCAGCGACGGCTTCAGGCCCAGCAGCTTGCGCAGGTGTTCGTTCTCCGCCTGCAGGGCCTCGGCGCGCGACAGGCGCTCGGCCTGCTGGGCGAGCTGGCGGCGGGCCTGGTCTTCGGCCTCCATGGCGCGCTTGGTGCCGCGCAGGTAGTCGCCCGCCGTCTCCCAGGCGTCCACGGGCGTCAGCAGCAGGCGCTGCACCGGGTGCAGCACCAGCGCGAAGGTGGCGCGCACCGGCAGCATCAGCTTGAAGCGGGCGTCCGCCACCATCAGCAACAGCGCGAGCGCCGAGCACAGCGCGAGCTTGGTCAGCGCCGACGGACCCTGGCGGAAGAACGGCGGGGGGGTGCGGTCTAGGGTGCCGAGGGGCATCGAGCGCCTGGCGGGTTAGCAGCTTATTCCGAAGTGAAGATGGAACCGAGACGTTCCATGCGCTCCAGCGCCATGCCACAACCGCGCACGACGCAGGTCAGCGGGTCTTCGGCAACGAGCACCGGCAGGCCGGTTTCCTCGCCCAGCAGGCGGTCCAGGTCGCGCAGCAGCGCGCCGCCACCGGTCAACATCATGCCGCGCTCGGCGATGTCGGCGCCCAGCTCGGGCGGCGTCTGCTCCAGCGCGTTCTTCACGGCGGAGACGATCTGGTTGAGCGGGTCGGTGAGCGCCTCCAGGATCTCGTTGGACGAGATCGTGAAGCTGCGCGGCACGCCTTCGGAGAGGTTGCGGCCCTTGACCTCCATCTCCTTGACCTCGGAGCCGGGGAAGGCCGAGCCGATGTTCTTCTTGATGGCTTCGGCGGTGGGCTCGCCGATCAGCATGCCGTAGTTGCGGCGGATGTAGTTGATGATGGCTTCGTCGAACTTGTCGCCGCCGACGCGGACCGAGCCCTTGTAGACCATGCCACCCAGCGAGATGACGCCGACTTCCGTCGTGCCGCCGCCGATGTCGACCACCATCGAGCCCGAGGCCTCGGCCACCGGCAGGCCGGCACCGATGGCGGCTGCCATGGGTTCCTCGATCAGGTAGACCTCGCTGGCGCCGGCGCCCAGGGCGCTCTCACGGATGGCGCGGCGCTCCACCTGGGTGGAGCCGCAGGGCACGCAGATGATGATCCTCGGCGACGGCTTGAACGTCTTCGAGTCGTGGACCATCTTGATGAACTGCTTGAGCATCTGCTCGGTGACCGTGAAGTCGGCGATGACGCCGTCCTTCATCGGGCGGATGGCCTCGATGTTGCCGGGCACCTTGCCCAGCATGGCCTTGGCCTCGCGGCCGACGGCCTGGATGGTCTTCTTGCCGTTGGGGCCGCCCTCGTGGCGGATCGACACGACCGACGGCTCGTCAAGGACGATGCCCTTGCCGCGCACGTAGATCAGGGTGTTGGCGGTGCCGAGGTCGATGGCGAGGTCGGTCGAGAAATAGCGGCGCAGGGAGGCGAACATGGTGGGCGCGAAGAGCCTCGCCTGCGGGGCGCGGCTGGGGAAAACGGGGGGTCTGGAAAGCCAAGAGGCCGCCCGGCCGGCGACGAAACGCGTCGCTGAATGGGCAGCCCCGAAGGCCATGAAGATGGGCGGCGATAATAACCGAACCCCTTCGTTTTGAGCCCGCTGCCACTGGGTTTTCGGCTCAATCCTTACACCTGAAAACGCACCCATGAGCCTCACCCCCGACGATGTGAGCCGCATCGCCAACCTGGCGCGGCTGGAGTTGCAGCCCGCCGAATCCGAGGCGCTGCTGGGCAACCTGAACGATTTCTTCAAGATCGTGGACCAGATGAGCGCCGTCGACACCGCCGGCGTTGAGCCGCTGTACACGCCGCTGTCGGCCATCCAGCAGGTGGAATTGCGCCTGCGCGACGACGCCGTCACGGAGAGCAATCAGCGCGAGCTGAACCAGCGCAGCGCCCCGGCCGTCGAGGACGGCCTCTTCCTCGTTCCCAAGGTCATCGAATGAAGCCCGTTCACGACATGGGCGTGGCCGAGCTGGCCGCCGCCCTGAAGAACCGTGCCGTCTCCAGCCGCGAGGCCACGCAAGGCCTGCTGGACCGCATCGCCGCCCACGCCAGCCTCGGCGCCTTCCTGCACGTCGATGCCGAGGGTGCCCTGGCTCGCGCGACCGCCGCCGACGCGGCGCTGGCCGCTGGCCAGGCCGGCCCACTGACCGGCGTGCCGATCGCGCACAAGGACATCTACGTCACGGCCGACATGCCGACGACGGCCGGCTCCAAGATCCTGGCCGGCTATCGCAGCCCCTTCGACGCCACCGTCGTGGCCCGGCTGAACGCGGCCGGCACGGTGAGCCTGGGCAAGCTGAACTGCGACGAGTTCGCGATGGGTTCGGCCAACGAGAACAGCGCCTACGGCCCGGCCCACAACCCCTGGGACGTCAGCCGCGTGCCCGGCGGCTCGTCCGGCGGCTCGGCCGTGGCCGTGGCTGCGCGCCTCGTGCCCGGCACGACGGGCACCGACACCGGCGGCTCCATCCGCCAGCCGGCCAGCTTCACCGGCATCACCGGCATCAAGCCGACCTATGGCGTGTGCTCGCGTTACGGGATGATCGCCTTTGCCTCCAGCCTGGACCAGGCCGGCCCCATGGCCCGCTCGGCCGAGGACTGCGCACTGCTGCTGTCCAGCATGAGCGGCTTCGACGAGCGCGACGCCACCAGCGTGCAGCAGCCACCGCAGGACTTCCACACGCAGATGCTGGTGGCCCGCGAGGGCGCTGCTGCCGGCAAGCCGCTGGCGGGTCTGCGCGTCGGACTGCCCAAGGAGTTCTTCCCGGCCGGCCTGTCGGCGGATGTGAACGCCGCCGTGCGCGCCGGTCTGGCCGAACTGGAGAAGCTGGGCGCCACATTGGTGGATGTCAGCCTGCCCCGTACCGAACTGGCCATCCCGGTGTACTACATCATTGCCCCGGCCGAGGCGAGCTCCAACCTGAGTCGCTTCGATGGCGTCAAGTTCGGCCATCGTGCCGCCAAGTACGACGATCTGCTCGATATGTACAAGAAGACGCGTGCCGAAGGCTTCGGCCCCGAGGTCAAGCGCCGCATCATGATCGGCAGCTATGTGCTCTCGCACGGCTACTACGACGCCTACTACCTGCAGGCCCAGAAGCTGCGCCGCATGATCGCGGACGACTTCCAGCAATGCTTCGTGCAGTGCGACGTCATCGCCGGCCCGGTGGCGCCCACCGTCGCCTGGAAGCATGGCGAAGGCAAGGACGACCCGACCCAGGCCTATCTGGCCGACATCTTCACGCTGCCCGGCTCGCTGGCCGGCCTGCCCGGCATGAGCGTGCCCGTGGGCACCGGCGCGGGCGGCATGCCGGTCGGCCTGCAACTGATCGGCAACTACTTCAAGGAAGGGCAACTGCTGCACACGGCCCACGCGCTTCAACAGGCGACCGACTGGCACCAGCGCGCCCCGGCAGGATTCTGAACATGCCTACTTCCAAGCTCATCCGCGGTTATGAGGTCGTCATCGGCCTCGAAAACCACGTCCAGCTCTCCACGCAGAGCAAGATCTTCAGTGGCAGCTCGACCGCCTTCGGCGCGGCGCCCAACACCCAGGCCTCGCCGGTGGACCTGGCGCTGCCGGGCACGCTGCCGGTGCTGAACCGTGCCGCCGTCGAGCGCGCCATCCGCTTCGGCCTGGCGGTCGGCGCCAAGGTGGCGCCGCTGTCCATCTTCGCGCGCAAGAACTACTTCTACCCCGACCTGCCCAAGGGCTACCAGATCAGCCAGTTCGAGATCCCGGTGGTGCAGGGCGGCTCGGTCGAGTTCTTCGTCGGCGACGTGAAGCACAAGGTCAACCTGACCCGCGCCCACCTCGAGGAAGACGCGGGCAAGAGCCTGCATGAGGACTATCACGGCCAGTCGGGCATCGACCTGAACCGCGCCGGCACGCCGCTGCTGGAGATCGTCTCCGAGCCCGACATGCGCTCGGGCGCCGAGGCCGCCGAGTACGCCAAGACGCTGCATGCGTTGGTGATGTGGCTGGGCATCTGCGACGGCAATATGCAGGAAGGCTCCTTCCGCTGCGACGTCAACGTGTCGGTGCGCAAGCCCGGCGAGCCCTATGGCACGCGGCGCGAGATCAAGAACCTCAACAGCTTCCGCTTCCTGCTGGACGCCGTGAACTACGAGGTCAACTGGCAGATCGACGAGATCGAGGACGGCCGCAAGATCCAGCAGGCCACCATCCTCTACAACCCCGACACCGGCGAGACCCGCGCGATGCGCAGCAAGGAGGACTCGGCCGACTACCGCTACTTCCCCGACCCCGACCTGCCGCCGCTGGTCATTGCGCCGGAATGGGTGGAGCGCGTCAAGGGCGAGATGCCCGAACTGCCGCGCGTGATGGCGGCGCGCTTCGAGAGCGTCGACGGCCTGCCTGCCTATGACGCGACGATGATGACGCAGAGCCTGGCGACGGCGCGCTACTACGAGGCCACCAAGGCCGCGGGCGCGCAACCGAAGCTGGTGGCGAACTGGGTCATGGGCGAGATCTCGCGCCGGTTGAATGCCGAAGACCGTGAGATCGACGCGGCGCCGGTTGGCCCCGCGCTGCTCGGCGCGCTGATCGCGCGCATCACCGACGGCACGATCTCGAACAACGCCGCCAGGCAGGTGTTCGAGGCACTGTGGAGCGGCGAGGCCACCGACGTGGACGCCGTCATCGAAGCCAAGGGCCTGAAGCAGGTCAGCGACACCGGCGCCATCGAAGCCATCCTCGACGAGGTGCTGGCGGCCAACCAGAAGTCGGTGGACGAGTACCGCTCTGGCAAGGACAAGGCCTTCAATGCGCTGGTCGGCCAGGCGATGAAGGCGACCAAGGGCAAGGCCAACCCGGCCCTGGTCAACGAGCTGCTGAAGAAGAAACTTGGTTGAACATTGGCCTCAGGGTTTCTCTGAGGCCGATTTCAGCGCTTGGGCGTCGGTGGCGGCGCCGTCGGCGGCAACTCACCGAGCGGAGGCAGCGAGCCCGGCGTGGCACCACTCCAGAGCTTCTTCAGCCGGCTGAGTTCGGCGTCGAAGGTTTTGTTGATGCGCACGAGTTCGGCCTTCTGGTTCTCGATGAGAACTTCCTGGGCCTCGATGCTGGCGTCGTTGGCGTCCAGCTGCTGCTTGAGCTTGGCCGGCAGCGGCTTGCCCTTGTAGAACTCGGCTTCGTCCAGCAGCGGCTTGCGCTCGACGTTGAGGTCCTTGATGCGGCGCTCGGAGCTGCGCATGGCCTTGTTCGAATCGTCCAGCGCGGTGTTGCGCGCCCGCAGGTGCGAGGCCTCGGTGGGGTAGCGCAGCATCAGCGAGCGGTCACGGCGGATGGCGTCCTGCTGGGCGAGGCGGTCGGCGGCGGCGCGGCGGTCGGCGGCCTCCTTGGCAGCTCGGTCCTCGGGGCTGAGGAAGGGCGGCAGCGTCGCGCGCTGAGAACCATCGGGGTTGAGCACGCGCTGTTCACGCGCCACGCATTCGGGAATCGGGCGGTCGCCCGTCAACTTGCGGCCGTCGGCCGTCGTGCAGGTGTAGATGCCCTTGGCGGGCGTGGCGTCCTGCGCCAGCGCGGTGCTGGCGAGGAACAATCCGGCAACGACGGGCAGGACGCGCATCAGACCCCGTAACGCTCGCGGTAGGCCAGCACGGCCGGGCGGTGGGCGGCCAGTTCGGGCGCGTCCTCCAGATAGGCCAGCAAGTCGGCAAGACCTGCCACGGCGACGACGGGCAGGTTGTAGCGCTGCTGTACCTGCTGCACGGCCGACAACGGGCTGTCCACGCCGCCTTCGGCCGCCTTTTCCTGGCGGTCCAATGCGATGGTGACGCCGCAAGGCGTGGCGCCGGCAGCTTCGATCATCTGGATGGACTCGCGCACCGAGGTGCCGGCGGAAATGACGTCGTCGATGATGAGCACGCGGCCTTTCACCGGCGCACCGACCAGGGTGCCGCCTTCGCCGTGGTCCTTGGCTTCCTTGCGGTTGTAGGCGAAGGGCAGGTTGCGGCCGCGCCGCGCCAGCTCCATGGACACGGCCGCCGCCAGCGTGATGCCCTTGTAGGCCGGGCCGAAGATCATGTCGAACGGCAGGCCTGAAGCGATCAGGCGTTCGGCATAGAAGCCAGCCAGGCGGCCGAGCTTGGCGCCGTCATCGAACAGGCCGGCGTTGAAGAAGTAGGGACTGAGCCGGCCGGCCTTGGTCTTGAACTCGCCGAAGCGCAGCACGCCCGCCTCGACGGCGAAGGCGACAAAGGACTGGGCGAGAGAGTCGGTGGGCGCGGCGGACATGTGACAAAGATTCTAGGGGTCAAAAAAACAGGCCCGACCCCTAGAAGGAGGCCGGGCCGTCCGTGGTTTTCACCAAGTCGCGGGCGGGGCCCGCTTGTCGTCTTGCGCTGAACCAGTTGGGGGCCGAGCTGTCCAGGAGTACCTGGCCAGGTCCGCCCCTCAAGAACCCGCTGGATCAGTTGAGGACAGAGCTGCCCGTGAGTACACGGTCAGGTCCATCCCTCAAGGACTAGAAACTGGCCTTGAATTGAACGCCGTAGCTGCGGGGCTCGTTGACGATACCGGTCAGGTTGTCGAAGTCGATGGCGGCGACGACCTGGCGGTGGTTGGTGATGTTGCGCGAGTAGGCCGCCACCTCGTACTTGCCGTTGGCCCAGCCGTAGCCGACGCGCAGGCCGCCTTCCAGGGCCGACTTGGCCTTGTACTCGACCGCCTCGTACAGGAACATGTTGTACTTGTCCTTGTAGGCCCAGTCGGTCAGCACGCTCAGCTCGCCGGCGCCGATCTCGACGCTGTACTTGAGCGTCCAGTTCCAGGTGACCTTGGGTGCGCGCGGCAGCGGGTTGCCGTTGATGCTGACGGTGCCGGCCAGCGGGCCGGCCGGATCCAGCACCGTGCAACCGGTGTTGGCTTCCAGGAACTGGAAGCCGGCATTGCCGCAGGGCAGCACGAAGAGGTTGGCATCCTTGATCTTCGTGTCGTTGTACGAGAAGCCCAGCGTCGTGCGCCAGTCGCGCGCGATGATGGCCTGTGCGTCCAGCTCGAAGCCCTGGCCCTCGGCCTTGGCGGCGTTGACGAGGCGGTTCTGGTTGGTCGAACCCGAGCCGGCCGTCAGCTGCATGTCCTTCACGCGGTACTTGAACACCGTGCCGCTGATGCGGGCGGTGTTGTCCAGCAGGTCGGCCTTGAAGCCGGCCTCGACGGACAGCACCTTCTCGGAGTTCGCGATGGAGATCGAATCACCGAACAGCACGCGGCCCTGGATGGACGGTGCACGGTAGCCGGTGGCGACGCGCGCGAACACGCTGGTGGACTTGTCGATGTTGTAGTTGGCGCCGACGTCCCAGCTCCAGTTGGTGGACTTGGGGTGGGTGTAGAAGGGGCCGATGATGTCGACGTTGGGCGCCTTGCCCGGCGTCCAGGTGCGCACGGCGTCGAAGTCCTTCTTGTCGTCGGTGTAGCGCAGGCCGGCGGTGAGCTTGAAGTCCGGCGTGACGGCGAACTTCACGTTGCCGAAGGCCGCCCAGGACTTGGCCTGCTGGTGCTGCACGGCGTAGCCGTTCTGCGGGTCGCCGACGGCGAAGCTGTCGAAGTTGAAGCTGTCGACCTGCAGCTTCTCGTTGAAGTAGTACAGGCCGGCGATCCACTGGAAGGCCGCGCTGGTGTTGGACTGCAGGCGGAATTCCTGCGTCGTCTGGCGCAGATAGGGAATGCCGTCGGCCGTCTGGGCGTCGAAGGGGATGACCGAGGGATAGGGCGTCTGCGAGCCGGAGGGGTAGTACTTCGGGCCGTCGGGGATGCCGCAGAAGCGGCAGCCGAAGCCGCCGTCCACGTCGCCGCGGCTGTAGAACTTGGCGCGGTCGTGGGCGGTGATGGAGTACAGCGACACGCCGTCGAAGTCCCAGCGCAGGCGGGCACTGACCTCGCTGGACTTCAGCGTCTGCGAGTTGTAGCCGTCGGTGGGGTAGGAGCTGTCGTCGTAGCCGTCGACGAGGTCGTTGGTGCCGCGCTTCATGATGTTGGCGCGGAAGGTCGTCGCCGTGCCCTTGAAGTCACGGGCCTGGACCTTGAAAAGACCCTCGAAGTTGCCGTTCTTGTACAGGGCCTGCATGCGCAGCGCCTTGTCGTTGTAGCCCTCGAGGTCGGACGTGGCGTTGGGCAGCGGGTTGTGGACGCGGTCGCTCTGGCGCTGGGCCAGGCCCGCCACGCGCAGCTGCAGGTCGCTGTTCACCGGCACGTTGACGGCGGCCTCCAGGTTGACGGCGCTCCAGCGGCCGAAGCCGACGTTGGCATAGCCCTCCAGGCGCTTGGTCGGCTTGGCCGAGTCGAACTTCATGACGCCGGCCGGCGAGTTGCGGCCGAACAGCGTGCCCTGCGGGCCGCGCAGCAGTTCCACCTGCGCCATGTCGAAGACCGGGAAGCCCTTCAGCGCGATGCTTTCCTGCACGACATCGTCATAGACCAGGCCCACCGGCTGGGAGGCATTCATGTCGAAGTCGGTGTTGCCCAGGCCGCGCACATAGAAGCGCGGGAAGGTGCGGCCGTAGTCGGATTCGATGTTCAGGCTCGGCACCTTGCCGGACAGCGCGCGGATGTCCTGGCCGCTGGCGTTGTAGGTGTCCAGGTCCTCGGACTTGATCGCCGAGATCGACAGCGGCACTTCCTTCAGGTTCTCGGCGCGGCGGCTGCCGGTCACGATGACGGCTTCCAGCTGGCTGACGTCCTTCTTGGCCTCCGGGCCCGTCGCGGTCTGTGCCAGGGCGGCCTGCATCGGGAAGGCCGCGACCAGCGCGAGCGCGAGCAGGGTCGGAGAAATGCGGGGGTTCGGCATGGGAAATCCTCGGGTTGGCGGGGGTAAGGGCATGCGGGGGCGAAAAAATGGGCGTTCGTAACGCCTCTGATTCCTACGGGATCGTAAAGATCGCGTGACCGTTTGATGATGAAACCGTGCGGTGGGTGTTGTTCATTTGCTGCACTGCGATACTCCCCCGGACCAACCCTCTCCCTAGTTCAAATGCGCTTCATCACCGCCAATCTCAACGGCGTGCGTTCCGCCGCCAGCAAGGGCTTCTTCGAGTGGCTCGACCAGCAGCAGGCCGACGCGGTGGGCGTGCAGGAGCTCAAGGCACAGGCCGATGTGGTGGAGGCCAAGTTCCGCCATTGCGACAAGCTCAGCGGGCATTTCCACTACGCCGAGAAGAAGGGCTACTCGGGCGTCGGCCTGTACACGCGTGAAGAGCCGAGTGACCTCATCACCGGTCTGGGGATCAGCGAGTTCGACAGCGAGGGCCGCTGGGTCGAGAAGCGTTTCGACAAGCCCGGCCGCAAGCTCAGCCTCATCAGCGTCTACTTCCCGAGCGGCACCAGTGGCGAGGAGCGCCAGGCGGTCAAGTACCGTTTCCTGGCCGCGATGCACCCGCACCTGGTGGCGCTGAAGGCCGAGCGCGAGTTCATCCTGGTGGCTGACGTCAACATCGCGCACAAGCAGATCGACCTGAAGAACTGGCGCGGCAACCAGAAGAACAGCGGCTTCCTGCCCGAGGAGCGCGCCTGGCTGACGACGCTGTTCGATGACGGCGCTGAAGGGGGCGGCCTGGTCGACGTCTTCCGCACGCTCAATGACAAGGCCGAGCAATACACCTGGTGGAGCGCCCGCGGCGCCGCGCGCGCCAACAACGTCGGTTGGCGGCTGGACTATCACCTGGCCACGCCCGGCATCGCGGCCCTGGCCCGAACGGAAGCCATCTACACCGGCCAGATGTTCAGCGACCACGCACCGCTGACGATCGACTACGACTTCAAGCTGTAACGAAAACACGGCGTAACCGGCCGCTACAGGCTGGGGGAGCCTCCTACATGAGATGACGCTTGGCACCGACGCCGGGCGAGAAGCGGGCGTCCTAGAGTGGACCTCAGCCGGTGGAAATGTCCGGCCCAGCCATCCGGCTCCAGGCCGGTTCCCGCTTTGAATAGGAGTTCCCAATGTCCACCCTCAAGACCGTCACCAGTGCATTGACCGCCGCCATTCTTGTCAGCGGCATCGGCTTGGCTGTTGCCCAGACCGAAGACCAGAAGCAGCCGACTGATCCCGTGGCCGCAGCCACCGCTGCGCCCCTGAGCGAGCAGACACCTGCCGACCCGAACGCAGCGCCGGTTGATCCGAACGCCGCCATGCCCCTCGAGAGCAACGCCGCCATCGCCCAGCAGCCCGCCCCCGCCGATGACCCGGCCAAGGTGACGCCGCCGGTGGACAGCACGGCCGCGCTGCCGAGCGACACCACGACCACCACGACCACTACCACGACGACGCCGAGCCCGAGCTATGACCAGCCGGCCACCCCGGCCCCCCGCGCCGACCGCCACTGAGCGTCATCGGCTGAGCGCGGCCTCCGTCACCGACCATGCGTTTCGGAGAACGCGCCGAACTCGCCGCCGCAGCCCGGCGGCGGGACATCCTCATCGGCCTGGGCCAGGGCGGCGTCATCGCTGCGCTGGCCCTGGCCGTGTTCTTCACTTTCTCGGGCGGCAGCTTCAAGCGCAAGCTCGCGGCGCCGACCCCCCGCCCGGTGGCCAGCGCAAAGGCTTCCGCTGCGGTACAGCCGTCGCCGCCCGCGGTCATCGACCGCCAGCTCGACTTCGGCCAGGTCCGCGCGCCGCTGGACGTGACCCGCGTCGCCGCCTGGGCCGTGCGCGAGGCCGACAACGGCAGCAGCGCCTTCGCCATCGTCGACAAGCGCCGTGCCCAGGTCTATGTCTTCACCCCTGGCGGCCAACTGCTCGGCACCAGCCCCGTGCTGCTCGGCTATGCCGTCGGCGACCGCACGGTGGCCGGCATCGGCAACAAGCGCATCGAGGAGATCAAGCCGCAGGAGCGCACGACGCCCGCTGGCCGCTTCGTCTCGGCCCCCGGCCTCAATGCCGACGGCAAGGAGGTGGTCTGGGTGGACTACGACGCGGCCGTCTCCATGCACCGCGTGATCAACAGCGACCCCAAGGAGCGCCGCCTGGAGCGCCTGGCCACCAAGACGGCGGCCGACAACCGCATCAGCTGGGGCTGCATCAATGTTCCTGTCGATTTCTTCGAGCGCACCGTGCTGCCCAACCTGGGCCAGAGCCGCGCCGTGGTCTATGTGCTGCCTGAAAAGCAACCCCTGACAGCCTTCTTCCCGGCCGCCGCGCCCCCCCAGATGCTGGCCCAGGCGGGTTCACGGCGAGGTAACAGCGCCAAACCGTGAACTCCTTGTCTGTTGGTTACAAGAGCCTCTTCCTAGACTGCCCGCCAAGGCAGGCGCGATGGTTGCGCCGCCCGGGACAAGGGGCGTCGAGTGGGCAGCAGTTGGGCAGTTCGGGCCAAGGCCTTCGTATGTGGCATGGCTGGCGTGGCGGGCTTTCTTGCAGCCGCATCAGCGGGCGCGGAAGTCATCTCACGCCCCGTCGCCGGTGACGCGGGAGACGCCCGCCCTTTTGCCATCGTCGACAAGCGCCAGGCGACCCTGTCCATCTACGCCGCCGACGGCAGCCTCGTCGGTCGCGCGCCGGTGCTGCTCGGGCTGACGCCCGGCGACCAGGAGCCGCAGAGCTCGCGCGGCAAGGATCCTTCGGCGCTGAAGGTCAGCGAACGCGTGACGCCATCGGGCCGCTTCGAGGCTCAGCCTGGCGTCAACCTGAACGGCGAGCGCATCGTCTGGTTCGACTACGACGCCAACCTCGCCATCCACCGCCTGCGCCCGGCGCCGGCCAGCCAACGCCGCCCCGAGCGCCTCGCCTCCGCCAGGCTGGAAGATCGCCGCATCACGCTGGGCTGCGTCGTCGTCGACCCCGCCTTCTTCGACCAGGTCGTGCTGCCGACGCTGGGCGGCGGCAAGAGCCTGGTCTACATCCTGCCGGAGCGTGAACCCCTGATCGCCGCCGCCGCGGGCACGCCGCACGCCGCCGCGCCCTGAGTTCCGCGGGCCGGCCGACCCAGGGCAATCCCTGGGCCGCCCGTCCGTGGAAAACGCGCTGCGGGCGGGACAATTCCAGGCTTCCGCGCGGGCTACCCGCCCACCTCCTGCGGTTTCACCTGGAACGACTGACGTGACTACCACCTCCCCCGTGGCCAACCCGGCCGCGGCCGGCCGAGCGACGCCGACCCCGGCGACCATCCTCGGCCAGCCCAACCAGCTCTTCGTGCTGTTCTTCACCGAGATGTGGGAGCGTTTCTCCTACTACGGCATGCGCGGCCTGCTGGTGCTTTTCCTTGTTACCGAAGTCGCCAAGGGCGGCTGGGGCTGGACCCGCGCCGAGGCGACGTCGCTGTACGGCTGGTACACGGGCATGGCCTATCTGCTGCCGGTGCTGGGCGGCTATCTGGCGGACCGCTACCTCGGCACGCGCCGCGCGGTGCTGTTCGGCGGCTTCGTCATCGCGGCCGGTCACATCTCGATGTTCATGAACACGGTGCCGAGCTTTTACGCCGGCCTCGGCCTCGTCGTGCTGGGCACGGGCCTGTTCAAGCCCAATGTGTCGGCCATCGTCGGCCAGCTCTACGGTCCCAAGGAAGACAACGCCCGTGACGGCGGCTACACGCTGTTCTACATGGGTGTGAACGCCGGCGCCTTCTTCGGCATCCTGCTGTGCGGCTACATCGGCGAGAAGGTGTCCTGGCACCTGGGCTTCGGCCTCGCGGGCCTGTTCATGATCCTGGGCGCGCTGCAGTTCTATTTCAGCCAGCACATCTTTGGCGACATCGGCGGCCCGCCCAAGGCCGAAGACCGCGCCAAGCTTGCTGCTGCCGCGGCGGCAGACGAGGCGCCGGCCCATGTCGTGGCCGACCGCCTGAAGGCCATCTTCGTGTTCTCCTTCTTCACGATCTTCTTCTGGTTCGCCTTCGAACAGGCTGGTGGTTCCATGACCATCTTCGCGGCCGACTACACCGACCGCACCCTGGTCGGCACCAGTGGTTTCGTCTTCAAGGTCGTCAACTCGCTGATGACCGTGCTGCCGGCGCTGATCCTGACCTGGCTGCTGTGGAAGCTCAACCGCAGCACGGGCAGCCGCTACGCACTGGCCAACGGCTTGCTGGCGTTGGCCTTCGCAGTCATCTGGGGCCTGGTGCTGTGGATGCTGGCGCGCGAGTTCGCGCTGGAGCAATCGGAAGTCCCGGCCAGCTGGTTCGGCGTGCTGAACTCCTTCTTCCTTGTCATCCTGGCGCCGGCCTTCTCCAAGATGTGGGAGAAGCACTGGAACCCGGCCGGCCCGGTCAAGTTCGGCGTCGGCCTGGTGCTGCTGGGCCTGGGCTTCGCGGCGCTGTCCTATGGCTCCAGCGGCATCCCGGCGGGCGCCAAGACGGCCCAGGTCAGCATGGTCTTCCTGTGCCTGGCCTATCTTTTCCACACCATGGGCGAGCTCTGCCTGTCGCCCGTGGGCCTGTCCTATATCTCCAAGCTGGCGCCAGCGCGCCTGCTGGGTCTGATGTTCGGCGTCTGGTTCCTGAACACGGCCATTGCCAACAAGCTGGCCGGCTCCACCGGCGCCTACATCGACGAGATCTCTACCAAGTACTCGATGTCGGTCTTCTTCCTGATCTTCACGGCCATCCCCATCGGCGCCGGCGTCATCCTGATGCTGCTGACGCCCTGGATGAAGAAGAAGATGCACGGCGTCCACTAATAAATCATCTGCACGGGGTCATGAAACCCGTGCGTTACTGCCAAAGCCGCCCGGCCCCGCGCCCGGCGGCTTTTTTGTTCACAGTTCCGCCCTGTTGACAAGGAATGTCAGCAGCCTGGTCGGGCTTTAGGTTTTGGGGTAACGGCGCCGCGGCGATGTGCTTACAGTCGCCCGCTTGCATTCGGAGCCCCCCATGTCCAAGAAGAATCTGGCGCTGACCCTGACCCCCGTTCTCATCGCCCTGCTCGCCGCCTGCGGCCAGAAGCAGGAAGGCGCCGGCGGCCCGGGCGGCCACGGTGGCGGCCCGCCGCCGGTGTCGGTGGCGCCGGCCACCCAGCGCGAGGTGCAGGAATTCGACGAGTTCACGGCCCGCCTGGAAGCGCCCGACACCGTCGACGTGCGCTCACGCGTTGCCGGCACCGTGGACGCCGTGCGCTTCAAGGAAGGCCAGCTCGTCAGGAAGGGCGACCCGCTGTTCACGATCGACGCGCGCGCCTTCAAGGCCGACGTCGCCCGTGTCGAAGCGCAGATCGCCGCGGCCAAGACGCAGGCCGACTTAGCGCGCACCGATTTGGCGCGCTCCGAGAAGCTGGTCAGCATCAACGCCGTCAGCCAGCAGGAGATCGACCAACTGCGCTCGGCACTGCGCTCGGCCGAGGCCAACCAGAAGGCCGCGGAAGCCGCCCTGGTGCAGTCCAAGCTGAATGTCGAATACGCCAGCATCACGGCGCCCGTCAGCGGCCGCACCTCGCGCGCCAACGTCACGCCGGGCAATCTCGTCGGTGTCGGCGACCCGGTGCTGACCACCGTCGTCTCCAGCGACAAGGTCTACGCCTATTTCGACGCCAGCGAAGCCACCTACCTGAAGTACATGCGCGCCGCCCGCGAGGGCAGCCGCGCCTCGTCTCGCGACGCGGCCAACCCGGTGCAGATGGGCTTGTCCAACGAGCAGGGCTACCCGCATGCCGGCAAGATGGACTTCGTCGACAACCGCCTGAACCCGGCCACTGCCTCCATCCGCGGCCGCGCGGTGTTCGACAACAAGCAGGGCCTGTTCACGCCGGGCCTGTTCGCCCGCATCAAGCTGATCGGCAGCGGCAGCTACCAAGCCGTCGTCGTGCCCGACCGCGCCATCTCGACCGACCAGACGCGCAAGGTCGTCCTCATCGTCGGCGCCAACAACATCGTGCAGCCCCGCCCGGTCACGCCGGGCGCGCTGATCGACGGCATGCGCGTCGTCGACGGCGTCAAGGCCGGCGAGCTGGTCATCGTCGACGGCCTGCTGCGCGCCTTCCCCGGCGCGCCGGTCACGCCGCAGGTGCTGAAGGTGGATGACAAGGGCATGCCCATCCCGGCGGCTCCCCCGGGTGCTGCGCCTGCTCCCGCCCCGGCTTCTGCTCCCGCTTCGGCCGCCTCGAAGTAATCCCAAGGCGGTAGCCCCATGGACATCTCACGCTTCTTCATCGACCGGCCGCGCTTCGCGACCGTGTTGTCCCTCTTCATCTTCCTGATCGGCGCGCTGGCCATCCCGCTGCTGCCGATCTCCGAGTACCCCGAGGTCGCGCCGCCGCAGGTCGTCGTGCGCGCCCAATACCCCGGCGCCAACCCGCGCGTGATCTCCGAGACGGTGGCCACGCCGCTCGAAGAGCAGATCAACGGCCTCGAGAACGTCCTCTACTTCGACAGCCAGGCCACCGGCGACGGCGGCATGACGCTGACCGTCACCTTCAAGATCGGCACCCACCCGGAAGCGGCCGAGACGGCGGTGCAGAACCGCATCAACCGCGCGCTGCCGCGCCTGCCCGACATCGTGCGCCAGATCGGCGTGACGACCGAGAAGGCGGCGTCCAACCTGACCATGGTGGTCCACCTGGTCAGCCCGGACAACTCGCGCGACGCCCTCTATCTGCGCAACTACGGCACGCTCAATGTGCGTGACGACCTGCTGCGCGTGCCCGGCATGGGCTCGGTGCTGAGCTTCGGTGCAGGCGACTATGCGATGCGCATCTGGCTCGACCCGCAGAAGCTGGCGGCCCGCAACCTGACGGCTTCGGACGTCGTGGGCGCGATCCGCGAACAGAACACGCAGGTCGCGGCCGGTGTCGTCGGCGCCTCGCCATCGCCCAAGAACACCGATTTCCAGCTGTCCATCAATGCCCAGGGGCGCCTGGCCAGCGAGGAGGAGTTCAGCGACATCATCGTCCGCAGCGAACCCAAGACGGGCGCCATGGTGCGCGTGAAGGATCTCGGCCGTGTCGAGATCAGCGCCAACACCTATGCACTGCGCAGCCTGCTGAACAACAAGGAAGCCGCGGCCATCGCCATCTTCCAGGCGCCGGGCTCCAATGCCCTGGCCATCTCGGACAACGTGCGCAAGACCATGGAGAGGCTCAAGCCCAGCTTCCCCAAGGGCGTGGACTACGACATCGTCTACGACCCGACGCGCTTCGTGCAGACCTCCATCGAGAAGGTCGTGCACACGCTGTTCGAGGCCGTTGCCTTGGTGGTGCTGGTCGTCATCATCTTCCTGCAGACCTGGCGCGCCTCCATCATCCCGCTGGTGGCCGTGCCGGTGTCCATCATCGGCACCTTCGCCGTGCTGCTGCTGCTGGGCTTTTCCATCAACACGCTGACGCTGTTCGGCCTCGTGCTGGCCATCGGCATCGTGGTGGACGACGCCATCGTGGTGGTCGAGAACGTCGAGCGCAACATCCAGGACGGCCTGACGCCGCATGCGGCGACGGTGAAAGCGATGCAGGAGGTCTCGGGTCCCATCATCGCCATCGCCCTGGTGCTGTGCGCGGTGTTCATCCCGCTCACACTCGTGCCAGGCTTGTCGGGCCAGTTCTACAAGCAGTTCGCCGTCACCATCGCCATCTCCACGGTGATCTCGGCCTTCAACTCGCTGACACTCTCGCCGGCCCTCGCCGCCATCCTTCTGCGCCCGCACGACGCGCCCAAGGATGCACTGACGCGCGGCATGGACAAGGTCTTCGGCCGCTTCTTCAACTGGTTCAACCGCTTCTTCCACCGCCGCTCCGAGGGCTACAGCCGCGGCGTGACGGGCATCCTGCGCCGCAAGTCGGCAGCGCTGATCGTCTACGCGCTGCTGCTGGGCGCCACCGTGCTGCTGCTGGCGCGCATCCCCAGCGGCTTCGTGCCCGCGCCGGACAAGCAGTACCTGATCGGCATCGCCCAGCTGCCGGCCGGCGCCAGCCTGGACCGCACCGAGGAAGTCATCCGCCGCATGAGCGAGATCGCGCTGAAGGTGCCCGGCATCAAGGACTCGGTGGCCTTCCCCGGCCTGTCGGGCGCCGGCTTCTCGGCCGCTCCCAACGAGGGCATCGTCTTCTTCGGCCTCGAGGACTTCGACAAGCGCACCTCGCATGACCTGAGCAAGGAGGCCATCCTCGGCAAGGTCAACGGCGCCATCCAGCAGATCCAGGGCGCGCGCATGTTCGTCGTGCCGCCGCCGCCGGTCGACGGCCTGGGCATCGCCGGCGGCTTCAAGGTGCAGGTGCAGGACCGCAGCAGCCAGGGCGAGCAGGCCCTGTACGGCGCCGTCTGGGGCACGCTGGGCCAGGTCTATGGCAACCAGAACACGTCGATCGGCACGCCGTATTCCAACTACGACATCAACGTGCCGCAGCTGTTCGCCAACGTCGACCGCACCAAGGCCAAGCAGATGGGCGTGCCGCTGGCTTCCATCTACGACACGCTGCAGATCAACCTCGGCTCTCTCTACGTCAACGACTTCAGCCGCTTCGGCAAGACCTACCAGGTCATCGTGCAGGCCGACGCGCCCTTCCGCGCCAAGGCCGAGGACATCACGCAGCTGCAGACCCGCAACGGCAGCGGCGAGATGGTGCCGCTGGGTTCGCTGATGAGCGTCGAGCCGACCTTCGGCCCGACGCGCGTGACGCGCTACAACGGCTTCCCGTCGGCCGACATCAACGGCGCACCCAAGCCCGGCTTCTCGTCGGGCCAGGCCGAGGCCGAGATCGAGCGCCTGCTGAAGACGCTGCCGCGCGGCTTCGGCTACGAGTTCACCGAGCTCAGCTACCAGGACCGCCTGACGCGCAGCGTCACCATCCCGGTGCTGAACGTCGAGGTGCCGACGCTGGCGGCGGTGCTGGCCTTCTCGGTGCTGCTCGTCATCCTCGTGCTGGCGGCCCAGTACGAGAGCTGGAGCCTGCCGCTGGCCATCATCCTGATCGTGCCGATGTGCATCCTGTCGGCGCTGTTCGGCGTCTGGCTGTCGCACTTCCCGCCCTTCGGGCAGGCGGGGGACCTGAACATCTTCACGCAGGTGGCCCTGGTCGTGCTGGTCGGCCTGGCGTGCAAGAACGCCATCCTGATCGTCGAGTTCGCCAAGGAGCTGGAGGAGCAGGGCAAGTCCATCCGCGACGCCGTCATCGAGGCCTGCCGCCTGCGGCTGCGCCCCATTCTGATGACGTCCATCGCCTTCTGCGCCGGCGTCATCCCGCTGATCCTGGGCAGCGGCGCCGGCAGCGAGATGCGCCGTGCGATGGGCATCGCCGTGTTCGCCGGCATGCTGGGCGTGACGCTGTTCGGCATCTTCCTGACGCCGGTCTTCTACAGCCTGCTGCGCGCCAGCACCGAGAAGCGCCGCGCCCGTGCGGCGGCGCTGCGTGCCCAGGTCGAGGCCTCGGCCCATGCCTTCCACCCCGGCATCGATGACGATGTCTCCACGAAGAAGGAGGGTCACTGACATGCTCGCCCGTCTGACCCCACTCGCCCTGGCCGTCGCGCTGGTCGGTTGCGCCGCGCCCGGCCTGTCCAAGGGCCCGGCCAATCTCGCGCCCGAGAAGTTTGCGCAGTTGCCGCCCGCCAACTCCGGCGCTGCGCAGATGACCACCGCCTTTGTCGACAGCGCCCAACTCCAGCGCGTCGTCGATGAGGTGTTGGCCAACAACCGCGACCTGCGCGCTGCCGCCGCGCGGCTGAAGCAGGCCGAGGCCCTGGCCGATGCGGCCGGCGCCCGCCGCCTGCCCACCGTGGGCCTGGGCGCCAGCGCCAGCCGCCAGCGCGCGCCCAACGACCAGGGCGTGTTCAACAACTTCACCAGCTACGGCGTCAATGCGACGGCGGGTTGGGAGGTCGATCTCTGGGGCCGCGCGGCCTCCAACGCACAGGCGGCCGGTTATGACGCCCAAGGCGCCGCGCTGGATCGCGACGCGGCCCAACTCAGCCTGGCTGGCACGGCGCTGAACCTGCAGACCCAGCTCATCGGCCTCGGCCACCGGCTCGCGCTCGCCAAGGAAACGCTGGGCGTGCAGAACCAGCTGCTCGACCTCGTCAAGGCGCGCGTCGGCGCCGGCCGCGGCACGGCCCTCGACCAGGCCCGCGCCGAAGCCCTCGTCGCGCAGACCTCGGCCAGCGTGCCCGCGCTGCGCAACGCGGCCTGCCTGACGCGCCTGCAGCTCGACGTGCTGCGCGGCCAGCCGCCGGCCGACTGCGACAAGGCCGACAGCGACCCGCTGCCCGGCATGCCCGAGCCCCGCCTCATCAGCCTCGGCAGCCTGCCCGATCCGGCCGGATTGCTCAGCGCACGCCCCGATGTGAAGGCCGCCGCCGTGCGGGCCCAGGCCGCCGCGTCACGCGCCCATGTCGCCTGGGCCGCGCGCTGGCCCAGCCTGGGCCTGACCGGCCAGATCGGCTGGAGCGCCGGCAGTGCTGGCGACCTGTTCAAGAGCGGCACGCAGATCCACAGCCTCGCCGCTGCTTTGAACTGGAACTTCCTGGACTTCGGCGCCCGCAAGGCCGAGGAGAGCGCGGCGCGCGCTGGCTATGAGGCCGCCGTGGCCGGAGCCGAACAGGCCCAGCTGACGGCATTGCAGGACGCCCAGGGCAGCCTGTCGACGCTGCGCGAGACCGAGCTGCAGGCTACGGCCCAGGCCACGGCCGCCGACGCGACGCGGCGCGCCCGCGAATTGGCCCTGAAGCGCTACGAAGCCGGCGTGACCGACTTCTATGCCTTGCTCAGCGCCGAGCAGGAGCGCCTGGCGGCGGCGGACGCGTTGATCCAGGTGCAGACCCAGCGCGCCGCGGCCCTGCTGGGCGTGCACAAGGCTTTCGCGGCCCGCTTGACAGTGGCGCAGTAGGTCGTCTGTTGTGCATGGGGCCGGCGCTGCCGGCCCCTGTAGCGATCAGGCCGCCGCGGTGGCCGGTCCGGCCGCGCGCCTGCGCCAGCGCCACCACAGCAGGCCCAGGCCGAGGACGAACATCACCGCGCCGACCCAGCGCGTCTCGCCGGAGCTGTCCTCCATATCGGCCATGCGCACGACGCTGGGTTCGTTGGGCAGGTAGCGCACCTTGACCATGGGCTCGGTCTTGCCGTCCTTCATGGACTGACCCAGTTGCTGCGGCAGGCTGATCTCGCCACGGGCCAGGTCACCGGCTTCCGTCTTGAAGACGATGTGGCCGCGGAAGCCGCTCTCCGAGCCGCGCTTCTTGCGCCACTCGATGCTTTCCACCACGGCGGTGGCCTCGCGGCCATTGGCCTGCAGGCGCTTGACGTCGCGGGCATTGCTCGCGCCGCTGAACATCACATAGGGCCCGCCGATCAGCAGCACGGCCACCATGATCCAGGATCTGAAACCTTCCAGCATCACCCACTCCCTTGGCGCCCTCGGGCGGCCCGGGCGCGGTTCTTTTTTCAGCGAGGCAGCCGCCCCTGCGGCCGCGATTGTTCCAGCGCCGCTGAGCGCGCTTTCTCAGGGTCTGCCTGAAGCTGCAGGGCTCACGAGGCCGCGACGATGCGGGCGGCCAGCTGCATGACGCTGCGGCGGTAGGCATCGGCCAGTGCGTCTGCCTGCATGCCGCAAGGCAGGCTCAGGTCGGCCGAGCCGGGAGGCGGCAGCGCGGTGCCGGCCGGCGCCTGCAACGGCAGCCAGTGCCAGCGGGCGCGCAGCCGCAGCTGCAGCCCGCCGCTGTCGGGCCGTGCCAGCCATTCATCCACCTGCACGACGAGGCGCAGCGACTCCCCGTCGGGCGTGTTCTGCTTGCCCACCGTGACGGGGTAGGGCTGGCGCAGCCGCCACAGGTCCTCGGCCAGCAGGCGCGGCAGCGCCTCGCTGAGCGGCTCGGCCCAGCGCGCCTCGGGCAAGGGACGCAGGCCGGCACTGCCCTCGGCGACGAGGATCTCGTCGCGGTCCAGCAGCTCGGGCAGGGCCAGCTGTGGGCTCAGTACCCAGGCGCGGCCGTCCTGGCCGGGTTTGGCATCGGCGGGCAGCGGCGGCATGCCGGTCAGCCCGTAGAGACGGCGTGGTGGCGTGTTGCGTGTCGAGCAGCCGGCGAAAGTTGCGGCTGCCAGCATGAGCAGGCCACGGCGGCGCAGGTTCATGGCGGTCGTCATTTGGCAGCCTCCGGTGCGGCGGTTGGGGGAGCATCCGGCTGGCGGCCGAGCAGCAGCTGCTGCGGCTGCGCGTCCAGCGACCGCGCGAGCTGTCGCAGCGCGCGTGCCGCCTGCGACAGCTCGCGCATCGTGCGCTCGGTCTGCTGCAGCAGCGGGCCGTCGCCGTCGGCGGCTTCGCGCAGCGAGGCGCTGGCCTTCGCCAGCTCATTGACCGCGCGCTGCACGTCGCGCACGGTCGGCCCCTTGGGGTCCAGCAGATCGCTGGCGCGATCGGCGCCGGTGCCCAGTTTGTCGGCTGCGATCGAGACCTTGTCGCCCGCACGGTCCACGCTGGCCATCGCGCGTTCGGCGCTGCTCGTCAGCGGCGTGGCGCGGCGGTCCAGCTGCGCCGCCAGGCTGCGGGCGTGGGTGGCGGTGGCGGCGAAATCCTTCAGGCCCTGCTTCAGTTCGGGCGCCGCGATGAGCTGGCGCGCCGAGTTGGCGATCTGGCTGAGGTCGTCGACGATCTTCTTCAGGTCGACGCTTTCGAGTTGGTCCTTCAGCGCCTGGAAGGCGGTCGCGCTGGTCGGGATCTCGGTCGCATCGCCCTTGTAGCCGCCATGCAGCCTGCCGGGCGGCTTGGTGCGGAAATCCAGGTCGATGTAGAGCTGCCCGGTCAGCAGGCTCTGCGTGCCGAGCTGGGCCGTCAGGCCGCGCTTGATCAGTGTCGGCAGCGCATGGCCGATGTCGTCGTTGCCCATGCGCCCGTCCAGGCCGCGCACGGCGTCCTCGTCGAGGTTGGCGATGACGGGGATGGCAAAGCTGTCCGACTTGCTGTCGTAGTGCACGGTGATGTCGGTGACGTCGCCGATGCGCACGCCGCGGAACACCACCGGCGCCCCCTTCTGCAGCCCGAACACGGAGCCCGAGAAGAACATCACCACGCGTTCCGGCTGCTTGAACCAGTGCTGGCCGGGCAGGGCGATCAGCGCGATGACCAGCAAGGCCACGGCGCCGACGACGAACGCGCCGATGACGAAGGGGCTGGCGCGGCGGCGCTTCACGCGGCCTCCCGCTCTGGCTCGTACTGACCGCGGGTCAGGAACTCGCGCACCGCATCCGGCCCGTGGTCGCGCAGCTCGGCGGGTGGCCCCAGCGCTGTTGCCGTGTGCGCTTCGACGTCCAGGAAGAGCACCCTGTCGGCCACGGCGAAGAGGCTCTCCAGCTCATGCGTGACGAGGACGATGGCGCGGCCCATCTCGTCCTTGAGCCGCTTGATGAGGTCGTCCAGCCGCGCCGAGGTGAGCGGGTCCAGGCCGGCCGAAGGTTCGTCCAGGCACAGCAGTGGCGGGTCCAGCATCAGCGCGCGGGCGATGGCCGCGCGCTTCCTCATGCCGCCGGACAGTGCGGCTGGCTCGGCGTCGAAGGTGGCGGGATCGTCCAGGCCGGCCAGGGCCAGCTTGAAGCGCGCCTGGCGCTCGCGTTCGGCCTCGTCCAGCTCGGTGTAGAGCTCCAGCGGCAGCATCAGGTTCTCGCCGACCGTCATGCTGCTCCACAACGCGCCGGCCTGGAAGGCGACGCCGATCTCGCGCCGCGGCGGGTCGTCGCCGTGCACGTCGCGCTGCTGGCCGTCAGCCGTCCACAGCACGCGGCCGGTCCGCGGCGTCTGCAGGCCGATCATGTGGCGCAGCAGCGTGCTTTTGCCGCAGCCGCTGGCACCGACGATGGCCAGCACTTCACCCGCCTTGACCTCGAAGTTCAGGCCATGCTGCAGCTCCTTGCCGCCGGCGTGCAGGCTGAGGTTCTCGACGCGCATCAGCACCTCGTCAGGCTGTTTCTTCTTGTCGGCCATCAGATGTCCAAGCGCTGGAAGATGACGGTCAGCGTCGAGGCGGCCACCACCATCCAGACAATGGCCTGTACAACAGCCGCGGTCGTCGCTTCGCCCACCGCCTGCGCACTGCGCCCGGCGTTCAGGCCCTGGCGGCAACCTGCCAGCGCGACCAGTACCGCGTAGACACTGCCCTTGAGCAGGCCGACGAACAGGTCCCAGCCCGCCAGCGCCTCGCGGGTGGTCGTCAGATAGGCCATGGGCGGCACGTCGTAGAGCAAGAYGGCCACCGCCCCGCCCACCGCCAGCCCGGCCACGCCGGCGCACAGCGTCAACAGCGGGCCGGTGACGAGCAGGGCCAGCATGCGCGGCAGCACCAGGTGCTCGACCGGGTCCACCCCCAGCGTCGTCAGCGCGTCGATCTCCTCGCCGGCGCGCATGCTGCCAATCTGGGCCGCAAACGCAGCACCGACGCGGCCAGCCAGCACGATGCCCACGACCAGGGCCGCGATCTCGCGCACGACGCCGATGGTGACGAGGTTGGCGATGAAGCTCTGCGCGCCGAAGCGCTGCAGCTGCTCGGCGCCCATATAGGCCACGATCAGGCCCACCAGGCTGCTGACCAGCAGCACGATGGGCAGGCTGCGCGGTCCGGTCTGCTCGATCTGCCAGAGCCAGTCGCTCATGCGCATCGCGCTGCGGCCACGCATCAGTCGTCCGAGGGCGGCCAGCGTGTCGCCGATGAAGACCAGGGTCTTGCGCCATTCGGGATCGGGCGCTTCCTCGTCATCGGCCACCGGCTTCTGCTTGGGCGCCTGAGCCTGCGGAAGGCTCAGGCCCAGCAGCGGCTGCAGCCCGCGCGGCAGGCCGGCGAAGTCGAGCTGGACGCCGCCGCGCGCCAGTGGCGCCAACAGTTGCCACAGCGCGCCGGCCAGCGGCGGCTGCCAGTGCGAGAGCGCCTCGCTGTCGAAGCCCAGCCGCGTGCCGTCGGCCACCGGCAGTTCTGCGGGCGGCTTGGGCAGCTCTGCGCCGCTCAGGTCGCCAGACAAGACCAGGCGCCACTGCTGGCCCTTACCCTCCCAGCGCGCCTCGCCCGTGCCGGAAGCGCCGGACGAAGGGAGGGGAGCTGACAAGGTATGGGACATGACAGCTCATGCTCTGTCCCGGCTGCGCGTTCGCGGCCCGGACGCCGACGGCGCGATTTGTAGGACGGCGCGCCGCCGCACCGGCCCTGTCGGTGTGGGCCGACACGCCAATGGCGGCGTGGATGACCGCGCCCGCGCGCGCCGGCGCTCAAAGTTGTAGCCCGCCCAGCCGATTCAGGAGCCCGCCATGAAACCCACTGCCAAGACGCCCGTCCAAGGCGACGGCCTGCAAGGCGAAGGCAACTACGCCGCCGCTCGCCGCCACCGCGAGTCCGTCGAGAAGTTCGTCAAGAGCGGCGCGGTCGAGCCTGCGGCCCGTGAGGCTGCACCCCACGACATCGACGAAGCCCGCGAGATGCGCGACGCCGAACAGGCTGGCAAGAGCCACGCCAAGCGATGAGCAAGACCATCAACCCCGATGCCGCCCGGCCCGAGGGCAAGCCCTCGCTGCCGCATGAGCGTGACCAGCAGAACACGGCGACCAACCCCGAGCCGGACCCGCAGGTGCACCGCGCCGCGCGCGATCTCCAGCAGGGCCAGGTCGACACCGACCTGCGCGCCACGCCGGGGCTGGACGCCGATAAACGCGGCGGCATGGTGAAGGGCGGAGAACACGGCGCCGGCGACCAGAAAACGCGCCGCTAGGACGTCATCAGCCGCTGCACGACCTGGTTGCGACCCTGGGCCTTGGCTTGGTAGAGGCCGGCGTCGGCGCGGTTGATCAGGCCGTCCAGCGTCTCCTCCGGTCGCGCCGTGGCCACGCCAATGCTGACGTGGCAGCGCGGCAGGGCCGCGTCCCCCTCGGTGCTGGTGCGCAGGCGTTCGGCCACGGCCAGCGCCTGGGCGGCATCGGTGTCGGGCAGCAGGGCGACGAACTCCTCGCCGCCGTAGCGGCCCAGCACGGCCGGCCGGCGCAGCACGGCATGCGCGCGTTCGACAAAGTCGGCCAGCACGCGGTCGCCCACCAGGTGGCCGTGCTCATCGTTGATGCGCTTGAAATGGTCCAGGTCCAGCATCAGCACCGACAGTGGGCGGCCCTGCCGCCGGGCCCGTGACAGTTCCGCCTCTCCCGTCGTGTACAGCGCGCGGCGCGTCAGCGCGCCGGTCAGGCTGTCGCGCGTGATGAGACGCTCCAGCTCCTGGCGCAAATGCTCCGAGGCCATCAACACCGTGCCGATGCTGGTCAGCAACGTGCCGAAGGCCAGCCCCAGCAGGTAGATGACCTGCATGGGCGACGGCGTGAACAGGCCTTCCTGCGGCGGCATGAAGGGCGCCGTCACCGCGCGGGCCAGGATGATGGTGCTGCTCAGCAGCAGCACGACGGCGGTGAAGCGGGTCGCGAAGCTCTGCGCCGGCTGGTTCCAGATGAAGTGCGCATGCCAGGCGCCCGTGCCTCCCAACAGCAGGCCCATGAACAGCACCCGGTAGCCGTAGGGCCCGGTGAAGAAATGCATGAATGCCACGATGGCGAGTCCGGTCATGCCCAGCAGCGCCCAGCTGCGTGCCGACAGCGGCTGCTCGAAGAAGCGGTAGCTGCCGGCTACGAACAAGGCGGCGCCGGCAAACATCAGCGCATTCGCCAGGCCGAGGGACAGCAGCTCCGGCAGCGCGCCCCGCAAGGTGAACAGCAGCGCCGATGCGAAACCCACCAGCGGCGCGGCGGCCCAGTGGCCCAGGCCATGGATGGAGGGCGGATAGCTGCGGCGCTGGAAGAACATGACCAGCGCCATCAGGCAGCCCATCACCCCGGTGACGCCGCTGATGGTGCGAAGCTGCAGCATGTCCAGCACGGTCTGACCTTCCGCCAGTCGAAACGCGAGTCTAGGTGGCAAGTTGGTCGGTGGAATGCGGCAAAGTGCCGCGGGGCGCGTGCGCGTGAGTGAATGGTGGCCGGCGCGCAATCCGGATTGATGCGTCGCCCAGATGGGGACTGGCTGGGGAGCAAAGCGGCGCGCCACACTGCGCGCCCATTTCTGTGCCGCCCTGCCTTGATCAGCCCCGACGCGCCCCCGCCCGAGCCCTGCGTAGCGCACTGGCGCCAGCAGTTCCTGCGTGAACTGGCGCAGCCGCTGCCCTGGGTGGAGGGCCTGTTCGACCGCCAGCCCGACATGGTCTTTTCCATCAAGGACCGCAGCGGCCGCTATGTGTCGATCTCCCAGGCCTGCGCCGAACGCTGCGGCTTGGTGCACCAGGGCGACGCCATCGGACGTACCGCGCGGCAGCTGTTTCCGGCCCATATGGCCGAGCGCTACACGGCGCAGGACGAGCAGCTGTTCCGCACCGGCGAGCCCGTGCTCGACAACCTCGACCTGACGCTGTTCGCCAACCACGAGCCCGGCTGGTGCCTCAGTACCAAGCTGCCGCTGCATGACCGCGCGGGCCAGGTCATCGGCCTGGCCTGCCTGTCGCGCGACCTGGAGGAGCCCAGCCGCTCCGGCATGGTCGACGCGCGCATGGCCGCCGTCGTGGACCTGATGCTGGCGCGGCACGCCGAACCGCTGGGCATCGAGATGCTGGCCGACCATGCGGGCCTGAACGTCGCGCAGTTCGAGCGGCGCATGAAGAAGATCTTTCGCCTCAGCCCCAGCCAGTACCTCACCAAGCTGCGCATCGACGCCGCGGCGCGGCTGCTGCAGGCCAGCGACCGGCGCATCAGCGACATCGCGCTGGATTGCGGCTTCTGCGACCAGAGCGCACTGACCAAGCAATTCCGCGCGCTGACCGGCCTCACGCCGCGCGCCTTCCGCCAGTGGGTGCGCGACATCCGCCCCGAGGCGTGACGCCTTGTATCCGCGCCCCTCGCGGCGCGCCTGGGGCCAACCCAGCCCGGGACAACCCGCGCCGCGCCCAGTAGAGCGGGCCGAAGCCGCGCTGGCGCAGGGGTTTCGCACCTCGCCGATCGCAGCGAATCCGCACAAGACGGGCCTGCGGGCCGTGCGTACGGTGCGCCGCTGCCGCATCGCCTCATCACCGGCGACGGCGCAACACAGGAGACACCCATGAAGACATTGCACCGCCTGGCCACGAGCCTGGCGCTGGGCGCGCTGGCCACGCTGGCCCAGGCCCACGACACCCCGCAGCAGCAGGCGCCGCGCCCCAGCCAGCGCAGCGCGCTGCCGCCTTCGCCCGAGCAGGCGCAGTACCGGCTGCAGACGGCGCCGCGCGACAGCGTCAAGCCCGTCGCCGGCCGCGTGAAGGCGCTGGCCGCGCGGCCTTGCGAGGACATGAGCGTGCTGGCCGGCCTGCAGGGCAGCGCGCTGGCCGATTACGTCGCCAACCTGCCGGCCTTCGACTGCCACTACGGCCTGTTCTCGCTCGGCGGCACGCGCGCGGCCAGCGTGTTCAGCGCCGCCAACTTCACGGCCGTGGCGCAGCGCTTCGCGCAGGAGGCCACCAGCTACGACGCCAGCAACATCCGCCTCGTCAACCTGACGCTCTACCTGCGCGCGGGCTACTACGTGGCCAGCGGCGGCAACGGCCCCACGCCGCCTGCGGCGGTGCGCGAGGTCACGCGCGGCGTCATCGGCGGCCTGGTCGACAACGGCCTGCTGATGCGCGCCAACACTCCCGGCTACACCACGGCCGGCGAGGTGATGACGCTGATCACCAACCAGAACGACGAGCTGTACTACATGCCGCGGCTGCGCGGCCTGGTCACGCGCTTCACCAACACGGCGGCCAACCCCCGCGCCGTGCAGGCGCTGACCGAGCGCACCGCGGCCGCCGGCTTCACCGGCGCGCTGACGGTGATGTACTACGTGCACTGGCGTGATGGCGCGACAGCCGCGCTGCAGAACGACCCCAGCACCACCCAGGCGCTGTACGGCTTCGTGCGCGGCAACCGCGCCGCCCTGCTGGGCACGGCCAACGACTACCAGCTCAACGACGCGCTGCGCGAGGCGCTGCGCTACGGCCAGTACCCGGCGCTGCTGCCCACGGTCAGCCAGGAGATCCGTGACACGCTGGCCAACAGCCGGCCCGGTGACAACAGCGTCTCGCTGTGGGCCGCCGCGGCCGAAGCCGTCAGCTACTACGACAACGCCAACTGCGCCAGCTACGGCACCTGCAACTACAAGACGACGCTGGCCGACGCCGTGCTCAAGGTCACGCAGCGCTGCAGCGACACCTTGCGCGTGCGCTCGCAGTCCCTCACCGCCGCGCAGCTGGCCGACACCTGCAGCCAGCTGGCGACCGAGGAGGCCTATGCGCACACCATGCTGAAGACGCGGCGCTTGCCCGTCGCCAACGACAACAACGGCGCGCTGGAGGTGGTCGTGTTCGACGACTACGCGAACTACCAGAAGTACGCCTCGCTGATCTATGGCATCAGCACCGACAACGGCGGCATGTACCTTGAAGGCAACCCCGCCGATGCAGCCAACCAGGCGCGCTTCGTCGCCTACAAGGCCACCTGGCTGCCCGACTTCCAGATCTGGAACCTCAAGCACGAGTACATCCACTACATCGACGGCCGCTTCGACATGGCCGGCGACTTCGCGCTGGGCACGTCCAAGCCCACCGTCTGGTGGATCGAGGGCATTGCCGAGTACCTCTCGCTGGGCAACAACGACCAGGCGGCCATCGATGCCGCGCGCACGGCGCAGTACAGGCTCAGCGACATCTTCGGCAACACCTACGAGATGGCCGACTACGTCAATCGCGCCTACCGCTGGGGCTATATGGCCACGCGCTTCATGGTCGAGCGCCACCGCAGCGACGTGGATGCCAACCTCGCCCTGTTCCGCCTGGGCGACTACGCCGGCTACCAGGCGCGCATGCAGGCCATCGGCACGCGCTACGACGCCGAGTTCGCCAACTGGGTGGCCAGCGCCACCACCGCCGGCCAGCCGCCGCTGCCCGCCGACCCTGCCCTGCCCGCCTGCAGCGGCGACCCGCGCTATCTGGGCCGCAACTGCGCCATCGCCCTGCCCGCCGGGACGGTGAACTACCTGTATCTGCGCCTGCCGGCGGGCGCGAGCAATGTGCGCATCTTCAGCAGCGGCGGCAGCGGTGACCTGAGCCTGTCCGTGGACTACGGCCGCTGGCCCACCGCGACCCAGTACCTGGCCCGCTCCGCGCAGACCGGCACGGCGCAGAGCGTCAACCTGGCCCAACCCGGCTCGTCCGACTGGTACTACGTCGTGCTCGGCTCCAAGGACCCGCGCGCCAGCTACAGCGGCGTGAGCATCGCCGCCACCTACGACCTTCCCAAGCCCTGACGCGAAGGGGCGAAACGCGATCCTCCCGGGGCGGGCGGCGGCGGCGGCGGGGTCAAAGCCCGCTACGCTGCCGGCCATGTCGATCCTGCCGCGCCGCTGGCGCCTGCCCTATTTCGCCGTGCTGGCCATCATCGGCCTGCTGCTGAGCATTTCCGCGCTGCAGTCCTACCGCCTCTCGGGTGGCAACCAGCCCTGGGAGCCCTTCCTGTGGGAGTTCAGCTCCGTCATCGTCATCGGCCTGCTGGCCCTGGGCGTGCATGCCCTGCTGGGCCAGTTGCGGGGCCGACCCTGGCCGCAGCAGCTGGCAGCGCACGCGGTCGCGATGCCGCTGTTCAGCCTGCTGCATATTGCCGGCATGTTCGGCCTGCGCTTCGCGGTCTATGCGTTGGCCGGCGCGGGCTACCACCCCGACGATCTGGCCACGGTGCTGGTCTATGAGGGTGGCAAGGACGCGGTCAGCTATCTGAGCTTCTGCCTGATCTCACGCGGCGTCTGGATGGCCCAGGCCGCTGCCGCGCGGGCGCAGGAGCTGGACCGCGCCCGCCGCGAGCTGGCCGAGGTGCGCCTGGCGCGCCTGGCCGACCAGGTGCAGCCTCATTTCCTGTTCAACACGCTGAACCTGATCTCGTCGGTCATGTACGAGGACGTGGCGCGTGCCGACCGGCTGCTGTGCCAGCTCGCCGACCTGCTGCGCCAGACCCTGGCGGCCCAGCAGCGCGCCGAGCACACGGTGCGCGAGGAGCTGGCCCTGGTGCAACCGTTTCTCGAGCTGATGCAGGCGCGCTTTGGCGCCGAGCGACTGGTCGTGCAGATCGAGGCGGACGCGGCCGCCGCGGACTGCCGGCTGCCGGCCCTGCTGCTGCTGGCGCCGGTGGAGAACGCGGTCAAGCATGACGTGGCGCGGCACCGTGGCCGCGTGACGGTCAGCGTCGTCGCCAAGCGCATCGGCGAGCGCCTGCATCTGAGCGTCAGCAACCATGGCGACACACCGGTGCCCGAGTCGCCGCCCGATCCCGAGGGAGGCCTGGGCCTGCGCAATCTGCGAGAGCGGCTGGCGGGGCGCTATGGCGATGCGGCCAGCGTCGGCTTCGGGCCCGATGGCGCCGGCATGAGCCTGACGGTGGAGCTGCCATGCGGGTGCTGATCGTCGACGACGAGCCGGCTGCGCGGTCCAAGCTGCGGCGCCTGCTCGCGGCCGAGGTCGACATCGCCGAACTGCTGGAGGCGAACGACGCGCCAGCGGCCCTCGCCCTGGTGCGCTCGCTGCCGGCGCCGCCCGATCTCGCCCTGCTCGACATCGAGATGCCCGGTGGTAATGGCGTGCAACTGGGTGCCGCCCTGCGCGAGGCCGGTGTGCGTTGCATCGTCTTCTCGACGGCGCACGCCGAACACGCGCTGCGGGCCTTCGAGCTGGCGGCGCTGGACTATCTGCTCAAGCCCTACACGGCCGAGCGCCTGAGCGCGGCGCTGGCGCGGGTGCGCGAGCTGCTGGCGCGGCCCGCGGCGCCGGTGGGTGAATGGTGGGTGGAGGGCGAGCGCATCCGGCTTTCCGAGGTGCACTGGATCTCGGCCGCCGACAACTACATCGAGCTGCACCTGCCGCCGCGCAGCCTGCTGGAGCGCGCGACGCTGGCCGACGCGCTGGAGCGCCCGGGCTGGGCGGCGCGCTTCCTGCGCGTGCACCGCAGCCATGCGGTCAACATGGCCCATGTTCAGCGCATCGAGCGTCTCCCGACTGGCGAGGCGGTCCTGACACTTGCCAGCGGAGACACGCTGCGCGTGTCGCGCGGTTATCGCGCGGTGTTGGACGCGTTCGCCCCATAAATCCCACCACTCGCCCCGGCGCCCTCGCGCCGCGCGAGCCCGGCCGCGAAGCTGGCGGCCATGAACACAAACCGCCTGCCCTTCCTCGACGGCCTGCGCGTCGCCGCCTTTGCACTGCTGATCCCCTACCACGTCGGCATGTACTACGTGACCTGGGACTGGCATGTGAAGAGCGCGGCGGCCAGCAGCGCCCTCGAGCCCTTCATGCAGCTCAGCTCGCCGTGGCGCCTGGGCCTGCTGTTCCTGATCGCTGGCGCGGCTTGCCAAGGGCTGTTCGCCAAGCGCGGCATGCTGGGCACGCTGAAGGACAGATCGCTGCGCCTGCTGCTGCCGCTGATCTTCGGCATGGTCGTCATCGTCACGCCGCAGGCTTACTTCGAGGTGCTGACCAAGGCGCCCGACGTGCTGCCGGGCGACGGCGGCTACTTGGACTTCTGGCGCTTCTATCTGACGGCCGGCAAGGCCTGCCGCGGCAACGACTGCATGAGCATGCCGACCTGGAACCATCTGTGGTTCCTGCCCTATCTGTGGCTGTATGCGGTGCTCGGTGCGCTGCTGGCGCGCTTCGTCACCGTCTCCCGCGAACTGAAGCTGCCGGCCTGGGCCTGGCTGTTGCTGCCCGCCGTGCCGCTGGCGTTGATGCGTATCTTCATCAAGCCGCTGTTCCCCATCGAGCACGACCTGGTGCACGACCTCTACAACCATCTGCAGTACGGCTGGCTGTTCGCCATCGGCTGGGCCAGCCGCACGCCGCTGGCGCAAGGCTTCTGGGCCGCGGCATTGCGGCTGCGTTGGGTGGCCCTCGGCGTCTCGCTGGCGGGCTGGGCGGTGCTGTTGGTCTTCAATCAGCAATATGCCGAGGTGACGCCCAGCGATGCCATCCTGACCGCCGCCCGCACGCTGCGCGGCTCGCTGACCTGGTTTGCCATCGTCGCCGCCTGCGGCTGGGCTCAGCGCGCCTTCACCCGTGAGTCGCCGTTGCTGCGCGAGGCGAGCAAGGCGGTGTTCTGCCTCTACATCCTGCACCAAAGCGTCATCGTCGTGCTCAGCCAGTGGCTGAAGCCGTTGGCCCTGCCCTGGGGCTTGGAAGCCGTGCTGCTGATCGCACTGACCGGCATCGTCAGCGGCGCGGCCTATCTCTTGCTGCGCCGCGTGCCGGGCCTGGCCCTGCTGGTGGGCATTCAGCGCACGCCGCGCAAGGCGACGCCGTCCACGCCGCGCGTGATGGGGCAGTTGACGACGATGCCGGTCACGTCGAACTCGACCTCGCCCGAGGCCTGAGCGTCCAGCACGGCCTCCTCGGAACGCAGCTCGCGCGGCGGTTTGCCAGGCTTCCAGCGCACCAGCACCAGCCGCCACAGCGGGCTGTAGTTCGGGTCCGGCCGCGCCGCGCCGACGGCCGCAGGGCCGGAGGCAAAGACGCTGACCTGCGCGCCGTCGGCGAACTTGTAGACGCGCTCCGTCAGCGAGGCCGAGCCTGCACCGACGGCGCCGGCCAGGCGTGGCACGTGGTTGATGCCGGCCTGCGCGGCCATGGCTGCATCGGAGATGTCCGTCGTCACGTACTCGACGCGCTTGCCGTCCACCCAGGCCTGCTCGCGCGGCAGCGTGATGCCGGAAGCGCAGGCGCAAAGCAGGGCGGGGAGCAGAAGCCAGTGGAGGTTGTTCATGGGTGCTATGGTGCGCCGCCCGTTCAAAGCTGACCCGCCATGATCGAGAAATTCCTGCCCGCCGCGCTGCTGTTTTTTGCGAGCCTGGCCTGGGCTGTCGAGCCGCCGCCCGCCGAGCCCGCCTACATCGCCGTGCGGCCCATGATTGCCGAGCAGCAGCGCCTCGTGGCGCCCAACGCCATCGAGGTCAGCGAGGCCGTCGAGCTGGGCGGGCTCAAGCAGTGGATCACCATCCGCGGCGCCGACCGCGCCAACCCGGTGCTCATCTATGTGCATGGTGGCCCGGGTGCGGCCGAGATGGGGCGCAGCTGGCCCTACCAGCGCGGCTGGGAGGACTTCTTCACCGTCGTGCAGTGGGACCAGCGCGGCACGGCCAAGACGCTGCGTGCTGGCGGTGAAGCCGCCAATACCGCCGAGCTGACGCGTGAGCGCATGGCCAAGGATCTGGTCGAGCTGATGGCCCTGGTACGCCAGCGCCTCAAGGTCGAGCGCGTCATCCTGCTGGGCCATTCCTGGGGCAATGTCATCGGCCTGGATGCGGCCATGGCGAAGCCGGAGTGGGTCAGCGCCTATGTCGGCGTCGGACCGCTGATGAATCTGCAGGCCAACGAGCGCGCGCAGTACGAGGGCCTGCTGGCCGAGGCGCGCAAACGCAAGGACGTGACCGCCCTGGCTGAACTCGAAGCCATCGCACCCTATCCGGGTGAAGGCGACATCCCCTTCGCCAAGGTCAATGTCGCGCGTCGGTGGGTGCAGGCCTATGGCGGCCTGGCGGCCTATCGCGACAACGCCAACTTCTACTTCCGCGCCGCGCGGCTGTCGCCCTATTACGAGTTCGAGGACCGCCTGGCCATCGACCAGGGCGGCCAGCTGTCCGTGCCGGCGCTGCTGCCCGACATGAAGCGGGCCGACCATACGCAGATCCGCGCCACGCGCTTCCCGGTGCTGATGTTCCTGGGTCGCCACGACCTGACGACGCCGGCCTCGGTCATCGAGCCCTGGCTGGCCCAGCTGAAGGCGCCGTCAAAGAAGCTGGTCTGGTTCGAGCACTCGGCGCACCTGGCGCCGCACGAGGAGCCGGGCAAGTTCCTGGTCGCCCTCGTCGAGCATGTGCGGCCGCTGGCGGCGCGCTAACGCCAGTAGACCGGGTAGGTTCGCCGACAGGCGCGGTGGTAGAGCACCGCGACAACGACCATGGTCAGTGCACCGAACAGCGTCGGGAAGAGCAGGAAGCTCCACTTCGGTGCGACCAGGAAGACGATGACGGGATTCGAGCCGGCGGGTGGGTGCAGGGTGCGCGTCAGCATCATCAAGGCCACCGACACGGCGGTGGCCAAGGCCAGCGACCACCAGCTCGGGCCGAACAGCGCCAGCACGCCCAGGCCCACCGCCGTGCAGATGACATGGCCGCCGACCAGGCTGCGGGGCTGCGAGAAGTGCAGCTCCGGGAAGGTGAAGACCATCACCGCACTGGAGCCGAAGGAGCCCAGCAGCAGCAGCCAACCCAGGTTGTAGGAGGCAAAGGCCAGCACGCCGATGATGGCGAAGACGCCGGCACAGGCGACGACGCCGCTGCGCAGGCTGTAGCTCGGCGCCTGGCTGGGCCGACGGGCGATGGGCGCCGGCTCGGAGGGCCGTGCCACGACGCCGGATGCAAGCTCGCTCATGGATGTCCTCGGCAGGTCTGGCAGATCTAGCAAGGATCACGCCGGACCGCGGCAAAAAAACAGGGGCAGGCCAGCGGCCACGCCCCTTGCAAACGCCGCCGACACCTCACTGCGGCGGCGTGGAGACCGGGATCAGGCGGGGCGGGCGGCGGTGCTGCCCGGGACGGCGTCCAGCTCGCCCGAGGCGCGCGCCTTGCGGCCGTAGACCAGCTCGAACACGGGCGTGGCCATCATGGTGGTTACCACCGCCATCAGCACCAGCATCGAGAACAGGGCCGGGCCGATGATGCCTTTCTGCAGGCCGATGTTGATGATGATGAGCTCCATCAGGCCGCGCGAGTTCATCAGCGCGCCGATGCCCAGCGCCGTGCGGTTGTCTTCACCCGCCATGCGGGCCGCCAGGTAGCAGGCACCGAACTTGGCCAGCACCGAGGCCACCAGCACGCCCAGCGCGATCAGCAGCAGCTGGACCGAATTGATCATGTCCAGGCGCGTGTTCAGGCCGGAGTAGGTGAAGAACATCGGCAGCAGCAGGATCACGGCCAGGGGCTCGACCTTCTTCTTCAGCTCGGTGGCGAACAGGCCGCGCGGCATGACGGCGCCGAGGATGAATCCGCCGAAGATGGCGTGGATGCCGACGGCGTCCATGATGAAGGCCGACAGGCAGAAGAGCGCCATCGTGATGCCCAGCACCGTGGTGCTCATCTCGCCCCCGCGCTCGACGATGCGGCCCAGCGGTGCCAGCAGCTTGCGACCGAACAGCATGATGAAGGCGGCATAGATGACGCCGCCGCCGATGGCCAGCACCGCAACGCCCGGGCCCGCGCCGAAGGCAGCCAGAACCAGCGCCAGCACGCACCAGGACACGGCGTCGTCGAAGGCGCCGGCCGTCAGCGACAAGGTGCCGAGCGACGTGTTGGCCAAGCCGCGTTCGTTGATGATGCGGGCCAGCATCGGGAAGGCCGTCAGGGCGATGCAGGCACCCATGAAGAGGGTCGCATTGGTCGTTGAGATGCCTTCGGCGAACAGCCCAGGCACCTGCAGGAGCAGTGGCGTGATCAGGAAGGCGATGAAGAAGGGTGCGGTGATGCCGGCCACCGACACGCCAATGGCGCTCTTGGCCTTGGTCGCGAAGTGATCCAGCCGCAAAGTCGTGCCGACGAGGAACATGTACAGGCCCACGCCGAGCTGCGCGCCGGTGTACAGGACGTTCTTCATCTCCTTGGGAAAGATGGCGGCCTGGGTTTCCGGCGCCAGCAGGCCAAACAACGACGGGCCAAGGAGCACGCCCGCGATCATTTCGCCAACGACCTGGGGCTGCCCGAGGAACTTGCTGCCGAACCACCCGACGATGCGGCAAGCCAGCAGGATGATGGCCAGCTGCAGGAAGAAGTGGATGCTGAAGTCGCCCGGCGCATAGGTCTTGGCGGCTGCGGCCGCAGCGGGGCCATGCTTGGCGAACACGTCGCCCAGGATGGCAAGAAGATCGAATTCCATGGCTGTTCCTCTAGATTTCTTGTCGCTGCCACGCACCGTCTCGCGGTTTTGTACAGCGTTGTCTGCCTCTTTTGGTGAAAGCGCATTCACCGTGTAGAACACTTTGCCAGCCGGGTTTCAGGTGTCCATTGGGTTGAACCGATCCGAGCCTATGTACCTACATCCCAATTGCGCGATTGAAGGTACGTAGGTACATTGGCAACGCCATGAAGCTCCTCACCAGCCGCGAGTTCAACCGCGACGTCAGCCTCGCCAAGCGGGCCGCCCAAGTCGAGCCGGTGCTGATCACCGACCGCGGCCAGCCCACCCATGTGCTGATGAGCATCGGCGAGTACCGCCGCCTGAGCGGCGAGGGCGAGAGCATCCTGGAGCTGCTGGCCATGCCCGAGACGCTGGCCATCGACGCGGCCGATGCGGCGGCGGACGGTGCCTGGGATCACAGGGAAAGCCTCTGATGTTCCTGCTCGACACCGGCATCGTCCTGGAACTGCGCAAGGCCAAGGCCGGCCAGTCCGATGCGGGCTTGGCCGCCTGGGCCGCCGGCCTGCCGCGGCAAAAACTCTTCATGTCGGCGCTGAACCTGCTGGAGATCGAGAACGCCGCCGCTCGCCTCGGCCGCAAGGACCGTGCTGCCGGCCTGGTCGTGCGGGACTGGATCGACAACCGCGTGCTGCCTGCCTTCGAAGGCCGTGTGCTGCCGGTGGACGCGGCCATCGTGCGCCGCCGCGCCCAACTGCCCTATGCCAACACGCGCGACGGTCTGCTGGCTGCGACGGCGTTGGAGCATGGCCTGACCTTCGTCACGCATCGCGTGTCGGCCTTCCGCGTCGGCCGCGTCAAGCTGCTCAACCCCTCCGGCTATATCGCCCAGCCCAGCGAAGAGGACGAGGACTGGGCCCACGGTGCCCAGACCGGCCACCAGTGGCTGAAGAACCTCTATACGAGAGCATGAACAAGCGACGCATCCTCATCGTCGGCGGCGGCACCGCCGGCTGGCTGACCGCTGCCTACCTGGCCAAGGCCCTGAAGCTGTCCGAGCGCCCCCATCTCGAAGTGACCGTGCTGGAGTCGCCCGACATCAGCAGCGTCGGCGTCGGCGAAGGCACCTTCCCCACCATCCGCAGCACGCTGCAATTCCTCGGCATCGACGAGGCGCGCTTCATCCGCGAGACCTCGGCGACGCTGAAGCAGGGCATCCGCTTCGTCGACTGGGCGCGCACGCCCACGGCGGGCCAGCATCAGCAGTTCTTCCATCCCTTCGAGGCGCCCTTCTACACGGAGGACCTCAACCTGGTGCCCTACTGGCTGCTGCAGGACGAGGCCGGGCGCATGCCCTTCGCCGAGGCCATGACGCTGCAGGTGCGCGTCGCCGAGGCGCATCGCGCACCCAAGCGGGCCGGCGAGGCGCCCTATGCGGCGCCGCTGAACTACGCCTATCACTTCGATGCGCTGAAGCTCGCCAAGCTGCTGGCCGAGCGCGCCCGCGAACTCGGTGTGCGCCATGTGCAGGGCACGGTGACGGACGTGTCGCTGGATGCAACGGGCTCCATCGCCCACCTCGACACCGCCCAGCAGGGCCGCTTCGAGGCGGAGCTTTATATCGACTGCACGGGCTTCCGCGCCGAGTTGATCGGCCGGGCCCTGGGCTCGAACTTCAAGTCCGTCCGCCACCAGCTCTTCGTCGACCGCGCCCTGGCCTGCAAGGTGCCGCTGGATGCCAACGCGACGATGGAGAGCAGCACCATCGCCACCGCCCACGAGGCCGGCTGGCTGTGGGAGATCGGCCTGAACGGTGCGCGCGGCATCGGCTGCGTCTACTCCAGCGACCACCTCAGCGACGACCGCGCCGCCGACATCCTGCGCGCCTACTGCGGCGCCGGCCACGAAGACCTGGGCGTGCGCAGCATCCCCTTCACGCCCGGCTATCGCGAGCAGCAGTGGGTGAAGAACTGCATCGCCGTCGGACTGTCGGCCGGCTTCCTGGAGCCGCTGGAGGCCACCGGCCTGGTCCTCATCGAAGCGGCCGTCGGCATGATCGCCGAGATGCTGCCGCACAGCGGCCCCATCCACGCGCCGGCGCGGCGCTTCAACGAGCTGATGACGGCGCGCTTCGAGAACATCATCAACTTCCTGAAGCTGCATTACTGCCTGAGCCAGCGCCAGGAACCCTTCTGGCGCGACAACGCCCAGCCTTCCACCATCCCGGACCGCCTGGCCGGCCTGCTGGAGGAATGGCGGCTGCGCCCGCCGGGCCGCTTCGACTTCGTGCTCGACACCGAGACCTTCGCCTTCTTCAACTACCAGTACGTCCTCTACGGCATGGGCTTCGGGACCGACCTCAGCGCCGGCCGCAGCGACTTCCCGCAGATGGCGGACGCCGACAAGCTGTTCGCCAAGATCCAGCGTTTTGCCGACCGCGCCATCGCCGACCTGCCCAGCCACCGGGCGCTGATCCAGCAGATCAACGCGGGGCGCTGAAGGCCTGCAGTGCCGAGGGCGTGTCCAGCGGCCTGAGCGACTTCTGCCACCAGCCCACGTCGCGCCACTCGCCGTTCTTGAAACCGACGTTGCGATAGACCCCCAAGGGCTCGAAGCCCACCGCCTCGTGCAGGCCCACGCTGCCCGCGTTCGGCAGTGCGACACCGGCGAAGGCCTGGTAGTAGCCCAGCTCGGCCAGCAGCGGCAGCAGCTTCCCGTACAGCGCCCGGCCCACGCCCTGGCCGCGCGCGTCCTCGCGCACATAGACGGTGGTGTCGACCGACCATTGATAGGCGGCGCGCTCGCGGTGCTTGCTGGCGTAGGCATAGCCGCAGACGGCGCCCTCGGTGTCCTCGGCCACCAGCCACGGCAGGGCGGGCAGCGTCTTCTCGATGCGCGAGCGCATCTCGGCCGCATCGGGTGGCTCGGTCTCGAAGGAGATCGTCGTGTGCTGCACGATGGGGCCGTAGATGGCGGCGACGGCCGCGGCGTCGTCGGAGGTGGCGGTGCGGATCTTCAAGGGGGCGTCTCCACGGGTTCAGGAAAGGTGCGGGCCGGCGCCCGGATCAGCAGCAGGGCCGCCAGCGCGCTCAGGCCCAGGGCGGCGGAAAACCACAGCACGCGCGTGCCGAAACCGGCCAGCAGCAGGCCGAACAGCCAGGGCGACAGCGCCTGCGCCAGGCGCGCGGGCAGCACCAGCAGGCCCTGTCGCTGCCCATAGCCTTGCGCGCCGAACAGCGCCAGCGGCAGCGTGCCCTTGGCAATCGTCAGGATGCCGTTGCCCGCGCCATGCAGCAGCGCAAAGGCGGCGACGGCCGGCGCGCCCAGCAGCGCCAGCAGGGCAGCGCCGAGCGGGTGCATCAAGGCCGCGGCGCGGGCGGAATGCAGCGGATGCAGATGCCTCAGCAGGCCGAACTCCAGCAGACGCCCGGCGACCTGGGCAGGCCCGACGAGGGCGCTGACGAGGATGACAGCCGTGGGCGCCGCGCCCACTGCAGCCAGCAGCCGCGGCAGATGAGCGGCCATGGCCGTGCTGATGAACCAGCTGACCGCGAACACCCAGGCCAGCAGCGCCGCCGTCATAGCGGGCGGTTTGGTGTCGACCGCAGCCGCCGCGCCGGCGGGCGTTGCTGCCAATGGCGGCGTTGCCCGCGGCAGCCAGGCATTGAGCGGCAGGCCGATGAGGAGGTGCAGCCCCGCCCAGGCCCAGCAGGCGCCGCGCCAGCCGAAGGCGTGCTCCAGCGCCGCCGTCAGCGGCCAGCCCACCGTGCTCGCAAAGCCGGCGATCAAGGTGATGCCGGTGATGGGGCCGCGCGCTTCCTGGCCGTAAAGCCGCACCAGCGATGCGAACGCCGCTTCATACAACCCGCCGCCCATCGCGACGCCCATCACCAGCCAGGCCGCGAACAGACCCCTGGGGCCGCTGGCCAGGGCCATGGAGGCCAGGCCCAGTGCGAACAGGCCGCTGGTGGCCATCAGCACCGACCGGCCGCCCCAGCGGTCGATGCGCCGACCCGAATGCGGCCCCACCAGGGCCGACACGACCAGGGCCACCGAGAAGGCCGCGAACACGGTGGGTTCGTCCACGCCCAGTTCGGCCGCCATCGGCCGCGCCAGCAGGGCCGGCAGGTAATAGGACGAAGCCCAGGCCAGGGTCTGGGCGATGCCCAGTGTGGTGACGACGCGGACGCGGCTGTTGCCCATCGTCAGCCGCAGCAGCGGGAGGCCCGCGGTTCTGCTTCGACGGCGGGCCGGGGTGCGCAGCCGCTCGGTCCGCAACCCTTCTTTGGCGCATCGACGGGGGCCGAGCAGACACCCGTCTCCGGCAGCTCCAGCTCGACGCGATCCGCCGCCATCAGGTCGCCCGCGATGGCGGCAACCACCGAGCGCGCCTGCTCGAAGCCGGTGGCCATCAGGAAGGTGGGGGCGCGGCCATAGCTCTTGACGCCCAGCGTGTAGAAGCCCGGCTCCGGGTGGGCCAGCTCGCGGTGGCCATGCGGGCGCACCGTGCCGCAGCTGTGCAGATTGGGATCGATCAGCGGGCCCAGCGCCTCGGTCGATTCCAGCCACGGATCGAGCTTCAGGCGCAGCTCGCTGGTGAGGGCCAGGTCGGGCCGCTGGCCGGTCGCGCAGACGATCTCGTCGATGCCGTCGACGACCACGGGCTGCTGCTGCGCATCCAGCCCGTGCACGCGCAGCTGCCCGCCCATGCCCTCGATGCGCGTGATGCGCAGGCCGCTGAAGAACTCCAGCGTGCCGCCGTCACGCAGCCGGCGCAGCGACGCACCCAGTGCGCCGCGGGCGGGCAAGGCGTCCGTATCGCCGCCACCGAACACGCGCTGCAGTGACGGTGCACGCACCGCCCAGGCCAGCTGCGTGCCGGGCGACTGCCGGGCCAGTTCGGCCAGCGACAGCAGCGCGTTGGCCGCCGAGTGGCCGGCGCCGACGACGAGGGTGCGGCGGCCTTCGTAGCGCTCGCGCAGCGCGCCCATCACGTCGGGGATGCCGTAGAAGATCTGCGCCCGCGCCTCGGCTTCGCCGATGGCCTGCAGGCCGTTGGCGCCGACCGGGTTGGGTTGGTTCCAGGTGCCCGTCGCGTCGATGACGGCGCGGGCGCGCAGTTCGTGCAACTGGCCGTGCTGCTCATAGCGCACGAGGAAAGCGGCTTGATCGCGGCCGGCGCTCTTGACCTTGTCAAAGCCCTCGCGGCTGACGGCCACGACGCGTGCGCCCAGCTTCAACGACGTGGCCACCTGCGGCAGGGCGGCAAACGGCTTGAGCACTCGCTCGACCACCTCGCCGGCCTGGGGCAGCTCGGCCGCCGGTGGCGCCGTCCAGCCGGTGGGCGCCAGCAGGCGTGCCATCGCGGCGTCGACGTCGAACTGCCAGGGCGAGAACAGCTGCACATGGCCGTAGTCGACGAGATTCGCGCCGACCACCGCACCGGCCTCCAGCGCGACGAAGGGCAGGCCTCGTTCGATCAACTGAGCGACAGCCGCCAGGCCGACCGGACCGGCGCCGAGCACGGCGACCGGCAACGCGCCGTCGGCAACGGGCGCCTCGCGCAGCACCAGCGTCATCAGCGCCGCGCAGGCCGGGCAGGCGCCCTGGAATTCGGCCGAGGCCTTGAGCGCCGCCGGCACGTCTTCGATCTTCATGCGCTTGAAGCCGTATTGCGCAAAGTACTCGGGCGCCGTCACCGTCAGCAGGTACAGAGCCGCGATGTCTCGCGAACGGGCTTCCTGCAGCAGCCGCTCGACGAGCAGCCGGCCGATGCCCTGCTTGTGCAGCCCGGGCGCTATCGCCACTGAGCGCACGAGCGCGATGGTTCCGGCGACATGGCCATACACCTCGGCGCCGGCGCAGCCGACGACTTCACCGCCCTGTGTGGCGAGCAGATAGGTGGACAGATGGCCCTGTGCGCCCTCGGTGGGCAGCTTGTTCGCCAGCAGCAGGGCTTCAACGGCCGGCCAGTCGGCGGCGCCGGCCTGGCGCAGGGAGAGGGTGTCGTTCAACAGCATGATTTGGAATCCTGGGTGGGCTCCCTCAGGGCTTGGGGCGGCAGGCAGCAGGTCGCGGCCGGGTCTTCGCGCAAGGCCTTCAGGAGCGTCAGCAAAGAGGTCTCGACGGCGGCGCGCTCGCGCTCGCTCAAGGACGCCAGCAGCTGCTGGGCGTGGTCGTCGAGGGTCTGGTTCAGCTCACGGACGGTGCGCTCGCCGTCGGCGGTGAGCGTGACGAGCCAGCTCCTTGCGTCGAGCGGGTTCGGCTCCTTGCTCACCCAACCACGGGCTGCCATGGCCYCCACGGCACGCGACACCCAGCTCTTCTCCAGGCTGACCCGTGTGCCGAGTTCCGACAAGGGCAGTGGCCCGGAGCGCCCCAGCTCGGTCAACAGATGGCACTGCGTGCTGGTGGTGCGGCAGCAGTCGGCCACGACGCGCTGGGCGCGGGTGTACAGACGCGCCACTTCGCGCAACAGGCTGCCGGGGGCGGACTCGGTCATTTGGATGTGTGTAGCAACTATCTGGTCGCATGTTCAGGCCCCTATTACTCGTTGTCAATAGCAACTACATCGGTCAAAAAGGCGGGGCTCGAGGCCCCGCACGTTCAGGTCACGGTCAGGCCGCGTGTCGGCTCGTCACCTCGGTGGCGCTGGACAGCACGCGGTTGACCGCCACCGCCAACGCGGCACCCATCAGTTCGGCGATGACAAAGCCCGGCGCGCTGGCCGGCGCGATGCCGGCGAAGCTGTCGCTGAACATGCGGCCGAACACGGCGGCCGGGTTGGCGAAGGAGGTCGACGCGGTGAACCAGTAGGCCGCGCCGATGTAGGCCGCCACCATGGCCGCCACGCGCGAGCCCGGCGCGCGCAGGATGACGAGCACCAGGCCGAAGGTCGCGACCCCTTCCGCGATCCACTGGCCCGTGCCGGTGCGCAGCTTGGTCGAGAACTGCAGCACGCTCATGTCGAACATCGCGTGCGCCAGCCAGGCGCCCAGCATCGCGCCCATCAGTTGCGCGGCGACATAGGGCAGCAGGGCCGACACCGACAGCTCGCCGCGCCAGGCCATGACCGCACTGACCGCCGGATTGAAGTGGGCGCCGCTGACGGGACCGAAGACCTCGATCAGCACATACAGGCCGCCGACGGTGGCCAGCGTGTTGGCCAGCAGCGCGAGGGCGACATTGCCGCCCGACAGGCGGTCGGCCATGACGCCCGACCCGATGACGACAGCCAGCAGCCCGGCCGTGCCCAGGCCTTCGGCGAAGAGTTGGCGGGGCAGGCTCATGCTTGCGAGATCCCGACGAGGGCCTGCTGCAGCTCGGCCCTGCTCAGCGTGGCCAAAGGCAGCTGAAGCAGCTGCAGCATGCGGTAGCCGATGGCCTGGCGCGTCAGTTCGAAGGCGCGGCGCTTGCCTTCATCACCGCCTTCCGCGTTGGACGGGTCCGGGTAGCCCCAGTGCACCTTCACGGGCTGGCCATTGCCGCCAAAGAACACTGGGCATTGTTCGGCCGCCGCGCTGTCGCAGACGGTGATGACGATGGACAAGGGCGGCGCGCCGTCCTGGCTGAACTCGTCCCAGCTCTTGCTGCGGTAACCCGCCGTGTCGACGCCGGCGTTCTGCAGCGCCTCGAGGGCGAAAGGATTGATGCGGCCACTCGGGGCGCTGCCGGCACTGTGGGCCTGCACGTCGCGACCGAGCTTCTTCGCCCAGTGGTTGAGCATGCCTTCGCCGAGGACGCTGCGCGCGGAGTTGTGGGTGCACAGGATGAGGACGTGGGTGGTCATGGTGATCTCAGCAGCAGGATGCCGTGCCGCTCGGCACGGCGCAGGCGGCGCCCTGGCAGCAGTTCTCGGTCAGATAGCCCAGCAGTGAATTCATCTGCTCGTAGTGGGCGCGGTAGATCAGGTTGCGGCTGGCGCGCTCCTGGGTCACCAGGCCGGCGTTGACCAGTTCCTTCAGATGGAAGGACAACGTGGCCGGCGCCACGCCCAGACCTTCCTGGATGGCGCCGGGCGTCAGGCCCGCGTCGCCGACGACGACGAGGGCGCGGAACACCTGCAGGCGCATGGGCTGTGCCAGCGCGGCGAGGGCTTTGACGACGAGTTGTTCATCCATAATTCCATTATTATCGAATAATGGATGTGGACGCAAGCACCACTCAGCGCAGGGAACGAGTGCTGGACGGGTGAGTCTCGAACTGCCGTGAGACGAAGCGCCAGATCATGCGCGACGCATCCGGTCCGTTGGCATCGCTGAAGCGCTGGCGCGCGGCGCCGCCGCTCCAAGCATGTCCCAGGCGGTCGATCTCCACCAGCGTCGCGACCAATTGGCTCGCGCGCTTGTAGTGGGTCACCGTCATCGGGTAGCGCGCGCCGCGCTTTTGCTGCTGCGGCTCGCCCTCGCGCGCGCCGGCCGCCTCGGACCACATCAGCGCGGCAGCGCCGGCGTTGCGGGCCGACACGACGCTGTCGGCGTCACCATGGATGACCATCAACGGCGGCCAGTCCAGCGGCACGGTGACCGGCGTGTCCGGCTGGCGCCGCCCCTGCATCGCGACGACGGCCGACACCGGCGAACTGGCCGTGCCTGGCGGGACACCGGAATGCATGACCAGTGCCTTGAAGCGCTGCGGATAACGCGTGGCCAGCAGGGCCGCCATGCTGGCGCCGGCCGACAGCCCGGCCACGGCCACGCGCTCGCGGTCGGCCGCGTAGAGCATGCAGACCTGGTCGACGGCCTTCATGATCCAGGCGGCTTCGGCAAAGGCGCGGCCCGACTGGGTGTCGAACCAGTTCCAGCAGCCCTGGGGGTTGCACAGCCGGGGCTGCTCCGGATACAGCACCAGGAAGCGCTCGCGCGTGGCGACCGCATTCATGCGTGTGCTGGCCGCAAAGCTCTTGGCGTCCTGGTGGCAGCCATGCAGCATGACCAGCAGCGGCAGCCGCTCGCCGAAGCGCACGCCCGGCGGCCGGTACAGGTAGTAGCGGCGCGGCCCGTCGGCCGCCATCACCAGGCCCATCAACCAGCTGCCCGCGCCGGCTGGCGGCCGGCGGCTTTCGCGCAGCGGCTTGGCGGCCTGTCGGAGCAGCGCGGCGTTGCGATTCAGCAGCGCTGCCCAGGACGGTTGCCTCATTGGCAATCCGGATGGCTCGGGTTCAGCGTGCAGTCCGCCTGCTCCAGCTCCGACGGGTCCGGGTGCTCGCGCAGCGCGGCGTTCAGCTGGTCGATCTGGCCACACCAGTCGCCATCGTCCTGCTGCCACTGTTCGCGGATGAAGGCGACCTGGCTGGCATTCCAGAACGGCGCCTCCGACAGGTTGAGCGTCTGCGGCAGTGGCCGGTGCAGGCGGATGAATTGCCTGATTTCGTCGGGCGAATCCGGCAGGCCGAGCTGGCAGAACAGCGCAGGCAGGTCATGGTGGGTGGTGGTGTCCATGGCACATCCTCTTTCAAAGGGTTTCACGGCGGGACTGTTGAGACTCAGACCTTAGATGGCGACGCTCCACGCCGGTGTCAGCCGACGCGCCGTCAGTGCCTGGCGGCCCTGTCAGCCAAGGCCCACAGCCCTGGCTGCCGCCGGCCGACAGACTCGCGGGCTGCAGTCGCCTAGCGTCAGGGAATGAGCAGATTCAATGGAGGTCGACGATGACCTGGAATGATTTCGTTGAACGCATGCAGGCCGCATGGCCCGACGTGGGCTGGACCGAAGTGCTGCCTGCCGTGCTGGCCGGCGCCCTGACCATCGTCGTCATCAAGCTCGGCCTGCGCTTCGTCGTGCAGCGGCTGCGCAAGCTGTCGCAGCGCACCAGCAGCACGCTGGACGACGGCCTCGTCAGCGTGCTGGAGCGCACCAATGGCGCGCTGATCTGGGTGGTCGGTCTGCTCGTGGGCCTCAACATGCTGCCGCTGGACGACCGCTGGCACGACCGCGTGTCGCAGCTGTGGTTCGCCGTCGTGGCCCTGCAGCTCGGCCTGTGGGCCCAGCAGGCGGTGGCCCAGGTGCTCACCGCCCAGCAGCAGCGCCATGGCGGCACCGCCGCGCTGTCGGCCTCGGCCACGCTGCTCAGCTGGGGCCTGCGGGGCGCTCTGTGGGTCGTCGTGGTGCTGGCCGTGCTGTCCAACCTCGGCGTCAACATCACGGCCTTCGTCGCGTCCCTGGGCATCGGCGGCATCGCGCTGGCGCTGGCCGTGCAGAACATCCTCAGCGACCTGTTCGCGTCCCTGGCCATCGCCGTGGACAAGCCCTTCGAGGTGGGTGACTCCATCACCGTCGGCGATGTGACCGGCACGGTGGAGCGCGTCGGCCTGAAGACGACGCGAATCCGCAGCCTGGGCGGCGAGCAGATCGTCATGTCCAACGCCGAGCTGCTCAAACGCACGGTGGCCAACTTCAAGCGCCTGCAGACGCGTCGCGTGGCCTTCACCTTTGGCATCACGTCCGATGCGTCCGCCGATGACGCCGCCGCCGTGCCGCCGCTGGTCAAGGCCCTGATCGAGGCCGACCCCAAGCTCGAACTGGTGCGCGCCCACTTCAAGGGCTTTGGCGAGAGCTCGCTGAACTTCGAGGTGGTCTACCGCGTCAAGGACCCGAGCTACGACGTCTATATGGACCACCAGCAGATGTTGAACCTCGCGCTGATGCGCGAGCTGCAGCAGCGCGGCATCCGCCTCGCGTTCGCGACCAACACAGTCAATGTCGTCGGTTTGCAGGCGCCAGCACCGGCGGCGCGCAAGGGCTCAACGCCTGACGCACCCGACATCGTGCCCGCCGCCGCCGGCTGAAGCCCGTGATCCACAGCGCAGCCGCCGGCCCCGAGTTGCTGACGGCGGCCGTTGCGGCGCTCGTTCTCGTCGCCATCGCCGGCGCCCTCTACACCCACCGCCTGGGTCTGTCGCATCTGCTCATCTTCATGGCGGTCGGCATGCTGACCGGCGTGGACGGGCCGCTGGGCCTGCCCTTCGACGACCACCGCCTGGCCGTCAATGTCGGCAACCTGGCCCTGGCGCTGATCCTGTTCGACGGTGGCCTGCGCACGCGCTGGAGCGAAGTGCGCCGCGCCATGCTGCCGGCCAGCCTGCTGGCCACGGTGGGCGTGGCCATCACGGCCGGCATCGTCGCGGGCATCGCCAGGCTGGTGCTGGACATGCCCTGGACCGAGGGCCTGCTGCTGGGCGCAGCCGTGTCGTCCACCGATGCTTCCGCCGTGTTTGCACAGTTCAGCGCGAGCAAGTTGAACCTGGAACCGCGCCTGGCGGCCACCATCGAGGTCGAGTCGGCGCTGAACGATCCCATGGCCATGGTGCTGACCATCGGCCTGATCACCTGGCTGACACCCTTCGGCCAAGCCGGAGGCGCACAGGTGAGCAGCCTGCTCGACCTGCTGCCCCTGCTGGGCGAACAGCTCGGTCTGGGGTTGCTGGCGGGTGGCCTGGGCGGCCTGCTGGCTGCCTGGTGGGTGGGCAAGCTGCCCATCACCGACGACCACGACGGTCTGGCCGCGCTGCTGATGGCAGCGCTGGGCTTTCTGCTTTTTGCCGTCACCAACCGCTGCGGCGGCTCGGGCTTCCTGGCCGTCTACGTGGCCGGGCTGCTGGTGCGCCACCGCGCCGAGCGCGTCGCGACGATGAGCCTGCCCGGGCTGAACGGCTACACCTGGCTGGCCCAGGCGGTGCTGTTCCTGCTGCTGGGCCTGCTCGTCACGCCGCATGAGGTCTTGCGCCTGATCGGCCCGGCTCTGCTGCTGGCTGCCGGTCTGATGCTGATTGCACGGCCCGCCGCGGTGGTGCTGTGCCTGGCGCCGCTGGGCTTTGGCTGGCGCTCGCAATGCTTCGTCGCCTGGTCGGGCCTGCGCGGCGCCGTGCCCATCGTGCTGGCCACCTACCCGGTGCTGGCCGGTCTGCCGAATGGCTGGCGCTTCTTCGACGTGGCCTTCGTCGTCGTGCTGCTGTCGCTGCTGGTGCAGGGGCCGACGCTGGCGCCGCTGGCACGCTGGCTGGGGCTCGATCAGCGCCAGCGCTAGCCGACGGGCGCCAGCAGGTTGGCGTCACGCGCCAGCTTCCACCGGCCGCCGTCCTTGCGCAGCAGCGTCAGCGTGTGGCCTTCGCGGCGTGTCGGCGGCGAACCGTCGGGCGGTGTGGCGGTGACGCTGAGGCGGCTGCGCATGAAGGCCCAGTCGCCCATGACCTGCACTTCCAGGATCTCGCTGTGCCCATCGAACCTGGGCGCCTTGCCGCGGGCCTGGCCTTCGGCGGCCTTGGCGAAATCGGTCCGCGTCATGGGGGCGCGGCCCGGTATCAAGAAGACGGCATCGTCCGTCATCAGACCGAGCACCGTGTTCACGTCACCATCGCGCGTCGCACTCATCCAGATCGCCACGAGGTCGCGAATCTCTCGTTCATCGCTGTTCATGGCGACACCTTAGCCCTCGAGGCGCTGCCCACTGTTTCAGGTTGTGCCGGCCAGCGAGTCCGCCTGCGTGACCAGGCTGCCCGCTGCCACGCTGCGCGTCAGCCAGACATTGCCGCCGATGACGGCGCCGCGGCCGATGGTGACGCGGCCCAGCACGGTGGCGCCGGCGTAGATGACGGCCTCGTCCTCGACGATGGGGTGGCGCGGCTGGCCCTTGACAAGGTTGCCGTCGCCGTCGGTGGGGAAGCTCTTGGCGCCCAGCGTCACGTTTTGATAAATGCGCACCCGCTCGCCGATGACGGCCGTCTCGCCGATGACGACACCGGTGCCGTGGTCGATGAAACAGCCGCTGCCTATCGTGGCGCCGGGGTGGATGTCGATGCCGGTGTCGGCATGGGCCAGCTCGGCGATGACGCGCGAGATCAGCGGCAGGCCGAGCTTGTAGAGCTCATGTGCCAGGCGGTGGCTGATGAGCGCGCGCACGCCGGGGTAGCAGAGCAGCACCTCGTCCACGCTGCGTGCGGCCGGGTCGCCCTGGTAGGCGGCGAGCACGTCGCTGTCCAGCAGCACGCGCACGCCGGGCAGGGTGCGCAGGAAGCGCGTGGCCAGCTCAGCGGCATCCTGGCTGGGCGTGTCGTCACCCCGCTGGCGGGCGTCGTGGCGCAGCTCCAGCGCGGCTTGCTGGCGCAGCGTCGTCATGGCCGCGCCGAGGGTGTGGCCGACATAGAAGTCCTCGTGCTCGGGCTGCAGCGTCGGCGGCCCCAGGCGCATCGGGAACAGCGCGCCCGACAGGCACTGCACCATGCCGGCCAGCAGTTCGCGCGACGGCAGTTCGCGGCCGTCGCCGCCGCGGCGGTGTGCGTCGCGCCAGCGCCTGCGTTCGTTGCGCAGGGCCTCGACGACTGCCTGCAGTTCATCACCGGGCGCGGACGTTGACGGAGGAGTGGAGGCTTGGGTCATGGCGGGCGCCGCGCAGGCGGTGGGCAAGGGCGGTCAGTATAGAAATCCACCTTCTCCCCACGAGGGCCAGGGCTGCCGTCACGGCCAGCATGGCAGCCATGTGCACGGCCACCGCCGCCAGCGCCAGCAGCAGTGAGCCCGAGGCGGTGATCTCCTTGGCCGGCGAGGCGCTCAGGCAGATGGGCACCAGGGCCGGCACCAGCATCATGCCGCTGCCATGGGCGCTGGCTACCAGGCAGGACCACAGTGCCATCCCGGCCTTGGCATGGCGCAGCGCCAGCGCCAGCAGCAACAGCAGGCCGCACAGCAGCTGCCAGCCGCCCATTGACCCGCCCAGGGCCACCAGCACCGCCACGCCGCCGACGGCGGCGGCATGCCCGAGCGCGATCGGCAGCAAGGCGCGGCGTGTGTCCTGCGCACAGGCGGCCAGTCCCCAGCCGGTGGCCGGGTTCAGGCCGTGCAGCGCTCCCGCGCCGGCCAGGGCCAGCCAGGGCCAGATATCCATGTCAGCGTCCGCCTTCGGGCCGAGCGCCGGGCCGCTCCCTAGCCGGCCCGCTCCGGCGATGTGCTTGCGGCCCGATGCCGCAAGCATCGCCGTCCCCTCGGGGGACCGACCAAGCAAATCCTTGGGCGAGGGGCTTCACGATTGGCCGCCGCAGCAGGCCGCCGCCGCGGGTTGGGCCAGGTTCTCGTAGCGGTCGTGATGCCTCACCCACTCCATCGTGTAACGCAGGCCCGCCTCGTCGCGGCCCTTGGGCGTCAGGTCGATGAGGTTGTAGGTGCCCATCATCACTTCCACGCCGCGGCCGAAGGTCGAGTAGGTGTGGAAGACCTGGCCGTCGTCGTCCTTGCAGAAGATGCTGATGCCGGGCGCCTCCTCCTGCGGGAAGGGCGTCATGTGGAAGTTGTAATAGACCTCGCCGTCGACGCGGTCCGCCGGCGTGAAGCTGACGTGGAAGTCGCGGTTGAAGTCATTGCCGTTGGACGAGGCCCAGGCGAACTGCCAGCCCATGCGTCGCTTGAAGGCCTCGATCTCGGCCAGCGGCGCGCGCGACACCGCCAGCAGCGTGATGTCGCGCTGGGCCAGGTGGGGCGCCATGCTGTCGAGGTGGTCGGCCATGAAGGAGCAGCTCTTGCAGCCCTGCTCCCAGCCGGGGGCGAGCATGAAGTGCTGCACCAGCAGCTGGCGCCGGCCCTGGAAGAGTTCGCTGAGCTTGCGCGGGCCGTCCGGCGTGTCGAAGACGTAGGCGCTGTCGTCCAGGCGTACCCAGGGGAGGGCGCGGCGTTCCTGGGCGACGCGGTCGCGCAGCTGGGTCAGCTCCTTTTCCTGGGCGAGCAGGTTCTTGCGCTCGGCGATCCAGAGATCGCGGGTGACGACGGGGTGGGGGAGAGGGGCGTTCATCAAAGACTCCTTGGGTTGGCGAAGGCAATGCAGCGGCTCCACCCGGGCTCGGGTGCGGTGCTGCTCAGGGGAATCAGGGGTTAGGCGCGCTTGGGCCGGCGCACGGCGCGGACTTTTCCGGTGCCGCCGCCGCCGGCATAGAAGAGGTCGGCACCGTCGGATTCGAGGCCGCTGACATTGGTGCCCGGGGGCATCTGCAGGCTTTCGAGCACGCTGCCGTCGCTGGGGTCGATGCGGCGGATCTCGCTGGCGTCGTCTTCCCAGGTGCCATGCCAGAGCTCGCCGTCGACCCAGGTCACGCCCGTCACGAAGCGGTTGGATTCGATGGTGCGCTGGATGGCGCCGGTGGCGGGGTCGATCTGGTGGATCTTGCGGCCGCGGTGCTGGCCCACCCACAGGCTGCCCTCGGCCCAGGCCATGCCCGAGTCGCCGCCCTGGCCGGGTGCCGGAATGGAGGCGACGACGCTGCCGGTGGCGGGGTCGATCTTGTCGATGCGGGCTTCGGCGAGCTGGTAGAGGTAGCGGCCGTCAAAGGCGGTGCCGGCGTCGCAGGGGCGCTCGATGCGCTGCTGGGCCTCGCCGCTGGCGGGGTCGAAGGCGACCAGGGCGGTGCCGGTGGCGGCCCAGACGCGCTGGCCGTCGTGGGTGACGCCGGCGATGCTCTTGCCGCCTTCGAAGGGGCCGTATTCGCGCACGATCTCGGCGGGCTGGGTGGGGATGCTCATCTGGTTGCTCCTATTGGCTGGCTATGGGCGAACCTTAGCCAAGCTGCAGCGCGGCGGGGAGTAACAAGATCGTCGTGAATCCGGTCAGCGGCGGCGCCAGCCAGCGCCGCGAGCGGGTCTGGCCGATGGCGCGCACGCGGCCCGCGGCCTCCAGCTCGGCCAGCTCGCGCTGCACGGTGCGCTGGCTGGCATCCAGGGCCAGGGCCAGGGCCGAGGTGGACCAGGCCGCGCCGTCGGACAGCAGGGCCAGCAACTCGCTGGCCTCGCCATCGACCGGGGGCGCCAGCACGGCCACGTCCGGCGCGCGCAGCGCGAAGCCGCGTGAGGTCGCCTCGATGCCGGCGACGGACTTGACCAGGGCACGCAGCCGCCCGATCTCGACGCGCAGCCGTGCTCGATGGGTTTCGTCGACCTCGCGGATGCGAAAAGCGCGCTCGATCAGCGTGTCGCGCTCGGCCTCGGCCGGCCAGGCCTCGGCAAGCGCCCGCAACAGCGTGAACAGGATGGGCCGGCGGGCCAGCGGCACTCGCAGTTCCGTGGCAGTCAGCGCGTGGCGGCAGGCATCGACGACCAGGATGCCCGAGTCCATCAGCGCGGCCACCTCGGGCAGGCGCAGCGGCTGCCATTGCCCATCGCGCAGGCGGCGCGCAGCTGTGCGGTCCAGCACCGCACTCGCGTCGGCCACCTCGGCCTGCAGCGCCGGCACGCCGCTGCGGGCGGCAGCGGCGCGGCCGCGAGCAAGGGCGGCGTGCACCTCGGGCATGCGCAGCGAGCGCAGCGCCAGTTCGGCCGAAGCCAGGGCGGCCACGGCGGCCGGCAGCGGCGGCAGGGCCTGGCCGTCCAGCGGTGCGAGCAAGTCCCCGGCCGCGTCGAGGCGGCCCAGCAGCAACTGACGCCGCACCGCGATCAGCCGGGCCTGCAGCGCATTCGTGGGGTCGCCTCGGGCTTCGAGCGTGACCATGGCCGCCTCCAGCGCGCGCGGCGCGGCGCTGAAGTCGCGCATCGCCAGCGCCACCTCGGCCTCGGCGACGACGCAGCGCGCCTGCGCCAGCGCCTCCTGCGTGCCAAAGCCTTGTGCCGCGCGTTTCAGCAATTCACGAGCGCGGGCGTGCTCGCCGAGTTGGGCCATCGCGATGCCGCGCAGGGCCAGGGCCGGCGGGTCCTCGCGCAGGGCCACGCGCTTGAGGGCGGCCAGCGCGTCACCCGCGGCCAGGGCGCGGGCGGCGGCGGAGATCAGCGAGTCCACGGTCTACTTGGCCTTGGGCGCGAGCAGCAGCAGGTCGCCGTTGCGGTCCTCGGTGATCCAGAGCCGGCCATCGCCATCCTGGTCGACGTCGGTGGGCGCGCCCGTGGGGTGTTTGCCCGTCAGCGCATTCCAGCCTTCGATCAGCGGCAGCGGCTCGCCCACGGGCTGGTGCTTCTTGCCGTCAAAGCGCCAGGCCATCAGGCGGTGGCCGCTCGGCTGGTAGCCGTGCCATGCCATGACGAGGCTGCCCTGCCATTTCGCCGGACCGCCGTTCTTGTAGAACAGCATGCCCAGCGGCGCGGCATGGGCCGGTATCAGCTTCACCGGCGCGGTGAAGTCCTGGCAACTGCTGGCGCCGTAGCTGCGGTCCAGTACGTCGGTGCCGGTGCAATGCGGCCAGCCATGGTGCTTGCCGGCCTCGACGCGGTTCAGCTCGTCGGGCGGCGCGGCCTTGTCGTACTTGTCGCCGGGCAGGGTGTCGCGGCTGTTCTCGGCCTGCCAGAGTTCACCGGAGTCGGGGTGGACGGCCAGGCCGACGGAGTTGCGCAGGCCCCAGGCAAAGGGTTTGCCTTCCCAGGACGGCGCGACGCCCTGCCCGCGCGTGAACTTCCAGACCGCTGCATAGGGCGCCTTGCCGCCGGTCTGCGGGCAGCCCTTGTCGCTGCCCGCCTCGACGCCGTCAAAGGCCTCGCAGTGGTCACTCGGCGCGCCGACGTTGACGAAGAATTCGCCGGCCGCATCGACGGCGAAGGACTTCAGCGGGTGGCGCCCCTGGGCGGGCAGGTCGGTGATGATCGGCCGCAGCCGCGCCAGGTTCATGTCGACCAGGCTGATGCGGTGCGTCTCGGCCAGCAGCACCCGGCCTTCGGCGTCCTTGCGCAGGCCATGCGGGCGATCCAGCCCCTTCAGCAGCACCGTGACCTTGAAGGGCTTGCCCGGCTCGCGCTTCAGCTCGAGCAGGCGGCCACGACCGGGGTTCCAGTTGCCCATGTCGGTGACGAGCAGGTGGTTGGGCCCCAGCGCCAGCACGCCGCGCGGGCGGCCCAAGTTGGAGGCGGCCAGTGCCAGGCAGAACTCGGGCGCGACCTGCAGCGACGTGATGGCAGGCAGGCCGTCGCATTGGCCTTGCGTGCGGTAGGCAGGCGGCTGGCCCCAAGCGGATGCGCTCAGCAGAGCGGCCAGGGCGCAGATGGCGTGGCGGATGAGGGCGGTCATGGGCTCATTGTGTCGGTGCTCGCGTTGATACAGCACGCCGCACGGTGCCCCGTGCTGTAGCTTCACGCCACCGCCGCCGGCCGTTGCAATGCCGGCATGAACGAGATGCTGCCCCTGCTGGTCTATTGCGCCCTGATGTCCGGCACGCCGGGGCCGAACAACATGATGCTGGTGGCCAACGGCGCCCACTACGGCTACCGGCGCACGCTGCCGGCCATCCTGGGCATCAACACCGGCGGGGCGGTGCAGACCTTTGTCACCTGCATGGGCCTGGGCGCGCTGTTCGTCGCCTGGCCGGTGCTGCATGAGGCACTGAAGCTTGCCGGCACCTTCTACATGCTGTGGCTGGCGTGGAAGCTGGCGGTCGCGCCGGCGGCGACCGACAGGCCGCCCGAGCGCCTGAAGTTCTCGCAGGCGGCCCTCTTCCAGGCGGTGAACCCCAAGAGCTGGGTGAAGGCGGTGACGATCGCGTCGGTATTCATGCCGACGCAGTGGAGCGTGGCGTCGGGTGCGCTCTTCGTCAGCCTCGTCGGCGCGGTCATCGGCTTTCCCTGCATCTCGATGTGGGCGCTGTTTGGCGTCGGCATCGGGCGCTTCCTGTCCAGCCCGGCGCGGCGGCGGGTGTTCAATACGATGATGGCCGTCTCCCTCGCCGTGCTTGCCCTCCTTTTGATGCGGTAGGGCCTGATAGCACTGCGAGAATCGGATGCGTTGCCACACAAAAGTCCGCGAGCAAGGCGTGAGGCGAAGCTGGGGTTGGCCCCCAGCGAGGCCGAGCAACGCCGCGCGCGGGCTTTTGTGTGACAACCCTTCGGGAGAGGGGCTGCGCGGACGCATGGCGTTGTTATGCGCCTTGCCCGGGCACCCGGCCCGGGCTTCAGCGCGCGCCTAGCCCTGCATCCGCGCAGACCCTCTCGCACCGATCCTCGCAGTGCTATCAGGCCCCATGTTCTCGCTGGACCGCGACTCCCCCACGCCGCTGGCCGACCAGATCGAGCAGCGCCTGCATGCCTTGATCGCCAGCAGCCAGCTGCCGCCCGGCGCACGGCTGAACTCCATCCGCCAGCTGGCCTCGCGTCTGGGCGTCAGCCCCAACACTGTCGTCGTCGCCTACGACCGCCTCGTCGCCGCTGGCGTCATCGACTCGCGCGGCACGGCCGGCTTCTTCGTCGCCGAGGGCCCGGCCGACGCCATGCCCGACGCCGCCCGCGTGGAGGCCGGTGAAGAGCAGGAGGCCGTCTGGCTGGCCCAGCAGGCCAACGACCAGAAGGCCGGCGTGCTGCTGGCCAGCAGCGGCGCCCTGCCGGCCACCTGGCTGGAGGAGGCCATCCCTGCCGCCGCCGTGCAGCGCGGCCTGGCGCGGGCGAACGCCGGCATGGCCTCGCGCTGCCCGCCCCAGGGCGTGCCGGAGCTGCGCGAGCGCATCGCGATGCTGATGCGCGGGCAGGGCATCGCGGTGGACGCCGGCCGCATCCTGACGACCTATGGCGGCACCCAGGCCATCGACCTGATCTGCCGCGCCTTCCTGCGCCCGGGCGACTCGGTCGCCGTCGAGACGCCGGGTTATTTCTTGCTGTTCGATCGCCTGCGCCAGGCCGGCGTCAACATCGTGCCCGTGCCGCGCCGGCCCGATGGCATCGATCTGGAGGCACTCGACGAAGCCTGCACCCGGCATCGCCCGCGCCTGCTCTTCATCCAGAGCGTGCTGCACAACCCGACCGGCTGGGGCAGCACGGCGGCCAATCTGCACCGCGTGCTGATGCTGGCCCAGCGCCACGACTTCCTCGTCGCCGAGGACGATGTGCAGGGCCACTTCCACTCAGGCTCGCCAACGCGCCTGGCGCAGTTGTCGGGCCTGGAGCGCGTCATCTACTACTCGAGCTTCTGCAAGGCCATGAGCCCGGCCCTGCGCCTGGGCTATATGGCCGCGGAGCCGGCTCTTTTGCGCGCGCTGATGCGCGAGAAGATCATCTCGGTGCTGACGACGGCGGCGCTCAACGAGTACGTGCTGCTGGAAGTGCTGGCCGCCGGCCGCTGGCGCAAGCACCTGGACCGCCTGCAACAGCGCCTGGCCGCCGCGCGCGCCGCGGCCACGCAGCAGCTGCGCCAGGCCGGCGTGCTGCTGGAGCATGCGGGCGAGGGCGGTCTGTTCCTGTGGGGCGCCTTGCCGGCCGGCGTGGACGTGGACGGCGTCGTCAAGGAGGCCTTCCGTGCCGGCATCCTGCTGGTGCGCGGCGCCACCTTCGCGGCGGACGGTGCGCGCGACCCGCACATCCGCTTCAACGCGGCCTTCAGCCAGCAGCCGCGGCTGGCGGAATTTCTGCAACAGCAATTGAGTGCGGCAACCAGCGCTCAGGTGGCGGTGCAGAGGGCGCGCTCGAGGATGGCCGCAGGGGGGGCGCTGTGAACCTTCACCATGGGACTTGAACAGGCCAAGGCCGTCATGCTGCCGCGCTAAGCTGTTCGCAAACGTCGCGTTCGAGCGGCGTGCAGGGGAAAGCATGAAGCAATGGTTGGCCTGCGCCTTGGGCCTGGCTCTGGTGGCCTGTGGTGGCGGTAGTGGTGGGAGTGAAGATGGCGGCCCGGCGCCGCTGCCGGATTCGGTCGTCAAGGCGGCGTCGCTTGCCGAGTTGCAGGCCTACTCGATGCCCGCTGCCCAGAAAGCCGAGTTGCGGTGGACGGACTGGGTGGAAGGCGAGACGGGTTTTCGGGTCGACAAGTCGGTCAACAACAGTTGGACGCCCGTCGCCACGCTGCCGAGCACGCCGGGCGGGGCGCTGGCCGGGGTGCCGAGCACCTGGACGGGCCCGCTGGAGGCGTCGCCCACGTCCTACCGCGTGGTGGCGGTGCTGGCAGACGGCCGCGAGATCGCCCTCAAGGCCCTCTCGGGCGCGGCAGAGCTGAAACTGGGCGTGCCGACCGAGATGGCGGCCACAGCCATCGCGCTGGACCAACCCGAACCGGTGCGGGGCAATGTGAAGCTCAGCGTCGCGGGTGCGCCGGCCGGCGCCGTCTCGGCGCGCTTTTCCACGAATCAACTTTCGTCCCAGATCGGACCCCTCTCCACGGCCGGCCCGAGGTTCGAGACCTCGTGGAGCGCCGGCACGGAGGCCGAGGGCGACTACAAGGTCAAGCTGCAGTTGCAGTACGCGCCGGGCACCTTCGTCGAGATCGAGCGCGCCGTGGCCGTGCGCAACCAGGACCTCGCGGCCACCTTCGTCAGCAGCATCGGCAACGACACGCCGCGGGTGACGGTCTATGTGATCCCGTCCAGCCGCTCCGGCGCGCCGGTGGTGTCGGCCAGCCTGAGCGTCGACGGCAAGGCCATCGGCACGCTGGACAAGACGGCCTGCCATGTTGTCGCCGTGGGCAGTGCCTGCGTCCAGGCCTTCCTCTTCGACTTCCTGAGCTCCGACTACGGCGTGGGCCCCCATGTGCTGCAGGTTGCCCTCGTCGACGCGAACGGCCTGCGGGGCCTGGTGACGGGCAGCATGGTCAAGCCCGCGCCGTTGACCGTCACGCTCACCAGCCCGCTGCAGAGCCGCTTCACGGCGGGCAAGGTCGAAGTGCGCGGCGAGCTGACGGGCGACCCGAGCTACTCGGGCACGCTCAAGCTTCTGCTGCGCTACCCCGACCTGAGCGAGCGCCTGCTGCTGGAGCGCAGTAGCTACGGCCCGTTCAGCCTCGACGTCGACATGACCGGCCTGCCGGACGGGCGCTACAGCGTCTCTGCCACGGGCTTTCCCACGGTCAAGGCCGGCGGCATCGCCACCGCCTCGGCCGCCGTGCTGTGGCAGGCCCAGCCGCCGATGGCCTACGAGCGGATCAAGGATCTGCCCTTCAACGGCAGCCTGACGGCCTCGGGCGCTGGCGGTGTGCTGCTCAACAACAATTTCACCGCCGAGTGGGTGATCCCCGGCGGCACGCCGGCAGGCGCCGTGCTGCCGACGGCCGTGTCCACCAGCGAAGGTCAATGGAAATTCGCCGGCGATCGTTGGCTGGCCCGGGCCGTGGGCAGCGGCACCATCGTCTACGCCTGGCGGGCCGACGGCTCGCGGCAGGCGATCTCCAATGGCGACGCCGGCGCTTTCTCGGCGGTGGGCACCCAGGCCGGCTGGCTGCAGGACGTGGGCGGCCAGCCGACGCTGTGGCTGTCCAACCTCGCGGCGCCAGCACCGGCGCCGGTGGCCGTTCCTTTGAGCGGCAACGCCACGACGGTGCAGCAGAACGAGGGTGCCGGCCTCTCGCTGGGCATGGGCGCGAGCGGCAAGGTCGTCGCGGCCTATGCGGCCGTGCAGCGCAGCGTCGTGGACGGGGTCAAGGCTTCGGCGGTGTATGTGTACRACGAAGCCACCCATGCGCACCGTCGCGTCTCCGCCGAGGACAGCATCGCGAGCGCCCCGCTGACCGATGGCCGGTGGGTCGCCTGGGGTGTGGCTCAGCGGGCCAACACCACGCCGGGCGAGTTGTGGGTGGCACCCGTGGACGGCAGCAGCCCGCCCACGCGACTGTCCTCGTCGCTTGCCGGTGCGGTTCAATGGGCGGACGGCCTGCTGGTGTGGAGCGAGCCGCTCGGCGGCAGGGTCTTCGCGCTCAAGGCCTGGCGCAATGGCGTGACGACGACGCTGCGGACCGAACTGGGCGCCGTGGTGCTGGCCGTCGGCAGCGGCGCGGTGGCCTATGCCGTCGGGAGCCGTCTTTACGTGTGGACGCCCGGCAAGGGCGAACGCCTGGTGCATAGCGTGGGCGATTTCGACGCTGCCGCCCTCACCGAGGGCTGGATCTACTTCACCGTCGGCTACCCGACGACGCTGTACCGGGCGCAGCTCTAGAGCGAGGTGGCCGGCGGGGCCACGCTCACCACGTCGCCCACAGCAATGCGCCCGCCCTCCAGGATGCGCGCCGTCATGCCGCCATGGCCGCGCATGGCGGCATAGCCGCCCGGGCCGATGACCTCCTCCATGCGCGAACAGGGCGCGCAGGGGCCGACGATCTCGATCAGCGCCTCGCCGACGCGCACCTTGGCGTTCTTCAGCGTCAGCAGGTTGATGCCGGAGACAACGAGGTTGCGGCGCAGGTCCACCGGGTCGATGGGCGCGCTGCGTGCAAATGTCGCGATCAGCGGCAGATGCTCCAGCTGGATCAGCGTGACCTGGCGCGTCGACAGCTCGGCCTCGCCGCGCTGACCGAGGCGGTCGTCGGCCAGGCCAATGCCGGCCAGGGCGGTGGTCGCCTCGACGCGGCGCGCCGGGTCGCGCGGCGTGCCGCGCACGACGATGGCTTCGATGCGGCCCTGGATATGGGCCGGTGGCGTCATGAGGTCGCGCATGGTTTTCATGGAAACACATTAGCCCAGCTTCGTCCCGCATAGTTCACGGATGCGCGGTACTGCCCCGTCAAGGCGCGTGGCGTCCCGGCCGAAGATGCTCTCAAGGAGTGTCTGCCGTGCTGAGACGTCTGTTTTTCACCTTCGTGTGTGTCGCGCTGTCTCAGGCCGCTCACGCCGCCGACCTGACCGCGTTGGAAACGCGCTGGCTGCAGGGCATCGCGCCCGTCGTCGGTCATGCCCGCCAGGTGATGTCGCTGCCGCTGGACATCGTCGTGCAGCCCCAGGCCGAGCCCGGTGCGGCGCCACTCGCGCTGGGCTTTGTCGAGGGCCGTTGCAAGCTGGTGCTGTCGATGCGCGGCAATCCCGAGGGCCAGCGCCAGATCGACGCGATCGACCCGGCGCTGCTCGGGCCGACGCTGGAGCTGATGGCAGCCCACGAACTGGGCCACTGCCGCCGCTACCTCGATGGCGCCTGGCATGGCCTGCCGGCCGGCTTCGTCGCCGCCAAACCGCCGGACGACCTCTCGCCCGATCTGCAACAGGCCTGGCTGGCCATGCGTTCCACCCGCCGCGAGGAAGCCTATGGCGACCTCGTCGGCCTGGCCTGGGCGCGGGCGCGCCACCCTGCGCTCTACACCCGGCTGCACGCCTGGCTGGCGGCGGAACGCTCGGCCGACCTGATTCCCGGCAGCCACCACGACACGCTGGACTGGTTGGCCCTCGTCCGCGACCCGGCCATGCTGGACGGCCGCACGATGTTCGAGGCTGCCGACCGCGTCTGGGCGCGCGGCCTCAGGGACTGAGCCGGCGCTGCGCTTTCCCGGCTACGCCTGCCATACGGCGTAGCCCGCCTCGCGCAGGCCGATGGCGAGTTCCACCTCCATGTCGCGCGCCGCGTCGTAGGGCATGGGGTTGTAAAACTCATAGAGCTCGGGCATCAGGCGCACGCCGTACTTCAGCACGAAACGGTTGGCCTGCACGCCGGCCATGTGCCTGTCAAAGCGCAGGTCCGGGTCCAGGCCCGTCATGCCGACGTACAGGCAGGGCTTGACGATGTCGTGGTCGGGATTGCACTTGCGGAAGGCCGGCTCGTTCCAGACGCGCTCAGACAACAGCACGACATAGACGTGGTAGTGATCGCGGGGTGGTCGGCGCGGCATGGCGGGCGGATTGTCTGGCGGCGCCTCGATGCGGTCTTGCGCACAAAAAAAGCCCAGCGACCCTCAGGCCGCTGGGCGGAAACGCCTGGGTGTGCACCCTGACAACTGCGATACCGCATGATACTGTTTATTTGTACAGTATCTTGAGTGCCTGAAGCGTGGCGAAGTCCTCATGCTTGATGACGGGTCCCCCGATTCGGGCCTCGCCAGCAGCGGGGCCCGCCGCTAAAACCACAACTCGAGATTGCAGTCGGAGATGTCCATGAACGCTCAACACGCTTTCGTATCGCTGCTGCTGGTGGCCGCGCTGATCGGCCTGGCATTCCTGGGCCTGTCGTTCGGCCATGCGCTGAAACATCATGACCTGGCCCTGTGGGGTCAGCATCCGATGTTCGGGTCCGGCATGGCGTCGCTGATCACCGCCTTGCTTGGCGGCTTCCTGATGTTCGGCCTGCGGGATCGCCGGCATTGACGGCCCGAGCCGCCGGGCAAGCTCCTCAGCTGGTCATCATCGCGGTGTAACGCCGCTGCATCTCCTCAGGCGCCAGTTTCTCGATCGAATGGCCAAGCAGCCATGCATGGCCGAAAGGATCTCGCAGCCGGCACGAGCGTTCGCCGTAGAACTGATCGGTGGGCGGCATCAACACCGTCGCCCCCGCCGCGACAGCGCGTTCGGCCATCGCGTCGGCGTTGTCGACGTGAAGGTGGATCGTGCAGCCGGTGAACCGGTTGTCCTGCGGACCCACCATGCCGTACTCCGGGAACTCGTCGCACACCATCAACACCACCGGACCGAGCTGGAGTTCGACGTGTCCGATCCGGCCCGACGGCTCGACAAGCCGGAAGAGTTCGGTCGCGCCGAACGCCTGTTGATAGAAGGCGATCGCGGCCTTGGCGTCGCGCACCATCAGGTACGGGAACACCTCGTGGATATCGCTCATGAAACCTCTCCTTTGAACGGCGACTTGCCGCGAGAAGCGCAGCCTAGGTGGCGAGGGTGGGCGGTGTATTGGATATTTTTTCAGCGCGCCAACGCCACGTGCGTCGGTTGGTCGGCCTGCACGGGCGCATAGGCGCCGGGCGCCATGCCGGCGATCTGCCGGAACTCGCGGATCAGGTGCGACTGGTCGAAGTAGCCGGCGCCTGCGGCGATCTGTGCCCAGTCGCGTGGCCCGCAGCGCGCCAGCGACGGCAGCAGCAGACCGAAACGCAGCACTCGCGCATAGCGCTTGGGCGTGAGCCCCACCGCCTGCTCGAAGCGACGGATGAACTGTGCGGGCGAGCAGCCGCTTTCGCGCTGCGCGGGCTGCACCCGCGCGCCGGCCGGATCGCGTCGAAAGGCCTCTATCGCGAAGGCAGCGAGAGGGTCTGGCGGCGCGCTGGCGTCCAGCCGCCGCAGCAGGAAGTTGTTCAAGAGTCGCAATGCCTGCTGCGGCGAACCCGTGGCTTGCAGCCGCTCGCGCAGTTCGCTGGATGCAGGCCCCCAGACATCCTCGAGCAATTCGGTGCGGTTGCGCAGTTCGGGCAACGCGCCGCCCAGGAACGCCGCCGCCCCGCCGGGCGTGAAATGCACACCGACCACGGTCGACGGCCCTTCGGTGCCGCGCACGCCGAATCGGTCGTAGGGGCCCTGCACGATGGCACCACGCAACCGGCGCGCGTCGGCGTCCTGCTCGCTGTCGTAGCGGATCAGGTGGTCCTGCAGCAGCGGCACGACGATGTCGGCGCAGCCGGTGGGGAGGCTGCGCTCACGGATGTGCGGCAACGCGCCGCGCTCGCTGTACCAGAGGCTGTCGACATAAGGGGCCAGCGGTGGGGAGGGGCTTTGTCGAACGAACATGCGCAGCCTTGTAGAGCGGACGCCCGCCGGATGCAAGCACCGATGCATCGGCATCCCTTTTGTCATCTCGCCAACGGTCGCCAGCAACAGGGAGCTCATGACAACTCGCCGGAGCGCCAGGGCGCCCGCGCACTGCTACGCCGGAAAGGCTTGCAGCGGCTCTCCCTTGGCACTGGCCATCGCCGGCGTGCGCGCCACGTTCATCACCCAGTTGACCATCGTGAAATAGCCGATGAGCGTGGTGAGTTCGACCACGCTCTGCTCACCGAAAGTCGCGAGCGCCGCGGCGTAGGTGGGGTCGCTCACGCCATGCGTGTGCAGCAGTTCGTGGGTGAAGTCCAGGGCCAGCTCTTCGTCGGCTTGCAGTCCCTTGGGGCGGGCCCCCAGCCGCAAGGACTCCACCGCGTCGGCCTTGACGCCTGCCTGCACCGCCAGCGGCGCGTGCATCAGCCACTCGAACTGGTTTCCCTCATGGCGCGCGGTGGCGCAGATGACGAGCTCGCGCAGGCGCGCATCGATCGCGCTGCCGAAGCGAAGGAACTCGCCGAGCTTCGCGACGCGCTCCAGCAGATCCGGGCTGCGCAGCAGCGGCAGGAAGGGGCCATAGACGCCCTTGCGTGGCCCGTCGATGAGGGCCTGCGCCGCGGCGCGCTGCGCGTCGCTCATTGCGTCCGCTGCGGGCAGGGGCAGGCGCTCGCGGGCGTGCGCGGCAAATCCTTGTTCAGTGGGCATGGGAAGTCTCCGTGGATGGGCGAGGAGCGCGCGGCTCGCGAGACTCCCGCATTAGCCACACGGCGGTGGCAAAGAGCGACGCTGCCGCGACCTGCAACGCGATGTCAAGGCCGTTCGTGCGCAGGGACGGGACATTGAGCAGCAGGGCCGACGCCACGGGGCCGGCAATCTGCCCGATGGCAAACGCCGCGGTCATGCGGCCGACCGCACTGCGTGGGTCGCCTTGGGTGCGGGCGCGTGCGACCTGCACGCCGGCGAGCGTGACGATCATGAAGGTGCCACCCACCAGCAGCGCCGACAGCAGGATGACAAAGCCATCGGTCCACAGGCTGGGCAGCAGCGTCCCGACACTCATCAACGCCTGGCAGACCGCCCACACCTCGATGTGCGGCCGCCGCTGCAGCCAGCGGCCGGCGACGAGGGTGGAGACGGCGGCGATGCCACCGAACACCGGCCAGGCCAGGCCGAACGCGGCCGGGTCGTCGACCACATTGCGCGCCAGCACAGGCAGGAAGGTGGCCGGCAGGATGTAGCCAAAGCCCATGACGCCGTAGCAGCACGTGAGACCCCAAGAAACACCACTCGCGGCAGCGGGCGCGGTGACGGCCGCAGGCGTCGCCGCCGGCGCCTGGATGCGGCGCAGCACGAACACGACGGGCAGCGACAGCACCAGCGCCAGCAGCGCCAGCTGCAGCCACAGCGCGGACGCGGTGACGTGGGCGACGCCGGCCGCCCATGCGTGCAACCCGGCGAGCGCGATGCCCGCACCGACCCCGGCATAGACCCAGCTGGCCGCCTGCGGTTGGCCCGCCTGGCCCAAGGCACCCAGGCACCACACGGCCGTCGCGACGAACACCCAGGCAGAAGCCATGCCGGCGAGGAAGCGCCATGCGCCCCACAGCCATGCGCCCGGCCACGCCATGGCCGCCGTGAGCACGACCGTCAACAGCAGGCCCAGCAGCGCGAGCTGGGTAGCACGCCCCGGCAGCTTTCGAGCGGTCAGTGCGCCGGTGAGGTAGCCGAGATAGTTGGCGGCCGCTATCCAACCGCCGGCGGCCACGTCGAGCTGGCCCTCGCGAATCATCAGCGGCAAGACCGGCGTGAAGGCAAAGCGGCCGATGCCCATCGCGACCGCCAACGACAGTGCACCCGCGATGCACAACGCGAAGGTCGATGGGGGGCGGGCCGTGGTTGCCATGGCTTTGCAGTAGACCGAGAATCGACGCGGCCGACAAATGAATAATCCTGAGCAATCATTCTCTTTATGAGAAGCATCGATCTGGACTCGCTGGAGATCTTTCGCGCCGTTGCGCAGGAGGGCGGCGTGATCCGCGCCGCGCAAAAGCTCAACCGCGTGCAGTCCAACGTGACCACGCGCGTGAAGCAGCTCGAGCAGCGCCTGGGCTGCCCGCTGTTCCGCCGCCAGGGCCGCGGGCTGGTGCTGTCGCCCGAGGGCGAGCGGCTGCTGGCCTATGCGCAGCGGCTGTTTCGCCTGGCCGACGAGGCGGAAAGCGAGTTGCGCGGCGGCAAGCCCACAGGCGCGCTGCGCATCGGCTCGCTGGAGAGCACGGCGGGCAGCCGGCTCGCGCCCATCCTGTCGCGCTTCCACACGCTGTACCCCGACGTGGTGGTGGAGCTGGCCACCGGCACCACCGGCGCCCTGGTGCATCGCGTGTCCAACTACGAGCTGGACGCGGCATTCGTCTCGCAGCCCTTCACGGCCCCCAGCCTCAACGCGATGAAGGTGTTCGAGGAAGAGCTGGTGTGCATCACCGCGCGCGGTGTTCCGCCGGTCAAGCGCGCGACTGACCTTGCAGGCATGACGCTGATCGCCTTTGCTGACGGCTGCTCCTACCGCAAGCGCGTGCAGGACTGGTTGGGCGCGTCGTCGGTGATGCCTGCGCGCACGCTGGAGTTTTCGTCCTACCAGGCGATGGTGGCCTGCGTGGCGGCCGGCACCGGGTTCGCGCTCGTGCCGAAGTCGCTGCTGGCGACGCTCAAGTCATCACAGGAGGTGCTGCAGCATGAAGTGCCGGCGAAGGTGCGCAGGAATGTCACGCATCTGGTGTGGCACGGGCTGGCGACGACGGCGCTGGCCAAGCTGCAGGAGCTGCTGTGACCCGCTGCAGGCCCCGCTGAGAGCCGGGTTCGATACATTGACCTGCAGTTCGAAACCTTGTTATGAGCTTCCAACGGCGCCATGGCTCTCCAGTACCTCACCCTTCCCGTCACACCCTTTCAGCAGAACTGCTCCCTCGTGTGGTGCGACGCGACGAACGACGCTGCCGTCATCGACCCCGGCGGCGAGCTGCCGCGGCTGCTGGCCGCAGTGCAGGAGCGTGGTCTGAAGCTGAAGGCCATCTGGCTGACCCACGCCCACATCGACCACGCCGGCGGCACCGGCCAACTGGCGCGCGAGCAGGGGCTGCCCATCGTCGGGCCGCACCCCGGCGATCAGTTCTGGATCGACGGCCTGGCGCAGCAGAGCAAGATGTTCGGCTTCCCGCCGGTCGAGGGCTTCAAGCCCGATCGCTGGCTGGACGATGGCGACACGGTGCAGATCGGCGAGGAGACGCTGGCCGTGCGCCATTGCCCCGGCCACACGCCGGGCCACGTGGTCTTCCACTCGGCTTCGGCGCGGCGCGCCTTCGTCGGTGATGTGCTGTTTGCAGGGGGCATCGGCCGCACCGACTTTCCCGGCGGCAACCACCAGCAATTGATAGCCGCCATCCGCCAGCGCCTGTGGCCGATGGGGGACGACACGATCTTCATTCCAGGCCATAGACCGGAAAGCAGCATCGGAAGAGAGCGCCGCAGCAATCCCTATGTTGCTGATGTCGTTTGAACGGCGGCGAGGGGTAATTCGTTCACAAACACATCCAGCAACATTTACGCCCGAAGCGAAACGTGCTCTCCTACGCTTTGATGATGGCTCGCATGGGGTGGGCTGAGGAGTGCTTCGATGTGGATGTCCGAGTTTGCTCAGCCGGGCCAAGTCCCCGGTTCACGTCCTCGCGAGCGCCGTGCGGCGGCCTCGCTTTCCAACCAGTGGATGGGCCTTGTGCTGGAGGAACTCGACCACGGCGTCGTGCTGCTCAACGGCGCCGGCCGCGTGCTGCACAGCAATCTGGCGGCGCGTGCGTCGCTGGATGACAACCATCCGCTGGAGCTCGTCGGCCAGCATCTGCGGGCCCGCCTGCTGACCGACGCGGTGCCGCTGGCCGAGGCGCTGGAAGGTGCCGAGGCGAGCGGCCGGCGCTGTCTGCTGCGCCTGGGCGACGACCGTGCCGAATGTGGCCGCGCCAATGTCGTCGTCGTGCCGCTCAACCGTGACGTCAACCAGGCCGCGGTGCTGCTGATCCTGGAGCGCCGGCAGCTCTGCGGCGACCTGGCCGCGCAATGGTTCGCGCTGCGCTACCAACTGACGCCGGCCGAGACCGAGGTGCTGAAGGCCTTGTCCAACGGCGTCAAGCCGACCGAGGTCGCGCAGCGCCAGGGCGTGGCCATCTCGACGGTGCGCAGCCAGATCCAGAGCATCCGCGCCAAGAGCGGCGCCGACAGCATCGGCGAGCTGATGCGCCAGTTGGCGTTGCTGCCGCCGCTCGTTTCTTCGCTGCGCCCCGCCAAGCTCGTCAATTGATGGCGCCCCTGCGGGCCGAGCGGGCGGGCTGCTTCCTGGCCGGCCCGCCTTGTACGACGGGCTAACATCCTGGCGCACCGCGGGCCTCATGCCCACGGCGCCGCCGGATGCCTGACGACACCCTCGACACCGAACTCCTGGCCCTGCCGCCGCCGCTGCGGCTGCTGGCTGCGCGTGGCATTGCCCGCAGCTATCGCAAGGGCGTCGTGCTGATCGAGGAGAGCTCGGTCGGCGACAACCTCTACCTGATCCTGGCCGGCTCGCTGCGCGCCTACAGCAGCGACGCGCGCGGCCGCGAGATCACCTATGGCGTCTACGGACCGGGCGAATACGTCGGCGAGATGAGCCTGGACGGCGGGCCGCGCTCGGCCAGCGTCATCACCGAGGAGGCCTGCCGCCTCGTCATGGTCACGCGGGCCAGCCTGCTGACCCACATCAGCGAGCACCCCGAGTTCGCCTTCGAGCTGTTGACCAAGGTCATCCGCCGTGCCCGCGCGGCGACGCTGTCGACCAAGCAGCTGGCACTCAACGACGTCTACGGCCGGCTGAAGAACCTCGTCGACGAATCCACCGGCGACGGCCGTCACCTGGAGCTGACCCACCAGGGCATGGCCCAGCGCCTGGGCTGCTCGCGCGAGATGGTGTCCAAGCTCGTCAAGGACCTGGAGCTGGGCGGCTATCTGCGGCGCGTGGCGGCGGGCGAATACCAGCGGCTGAAGAATCTGCCGGCGCGCTGGTAGGGCTCACTGGCCCTGGCGCGGGCGTGCCGGCAGCGGCAGCGCCACCGGGAAGCGCTGGTCGGGCTTGGGTGCGCGCTTGTACAGGCCCGCGACCTTGGGCAGGTTGGCCTGGATGTCGCGGATGCGCGTGACGCTGGCCGGGTGAGTGGACAGCCACTGCGGCGGCGCGCCCTTGTTGGCGTTCATCATCTTTTCCCACAGGCGCACGGCCGCCGCCGGGTCGTAGCCGGAGCGGGCCGCCAGTTCGATGCCGACGAGGTCGGCCTCGGTCTCGTCGTCACGGCTGAACTTCAGGTTGAACAACTGCCCGCCCATGCCGGCAACGCTGCGGCCGATATTGCCCAGGCCGAAGAGGGCCGATACGCCCTCGACAACCAGGCTGGTCGTCGCCGACTTGCCGACCCGCTCGCGCGCGTGTTCCCGCAGCGCGTGCGCCACCTCGTGGCCCATGATGGCGGCGACCTCGTCGTCTTCCAGCTTGAGCTTCTCGAGGATGCCGTAGAAGAAGGCGATCTTGCCGCCCGGGATGCAGAAGGCGTTCAGCTGCGGGTCGCCGAGCAGGTTGACCTCCCATTTCCACTGGCGGGCGCGTTCATTCCACTCGTAGCTGAAGGGAATGATGCGCTGGGCGATATAGCGCAGCCGCTGGGCCTGCGGATGCTCCATCGGCGCCAGGCCGCGCTGCTGGCTGGCCTGGCGCATCATCAGCGCGTATTGCTGGCCGCCGTCCCGCTCCAGTTGCTCGGCCGACACGAAGCCGGTGAACTTGCTCTTGGGGCCGACCTCCACGCCCTCGCGGGCCCAGGCCGGCATGAAGGCCGCGGCGCCGGTGGCGGCGAGCAGCCCGGTGAACAGGCGGCGGCTGCGCTGGGTGGGTGGCGAGCAGCGGCCCGCGGCGCAATCGGCACAGTCGCCGAAGCTGCGCGTCGGCGGGTGGGTGAACTGCAGGCCGTCGCGGACCTGGAAGTCGTTGGCATCCATGCCGGCATTGTGCTTCGGTGCCCAAGCCCGCTGTCGTAGGACGAGCGCGCGGGACTGGCGACAATCACCCCATGGACAGCCAGCAATTTCGCGCCGCCCTCGGCATGTTCGCCACGGGCGTGACCATCGTCACCGTTCGGGCTGCCGACGGCGGCCTGGTCGGCCTCACCGCCAATTCCTTCAATTCCGTGTCGCTCGACCCGCCCCTGGTGCTGTGGAGCCTGGCGCGACGCGCCGGCTCCATGCCGGTGTTCTCGCATGGCTCGCATTACGCGATCAACATCCTCGCGGCCGACCAGAAGGAGCTGGCGCAGCGCTTCGCCATGCGCGACATCGACCGCTTCGCCGGCGTGGCCTGGCGCGAGGGCGCGGGCGGCGCGCCGGTGCTGGACGGCGCCGTGGCCACCTTCGAATGCGCCAACCGCAGCCGCTACGAGGAGGGCGACCACGTCATCTTCGTCGGCGAGGTGGAACGCTGCACGGCCCGCGTCGGCGCCCAGCCGCTGATCTTCCACGGCGGCCGCTACTTCACCGAGCTGCCGATCTGACCCAGGTTTTTTCGGTGCTTGCGTTGTCGATTCCGACGCGCTCTGATCGTCGTCATGTCAGAGGGCCATCCTCTGTCCAACCCCGGAACCCACCATGACCAATACCGTCACCCTGCACCGCGTGCTGCGCTGCCCGCCCGACCGCGTCTACCGCGCCTTCACGACACCGGCCGCCATGGCCAAGTGGCTGCCGCCGCATGGCTTCACCGGCACGGTGCACGAGATGGATGCCAAGGTGGGTGGCACCTACAAGATGTCGTTCACCAACTTCACGACCGGCGGCGGCCACAGCTTTGGCGGCCGCTACCTGGAGCTGGTGCCGGGCCAGAAGCTGCGCTACACGGCGGCCTTTGACGACCCCAACCTGCCCGGCGAGATGACGACGACCGTCGAGCTGCGCGCCGTGTTCTGCGGCACCGAGGTCCACATCAAGCAGGAAGGCATCCCGGCCGTCATCCCGGCCGAGGCCTGCTACCTGGGCTGGCAGGAGTCGCTGACTCTGCTGGCCCAACTTGCCGAACCGGAAATCCCGCAATAACCCAGTGGCTCCTGCGGGCCGTTCCCTAGCCGGCCCGCCGTTGGCGATGTGCTTGAGGTCAATCCGGCAAGCATCGCCGTCTTGGGGGACCGGCCAAGGTATTCCTTGGACGAAGGGCTTGATTTCTGGCCTGGTGTCGGGACGATGGCCGCCATCGCGGCCTTGAAGCCGGCATCGGCCATCAAGTGCGTTCCAGCGGTCGACTTGCGACAGCGTTTTCAGGCTGCGCGGCCGGCTGGCAAGGCCTGCGGCGCGCGCTGGATGGCCTGCCAGCGCCACAGGCCCAGGACAAGGCTCAGGCCCAGGCAGACGCCGGCGATCAGCACCAGCGATGTGCCCAGCTTCTGGTTCATCGCATACAGGCCCCAGGCCGACAGGATGAAGGCCAGCACCGGCAGCGCCGCCGACCAGGCCGAAGGGCCGCGCATGCGGGCTGGCGTGCGCATCAGGCTGAGGGTGCACAGCGGCAGGGCGCAGAAGGCCAGGCAAAGCAGGGCCAGGTCGTCGGCGGCCCAGGCCAGCCAGGCCAGGGCCGCCGTCGTCAGTACCCAGTCGACCATCATGTGGCGCAGCTGCAGCCAGGCCACGGCGCGGTTCTGGGCCTGCCCCTGCGGCACGCCGGGCAGCAGGCGCAGCAGGGCCTGTTCACGGCGGCTTTGCCAAAGCATGTTGGGCAGCGCGAAGGCCGGGTTGAAGCCCATGCTGGCCAGGCCGATGGCCATGCCGAAGGCGCCGCGCTTCCAGTTCTCTTCCAAGGCTGCGCCGGACAGCGCGAAGGCGATGCCAAAGCTCAGCACCGCGATGACCAGGCCGATCCCCACGCCCATGCCCTGGCGCAGCCAGTGCTGCTGGCCATGCAGCACGATCTCGACGCGGCTCATCACGCTGCGTTCACTGGCCCGGGCCCGTGCCAGCACATGGCGCAGCCAGGCTGCCGCCACGAGATCGAAGGGGCGGCTGATCCATGCGCCCGGCCGACCCAGCACGTCCTCGGCGCCACGCTTGTTGTTCATGCCGTCCAGGCCGGCGCGGCGCATGCGAGCGCGGGCCGCGTAGGCCTCGCGGTGAGCCGCGTCGCCGGCGCCGAACAAGCGCGCGATGGACCAGCCCAGGATGAGCAGGCTCAAGGCCAGCACCGATGCGGGCTGCGCGTTCCACAGCTCGCCCAGGGCCGACCACAGCGGTGCGAGGCGCCTGTTCAGCCCGGCGCCGAAGAACAGCACCGGCCCAAGGCTCAGCACCAGCCACAGCGTCCAGTTGCGCACCGCCCAGGCGGCGAAGGCCAGGGTGACGGCCGTGAAGAGCAACATGGCCATGAAGGAGGGCGTCTTCGGCAAGGTCAGCCACAGCAGGGCCGCACAGACCACGGTCACCAGCGCCCAACTGCCCAGCGCGGCCTCGCGCAGCTGGCGGCGATGGCCGGGCACGAAGCGCGCGGCATGCGGATGGTTCTGCTCCAGCAGGCTGCCCATCACCGTCATCCACAGCGTGGCAAGGATCAACACGGCGCTGGTGCCCAGCACCGCCTGCCACCACAGTGGCGAGAAATACAGGCTGGTGCAGATGCCGGCGAGGGTCAGGCCGATCAGCAGGCGCCGGCCCCAGGGTGCCTCGAGGTCACGCTGACGCCAGAAGGCCAGCAGCATCTGGCTGGAGGTGGTGGCGTTCATCAGGTCAGCTCCGCGAACAGGTCTTCCAGGTTCACCGCCTGCGCGTCCTGCGGCGCGAGCACGCCCGCGGGCAGCCGCGCCAGCACGCGCTCGCGGCCGGCCTCCAGGGGCGTGCGCTTGAGCGGCTGGGCCCCCAGCCGCGCGAACAGGGTGGTCAGCTCGGTGACGCTGCCGGTGAAGGCGCGCACCTGCTCCAGCAGCTCGTCCAGCGGCGCCTGCAGCGCGATGCGGCCGTCGCTGAGGAAGGCGAGGTTGAAGGCGACACGCTCCAGGTCGGACAGGATGTGGGTGGAGAACACCACCGTCGTGCCGCGGTCCAGCACCTGGTCGACCAGCTCGCGCAGGAAGTCGCGCCGGCCGACGGGGTCCAGGCTGGCAACGGGCTCGTCCAGCACCAGCAGGTCGGGCTCGTGGGCCAGCGCGCGGATGATGGACAGGCGCTGCTGCTGGCCGCCCGAGAGCTTGCGGATGGGCTTGTCGCGGGCGATGTCCCAGCGCGACAGCAGGCCTTCCACCTTGGCCTCGTTCCAGCGTGGGTAGAAGCTCCTGAAATAGGCCAGCAGCTGGGTGGCGGTGAAGGTATCGAAGAGGTCGCTCTGCTGGGGCACGTAGCCGATGCGGGCGCGCGCTGTGTCGTCCAGGTGAGCCACATCCTGGCCGAACAGCTGCACGCGCCCCTGCTGCGGTTCCCGCAGGCCCAGCAGCGTCTCCAGCAGCGTCGTCTTGCCACAGCCGTTGCGGCCCAGCAGGCCGACGACCTGGCCGGGCTGCAGCGCCCAGTCCAGCGCCTTCAGCACGGCGCCGCCCTTGGGATAGGCGAGGCTGACGCCGGCGAGTTCGGCGGTGGCGGTGTTGGAATGGGGAAAGTGGGCGGAGGAGGCGGTCATGCTTGCGTCTCGTCGAGGATGGTCTTGAACAGCTGCAGGGTCTGGGCCTTGGACAGTTCCAGTTGCCGCGCTTCGGCGGCGGCTTTCTCAAGCGTCGGGCGCAGCAGCTCGACGCGGTCGGCCGTGGGCTGGGCCTTCTGGTGCTGGGCCGCGACCACCATGGACAGGCCGCGGCGGCGCTCCAGCACGCCGTCCGCCTCCAGCTGGGAATAGGCCTTGGAGATGGTCATCGGGTGCACGGCCAGCGCCTGGGCCAGCTCGCGCACCGACGGGATCTCGTCGCCCGCCTTCAGCTGCCCGGCCGCGACGCGCCGCTTCACCTGCTCGATGAGCTGGCGGTAGATGGGCTCGGGCGAGCCGGTGTTGATGTGGACGAAGTGGGTGGGATCCATCGTGGACTGCCAATGTGTACTGGTACGATAGTACACGTGGACAGTTGATGTCAAGGCGCGCGTCGGTGCGGCGTGAGCAAGTCGCACAAAGTGTCGAAAACCATTCAGTTCTGAACTTTGCTCATCCAACTCTGAACTTTTGAGTGGCGGGATTTGCAGCTTGGGAACTAGGACAACGCTGCGCGTGGCCTGAAGGCGCTAGCCCAGAGCGAACTACGGAATGGACCGTTACGGGGATGGCGTGCGCGCGCGAAACGAAGCGCGATGCATGAAAGCCGCTTGCTTCTAGCCTCGGGCTGCGACAGCTGGCGGAGGAACGATGCGCCGATGGTCCGGGAGGCTTTCGCGGCAAAAGATGCCCAGACTAGTTTTTGGAGCGCTAGGCAACGCCTTAGCCCATGGGGTTCTTCGCCATCGATCACCTTCGACGGTCTTGCCCGGGAGATGGGGCGATCGCTCTGGCGCGAACGGCGGGTCGTAGATAACGTGCCACGCGTTGAGCGCAACGGCGATCCTGGGGAGGAGAGCAAGAAATGGGTATATCCGACGCACAAGGACCTGGAGTCGATGCTGGGTTGCGGCAACGGCTGCAGCGTTGGGGGATCGAGTCGTTGACCGACATTCAGCAGCTCGCGCTTGCCGCTGGAGCGGCAGACGGTCGTAGCCTCGTCGTGAGTGCCCCGACATCGTCCGGCAAGACTCTGGTGGGTGAGATTGCCGTGCTCTGCGCCCTACGCGCCGGGGTGCGCGCCATCTATCTCGTCTCTCACAAAGCGCTGGCCGATCAGAAGTACCTCGACTTCGTGGCCCGATTCGGCGAAGGCGCAGCCGAGCCTATCGGGTCGGTCGGCTTGAACACAGGGGACCGAACCGAAGGCGACATAGACGCTCAGGTGATGGTCGCGACGTACGAGAAGGCGCTGGGTCTATTCCTAAGCGGTCAGCTGAGGCCGAACAACGCGCTGGTCGTCGCCGACGAACTTCAGATTCTCGGCGAGCCCGGCCGCGGACCAGACATCGAAGCGCTGTGCTCGGCGCTACGACAACGCGGCGTCAAGCAGTTTGTGGCGCTGACGGCGACCGTAGAGAACCCCGAAGACCTCGCCGGGTGGATGGCATGCGACCTGGTACGTAGCTCGCACCGGGACGTGCCGCTCTATCAAGAAATCTGGTACGGCGGCCGGGCTCATCGCACGAAGTTCGGCGACGACAGCGGACAAGAGGTACGCGGCGGCGCTACCGCGGCGAACGACATTGGCGCCGTAGTCGATCATCTATTGCGACTCGACCGCGGCCCCGTCCTGGTGTTCACGGAGAGCCGCCGCGAGGCCGTAAATTTCGCGACCGCCTTCGGGCAAAGCAGGCCCCGCGTCGGCATCGGCATCGACCTGGGACAGCAGCTCGACTTGTTTTCAGAGCCGACAGAGTCGTCGGACCAGCTCCGTGAGAACGCGGAGCGCCGCGTCGCATTTCACACTGCCGACCTGTCCCCACAAGAGCGTCAGGTCATCGAAGGCGGCTTCACCGACGGCAAGTTCGAGGTGTGCTTTGCCACTTCGACCCTCGCGGCCGGGGTGAACTTCCCATTTCGGACCATTGTCTTCTCCAAGCTGACCTATCGCTGGGGCGATAGAGCCGGTAGCCACATCGTCAGGTCTGACTACCGCAACATGTCCGGGCGGGCAGGCAGGCTCGGTATGCACCCTGAAGGGTTTGCCGTGCTGTTGCCACAGAACAATGTCGAGCTCGCGCACGCCAACATGCTCGTGCAGCCCGACAACGACCGCCTCAGCTCGCAGCTAGTGAACCTGAGCATCCGCAAGACGATCCTGACACTGGTTGCCTCGGGGCTGGCTAGCAGCTTCGCCGAAGTGATGACGTTCTTCGAGAACACGCTGTACTGGTATCAAACGCTGAACCGGAACCCAGCGAAGCTGGCCACCCTGGCAGCCGAAAGCCGCACCGCCGTGGAATGGTTGGCCGCGAACGCGTTGATTCGTGATGAGGCCGACACCCTACTCGTCACGCCGTTGGGCAACGCTGCAGCGATGTCCGGACTGCTTCCGGCCACCGCCGTCCAACTCGCCGCCATGCTGCGTACAGTCGGGCCTAAGCTGGCAGCCAGTTTCGATGAGTGGATTCCGGGACTGATCTACGCGGCCTGCGCCAGCGACGAATTCAGGGCCGAGCGGCCGTCTCGCTTCTTTCCTTTCCCCTCACAGACCTCCTTTGAATCAGTGACCTTTTGGGGAACAAAGCTGCTCCCCGTCGTGCTCGACCGCAACGACGTTAAGTTGGCGCAGTGTGCCCATGCGATTGCGCTCTATGCCGACGGGCTCGCAGATCGCAAGATCGCATACATCGCGCGCATACAGGGAGGCACTATCCATCGCCTCGCGCTGGACGTCGCTTGGGTGCTCGAAGGCCTCCATAAGCTCTCGACGACACCCGAACTCGGTTGCCCACAAACAGTGAGCAACCAAATCGCCATGCTCGCCCGCCGGGTCCGCTGGGGAGCGCCACCCGAAGCGCTGGACGTCCTGCGGGTAGCCGAGCGGCATAGCGTTCCAGGCTTTGGCCGGCAGCGCGCAATGGGCCTTGTCGCTCAGGGGATCGCGACCCTGCACGACATACTGGCAACCGCGAAGGACAAGCTCGTGCAGTTGCTGCGAAGCGAACCGCGTGCGCTGGCATTGATCGAAGCGGTTTCCAGTACCGTAGGCTTGGGGCCAAGTAGGCTGGCTTCCGCACATCGGAAGACCGGGCAGGAACTGGGCATCGAGCATCTGGTTAAGGCCTGCGATGACTCTCTCGGCACCGAGTACGAAGAGGCAATTGCTGCGATCCTAAAGGTCGAGGCCGCCTGGGCAGTGACGATACTGGACGACGGCACGCGCCCCAACGTGCCGGACTTGCTCATCGTGCTGGGTGCGCAGCAAGTCTTGCTGGAGTGCAAGACCTGCACCAAATTACCACCTCTCATCAAGAAGGAAGAGGCCTGGGCGGTCATGCAGAAAGCGGCGGACTTTGACTCGGCGATGCGGCGGGTGACCTTGGGCAAGCCGGCGTTTGACGAGACCTCGAAGAAGAAGGCGGCGGCGTCGAAGGACATCACGCTGATCGAGCACAGTGTGTTCATGGAAGGCCTACTGCGCGTGCATGGCGGCTCGCTTTCTGCGGCCGACTTCATGACTTGGCTCGGCAATCCGGGCGTCGCCGAACTCGAGCGCCTCGGAGGTAGTCCTACCTACATGAGCAAGTAGAGCGTCCGCGCAAGCACGTCGCGTGGAGGTCTAGCACTGCGAACCTGCCTGCCGCGACAGCAGCGGCAGTCTCAGTCTGCCACTAGTACTTATCGAGACTCGTGGGGGCAAACACCTTCTCTTGGTGATTCTTCTTTTCGTCAAACCATTCGCACTTGACTCCAGGGTTAGGGCCCAAAGGACCGAAGTCACCGATCTCCACAATGGTCATCTTCGGGCCACCACTTTTGAGTACCACGACGTCACCGGCCTGAAGGGCTATATCACTCATCGAAGTCTCCATGGGAAGCGTACCTAATCATACGGGTGCACGGGTACTTCCCTCGGGTCAGCAAGGCATGCTGCGGCTCTAGCTCATCACTTTGATGGACGCGCGGTAGCCGCCAACCCTTGCGAAGCACCCTTTGCAATGCCCCATCCGACATAGAGAATGGGGCGCCAGAGAAAAGGCGTCCGCAGAATGTCGTGAGGGCCAAACGGCGGAAGAGTTGCGCAAGAACAGATCCCAGGGAGGGATATGCACATCGAGCATGTTGAAGTCGGAAACTTCCGCAAGCTGCAGAGCGTCCGTGTTGACTTCGCGGAGACCACAACGGTCTTTGTCGGGGCCAACAATAGCGGCAAGACCTCTGCCATGGTCGCGCTTAGACGCTTCCTTGTAGATAGGACTGAGTTCTCAATCAACGACTTCACTCTATCGAACTGGGCGAGCGTTGACGCGTTCGGTGCGGTGTGGGAAGCCTTGCTTCCTGGCCAGCCCGAACCAGCGCTGGATTGGGACGCTGTTCTTCCTCACCTAGACCTTTGGCTAAGTGTGCCGATGGCTGAGCTTCACTATGTCCAGAAGATTCTGCCGACCCTTGATTGGGCCGGTGGACTCATCGGCGTGAGGCTACGTTTTGGGCCGCGGGACATGGAAGCGCTTCGCTACGAGTACCTGACAGCCAGAAAGGCTGCAGTGGACGTGCTCGCTGCGGCTGTGGCTGCAGGAGGTGGAGGGCCTGAGTCAGAGTCGGAAGAGCCCTTCGCTCTCTGGCCTAGGTCCATGATGGATTTTCTCTCGGTGAAGCTGCGAGCCCTTTTTGAAGTCAAGGCATATCTTCTTGACCCCAGCAAGCTTGAGCTTCCGGTGAGCGGCATTGCTTCGCCACAGGCGTTGCCGGCTGGGAGCGAGCCGATCGAAGGCGACCCACTCAAGCGAATCATCCGAATTGACGAAATCAGCGCACAACGTGGATTCGGGTTCGGCATCAGTTCGGGGCGCGCGGATGACTCGAACGAAGACGCTAATCCAAAGGGCGGGAAAAAGCTGTCAACGCAGTTGAGAAGCTACTACACGCAGCATCTGGATCCGTTCGACCAACCAGAGCCGAAGGACCTCGAAGCGCTTCAGGCATTGCACCAAGCACAGGCAGCATTTGGCAAGCGCCTAGAGAAGTGCTTCTCCTCCGCATTGGACGAACTCGAAGCCATTGGCTATCCGGGCGTGACGGACCCGAAGCTGACCGTGACAACGAACATCAAGCCGATAGATGGGTTGAACCATGCGTCAGCGGTGCAGTATTCGGTGCCAACGCATGCGAGCGCGCCCGGTGGCTTCGAGCATCGCCTTCCAGAAGATTCCAATGGCCTCGGCTATCAGAACCTGGTGTCGATCGTTTTCGCGCTGATGAGCTTTCGTGACAAGTGGATGAAGGTAGGGAAGGCCTCGAAGAATGTAGACCCCGACGAGGCGCTTCTACCGCCACTTCATCTGGTGCTCGTAGAAGAGCCGGAAGCCCATCTTCACGCCCAGGTCCAGCAGGTGTTCATCACCCAGGCCTACAACGTTCTTCGCAAGCACGACAAACTCCATGCGTCGACCGACCTTCGCACGCAGCTCGTGGTTAGCACGCACTCCAGCCATATTGCGCATGAGGCCGAGTTCTCTTCGTTGAGGTATTTCAGGCGACTTCCCGTCAAAGCCATTGACGGAGCAGTTCCGGTCACATGCGTGGTCAATCTATCGGAAACCTTCGGAACCGGCGACGAGACGGCCCGCTTTGCGAAGAGGTACCTCAAAGCGACGCACTGCGACCTGTTTTTCGCGGACGGTGCGGTGCTGGTCGAAGGGCCGGCTGAACGAATCTTGGTGCCTCATTTTGTTCGCGCGCGACCTGAGTACGATTTCCTGAAGAGGCGGTATGTGACCTGGCTTGAGATCGGCGGAAGCCACGCGCACCGGCTTCGGACCTTGATCGACAACCTTGGGCTGAACACGCTCATCATCACAGACATCGATGCTAAGGATGCAGCCGGGAAATCAGTTCCGCCCGCGCGCGGCGCCTCGCTGAAGGCCAGAAACGAGACATTGAAATCCTGGGTGCCAGGTGAGCAGGCATTGGACACGCTGCTGGATATGAAGCCGGAGACATTGGCTCTGGTCGATAAGACGGGCTTCGCGGTCCGAGTGGCTTATCAGCAGCCCATCCAAGCGGAATTCGTCGTCGGAAAGCCGAGTGAGGCTTTGGCAAACACGTTCGAGGATGCGCTTGTTTACGAGAACATGAAGATGTTCAAGTCGATGAACGGAACTGCGCTGCTCGGGCGCATTCGTGAATCCTTGGATTCAGCAAGCGACCAAGCCGACCTTGCCGCAAGGCTGTCCGCCGACCTTGCAAAAGGCGGCAAAGCAGAGTTTGCGATGGAGTTGCTATACAGCACCGAGATCGACACGATGGTGGTGCCGGCGTACATCGACCAAGGGCTGACCTGGCTTGCGGATCAACTCAGGCGCAAGGAAAACGGCATTCTTGGGAAGGCCACCATCGCGCCAGCGGAGTCTGTTCCAGTCGGGGCAACACCATGAGTTCGTCGACGGACGTGATGGCCGATGACGACATCGACGCGAACGTCGACGTCGAGATTGCTGCATGCTTGAACCTGGATGCCCCGAAGAGCTTCTTTCTGTTCGCGGGAGCGGGCTCCGGCAAGACCAGGTCGCTTGTGACCGCGCTTGAGCATGTACAGGCGACGATGAGCGACAGACTCCGCGTCAAAGGGCAGAAGGTTGCGGTGATCACGTTCACCAATGCTGCGAGTGACGAGATCAAGAGTCGATTGAGATTCGACCCGTTGATCGACGTACGGACCATCCACAGCTTCGCTTGGTCGCTGGTGGAGGGCTTCAATCACGATATTCGTGAGTGGCTCAAGGTCGACCTCGCTGCTGACATCCAGACGTTGAAGGCGGAAGAAGCCAAGGGCCGCAAGGGCACTAAAGCCTCTTCAACACGACTCAGCAAGATTGAGTCCAAGACAAGGCGCTTGGCAAGCCTGCCGGATATCAAGAGCTTCACCTACAGCCCGACGGGCACCAATCGAGGCAGAGACTCCTTGAACCATGCCGAGGTGTTGCAGCTGGCGGCGCACTTCCTTAGCACCAAGCCGGCGATGCAGAGCATCTTGGTTGGGCGGCATCCCATCCTTTTGATTGACGAGAGTCAAGATACGAACAAGCATCTGGTCGATGCTTTCTTTGAAGTCGAAGCGAAGCTGAAGGGCAAGTTCTTACTTGGGTTGCTTGGTGACATGATGCAGCGCATCTACAACGATGGGAAAGAAGGACTGGGCCAGAGCCTTCCGGATCACTGGGCAACTCCTACCAAGAAGCTCAACTACCGTTGCCCCAGGCGCGTGATCAACCTCATCAACAAGGTTCGAAGTGCCACAGACAAGCAGGTGCAGCTGCCTCCTACCGGTACAAAGGAAGGGCTGCTTCGATTCTTCATCTTGCCCAGCGACTTGGTTGACAAGCCTGAAGCAGAGCGGGCCATTGCTCGATACATGGCTAAGGTGACAGGGGACGAGCATTGGAAGGAGCCCAAGCTCGTCAAAACCTTAACGCTGGAGCACAGGATGGCTGCGTCCAGACTAGGCTTCCTCGATGCCTTTTCACCTCTGTACGACTACGAGAACTGGCGGACGAGCCTCCTTGACGGATCGCTAGCGGTCTTGAAGTTCTTCTCCGACCTGGTCCTGTCGCTCCTAAAGGCTAAGCGCGCCGGGGACAGGTTTGCTACAGCACGCATCGTCAAAGCGAACTCTCCGTTGCTGTCACAGGCAGCGCTGCGGGCCTCAGTAGATGCCAAGGCACAGCTGAGCGAGGTTGGGGCCGCTGTCGACGCGCTTATGGAGCTCTGGAAGGGAGGAGCCGATCCCTCTTTGCAGCAAGTGCTCCAGTGCATCGCCAGCCGCAATCTGTTTGAGATACCTGATGCGTTGAAACTCCATTCTTCTCAAGCGTCGGGCGCCACAGCTGCGCAGACTTCTGGCGCTGATGAGGAGCTGGACCCCCCAGCAGAGCGAGATCTGGCCATTCAGGAGTTTCTTAAGGCACCGTTTTCCCAAATCGAGCCTATGGCGGAATATCTCTCGGGAAATGCCCCGTTCGACACTCACCAAGGCGTGAAGGGACTTCAGTTCGATCGCGTGATGGTCATCATGGATGATGCGGAGGCGAGAGGCTTCTCGTTCAAATACGAGGATTTGTTTGGTGGCAAAGCGGCTGGCGACAAGACAGTCGAGAACACACGGCGGCTGTTCTATGTGACGGCTAGTCGAGCCAAAGAAGGCCTTGCACTTGCTGCGTATTCCTCCACCCCCTCCCGGGTGCGGAACTTTTTGCTCGCGCAAGGGTGGTGCGTTGAGGATGAGGTTGTCGACGGAGTTCCTGTATAGCAGGCGACTACATGACCTGGGCGGCCGGCCTCGTACGCGAGAAGTTGGCAAACGGTGGAGCCTGCAATGCCTTCATGCTGAACCGCGCTTTCGCCAGGTAGCGTGGTCGAAGGCCTGCCTGCTGCTACTTGGCGGCTGCGTTCAACCCGATCACGGCCACTTCGATGTCACCTGTCCGGTTGGACGTGATGGTGCGAGCGCGGGCGTTCATGCGCTCGATCACTTGTTCGAAGGACAAGGTCTTCCCGGCAACCCGCCACGTCCGGCGCTTGTGAAGGCTAATTACGAGGAAGCCGTGGCGGCGCTTTTCCGGCAGCAGGTATTTCTCCGACAGCTGGTCGATCAGGGCGTCTACCAACTCCTTGAAGGTCCAGCCCATATTCGCGTTCTTGACTTCCATCGCGACCTCGACGGATGCCGCATGCGAGGTCAGCGCTAGATCGGGCTCGTTGCGATTGGCGACCTCCACTTCGCGGTGCATGCCGTAGCGGCCGCGGCTCTTCTCCTCGATGCGCTCGGCCAACCATTCCTGAACTCGCTTCTCGTTGTCGGCCATCGCTAGCAGTAACCGGGTTGAGGCGTCCTTTGTCCGGAGTTCGTCCGCGATCTCTTCGAGAATGCCCCGAACGACGCCCATGAACTGAGCCCCGTTCTTCACTGGCGCCGAGAAGCGGGTACCGAAGCTGCGGACCTCGTCTGCGGTCCACGGCGTGAGGTCCGAGTCCATCTGCGCCTTGTGGTGCGCAAGCTCCTTGAACCTCATGGAGGACACGGCGAAGTCGGGCTCGCTGGCGAGTTGCAGCATTGCGGCGTGGGCCTGCGGGCCTGGGCGCTTGATTAGCGTATCGAGCAAGGTGCTCCTGGCACCCTCGGCACGATCCCGTCCGGAGGTCGAGTTCCTGACTTGATCGGTGCTGGGATGGATGTGGCGATAGGCCAGTCGAACGAAGTCAACAAGCGAAGCGACGGACATGGTTCGGAGGGCGGCATGCGCGAACCCCGATGACGACCTGTAGTCAAACGCAGACCCGAGCCACGTCCTAACCCTCTCGGTATGTTCGGCATCGCCTTCGCCGCTGCATTGCGCCAACTCGCGCAGGACCTTCTTTGCGAGGGCTTCGCCATCCAAGACGGACAGCAACGAAAGGTATGTGAAGACGCGGTCTTGGTCCTTGGCTAGCAGGTGGGTCTCGACCCGCTTCTGTGCAAGACGCAGCAGCGTCTTGGAGGGCAGGCCGGAAGCAGCGCGCTTCAAGATGGTGACGCATTGGCCCAGCGTGTCCTTGTTGTCAGGCTCCTTTTTCTGCAGTTGGCGCAGGACCTCTTCTGCAGCGGATTCGAGGAGGAATGGACTGTCGCCATGGCTGGCATGCGAGAGGAGATCCTGGAAGTGCCCGCCGGACCGAAGCTCCGCGCGAAGCGCATCGACGACGATCGGCTTGAGCAGGTCAGGTCGAAGGTCGCCCAACTGCGAGAACTGGGGCAGCCGGACATTGGAGCTCATCAAGAGGTGCTTTGCGGCCACCTCGATCTCCGCAGGGGTCAAGGTGGCCGGCCAATTGCTGTTCGCCAAGCCCTCCAACTGGAGGGCATTGACAGCAAGTGTGTTGACGGCCTTTGTGGAGTAGGTGTTCGAGGCGGTTATTGACGGCCGCTCGGGCGTGATGCGGCGCCAGGCAGCCGACATGCCGAGTAGGTAGTGCTTCAAGACCTCGGGCCCGAAGACTTGAGCAACTGCCTTCCAGGAGTGCATTCCGGCGAAGCCGTCTTTTCGCGATTTCAGATGGATCCAGTGGGTGACGTTCCAGAGTCGGTGAAGACCTGCCTGCCATGTCGCCAAGTTCTCTGGGCTGCTGAGCAGCGTGGGCTGACTCGACAGCTCCTGGCTCAAGTTCCGCCATGCTTGCTTGTCCGCCTCGGTCTTCTTGCGCGCTTCCAGGCGTGCGGCCGATTCGGTTCTGAGCTCATCTGGAGGCCGAACCACGAACGTCTGGAGATCGGCCTGGAGAACCGCCTCGTGAGCGGCAAGAGATTCCACTTCGCCGCGGTGTGCATCGAACTCGCCTGCGTATTGATAGACCCACCAGAGCGCGTGAAACGCGAGACGACGCTGGGACTCTTCCGACATGGACACGGCATCACGCTTCAGCCATTCGACGTCGTCGAGCTCGATGCTCCACAACGAACGCCCCAGATGCGGGCCGATCGAGAAGTAGCGAAGGGGCGGAGTTGCCGAGCCGTCCGCTTGCCGGCGGGCCTTCTCGTCTGCCCACATGAGCGCACGATTGAGCACGACGCTCTGTCGGACGGCTGCCGCGACCGCCGCGTTGTCATCTTCTCCATTGATGAGATGGCCGGCGCGCTCGTAAACCATCATGATCGAGATCAAATCGGATGACGCCGATCCGCTCGACCGGAGCTCCGCCAGGATGAGACTCGCAAGGCCTTCATCAAGATCGGTGCGTCGGGTTGGAGGCTTGTCGTCGTGCTCGTCGACCAGGCCACCTCGCGTGACGATCTCGGCGATGCCAGCCACAAGCTCAGCCTTGGCTGCGCGATCAGGCGCAAGCGCATGCAGGTCCGCCAGGTGTCTTCCAAAGTTTTCGAAGGCGTACTTGTCGTCAGATTTCAGGCGATCGATGAGTTGAACGACATCTCTTGTGGACAGGTAGCGCGGGTACAAAACGTCGATCACACCAGGCGCAGCGCTCACGCCGTAGAGGTCTGGAGCTGTGCGCAGCTGATTTGCAACCGCCTTCAACCCTTTGGCGTCGTTGCAGGCAGCGAGTGCTTGGGTCGCCGTGAGGCGCATGTGGTTGCCACCGGTCCGTGCCGTCGACGCTTCCCGTGCGATGTCCATGCACGATGCGATCCGGCCCTCCAAGATGAAGTTGAGCAGTTGATACCGAAAGCTGGGGCGCTGGTTCGCGCGCCAGGCCTTTTGGATGACCGGACCTAGGGCAGGCTCGGAGAACATCCAGGCGGCTCGATAGCTCACCTGGTCCGCGTCCAGCTCGCCTTTGGCATCAAGCGTCGCGTAGGTGCCGAGCAACTTCTCCTTGGTCTGCAAGGGCAGCGACTTCGCGTCTCCATGCGCGATGAGCGCGACAGGCTCGCGGGTGGCCAGGTCATCCCTGACGCGGTCGTTCCATTGCGCCAACCATGCAGAGACGGGCAGCAGTGTCGGAACGGCCGTCGCCACGCCGTACCGGTCCGCGAACAGGAGCTGGCGTAGCTCGGTGTAGGGCAGGTTCGCCGCTGTCAACGAGTTCAGCCAGCGCGCCGTGAGGTACTCCTGGGTGCCCCGGTGGTGGAACTTGATGCGCCCGTACGTACTGGGCGCGAACAGCCCAGTTCGCAGCAGCGCGCCCAAATCGCCGGCGGACCAGTCGTCCAGGATCACAGACGCATCCAGCGCGCCCTTGGCAAGGGTGGGGTCTGGCTCTTGCTGAGGCCCCTTGATCGAGAAGGTCTGGACAAGTGTCAAAGCGCCGGCGAGCCGCTGTGCGCCTTCGCGCGCCTTTGTCAGGCTGAGTAGGCCCGCGCCACCACGATCCGGATTCAGCTCGCGCAGCTTGCGATCGACCGAGCTATTCATCATCTCCCTGAGGGGCGCGAAGTGGCCATGCTCGCCCCAGTACTCGAGCAGCTCCAGTAGGTCTCCCGGCCTCTCCRACAGCGAGTCCAGGCCGGATTGGCGGACTGCGTCAATGAAGGCTGGGCCATCCGTGCCGGCTGCCTCGGCCATCAGGATCTTCTGCTGTGGCGAGAGTGGGATGAGCTGGACGACCAAAAGGTCGCTCGGTTTGGCAGGTTCCTTCTTGCTCTTTGCGGTGATTGAATTCCCCGGGTTGGCCTGGAAGATCGGTGCCAGCAGTTCATCATCCGCATCGACCATGGAGCTGTCGGCAGGACTCTGCTCTTCGAAGGGCAGGGCGTTCTGGATGGCCTGAACGTCGGCGACGCCCTTCCAGTCGCTAACGCGGCAACTGATGAAGACAAAGGACCGGTTCAAGTTCGCCTGGCCCAACTCGTTCTTGAAGGCACGCAGGGCTTTGGGAAAGCTCTTGTGATTCAGGCGCGCTTCGTCGACCGAGTCGAGGAAGAACCAGGCTTCCTTGACGGAGCTCTCTTTCCACTCGTGGAAAGCGGCCACGTCGGCCGCGTCGAGCGCCGTCTCGAAGCCGCCATCGGCCAGGTCTTCGATGCGCACGAAGAAGGCGGGCTTTTGCTGTTCGCGGAGCACTTTGACCTGGTGCTCCAGTTCCCAGGTCTTGCCGCTGAGGGCCTCGGCCAGCAGCGCCACACGCCGCTGCTGGAGAAGCTGTTCCCAATTCAGCCAGCCACCGACACGACGTCCCCAATGCGGGGTGTAGTCCAGCGCCGGCTCCTCGCCCTTCTTGAGTGGCGCGAAATGCCGATCGAGGTCGATGTAGTTCACTGCTGGGCGCCCTTAAACGATGGCAGGTGCGCGATGTGCCTGTGGATCTGGTAGAGCTCAAAGCGAGGGTTCACGGCTGGACTGTAGTTGGAACATATCCATGAGAACCGGGTCTACTTCCTGTGGAAGGCAGACGCCAACCGCCGCCCGTGTAAACAAGCCAGCGACGAAGACCAAGCGCCAACCTGCGGCTGGCGGCCGGGCCGCGGTAAAGAAGAGCACCGCTGTCAAGAAGGCGGTGCGGCAGCCTCGCACGGCGGTTGCCGCACTGGCATCCGAGTGATACCTACGCCAAGTGGTCGACAGCTGCCTGGCAGCGTAAGTCGTCCTTCGCATCGATCCCGATCGATGTACGCTGTCGGCGGCAATCAGCCTCAAGCCGACAGCCGCTCCGCAGTGGAACCACCTTTTCATAGATATTCAACCGCTTCGCGCTCGTTCCTTGCCCGAGCGGAAGCGCATCTCAAGGCGTTCCAGGATGAGGGAGAGGTCGCCCCGTTTTTCTATGCGGCCCTTGAGCTGCGATTCGGCATCGAGGCGAGACTGCAGGAGTACATAGACGCTGCGCTTCGTTCGCTGAAACAAGAGTCCCCAGGCACGCCGGTGTACGTGGCAACCAAGCTGATGCATCAGCTGCAGCGACTCAACCCGGACGCAGATAAGGCCCAGGGGATTCGCGTCATTGAAGAAGGCTCCGGCAAAGTGGCGCTTTCAGGCACATACACACCGGTGACGCCACGGCTTGCGAAAATCCACGGCATGCTTGGCGAGTTGCTCCACTACAAGTTCTTTGGCAATAACAAGAACTGGCTCATTAAGGGCGCGTCACGCGGTCCAAGCAAACAGACGCTGACCGACCACGCGGCGCTGCTGCATGAGGCAGTCGAAGAACTGAAGATCGCTACGAGTGGAACGATTCTGTATTCCAGCTTCATCAAGGCGGCGGTTCAAACGGCTCTGGAAGAAGGCCCACCAGCCGCCGCGCCCGAAGACGAGTAGGTGTGTGAGCGTCATGCACTCCAAGGCGATCCTGCTGTCACTGTCAGACCGGGCGCGGCTGCCAGACGCGCACTGTTCGCTGGCAGCTTGTGCGTGGGMAAACGGGCAGCGGCGGCGATGATCCTCATCTCAGCGGATCAACATGACTTGGCACGGCGCTTGCGTTCGGAGCACGGTCTCGCAGCCAAAGCGTCGAGTTCGCGGCCAACTGCGTCACCAGTGCGCTCTCCCGACCGTACTCGCTTCCAGACATGGCGCAGTTGCTACTTGCTAAGAGAGCGCCAAGCCTGCTGAGGGATTGCTCCTGGAGCGCCCGAACAGCCCGAACGGTTGTTTCGGGCGAAAGCCGCTTGAGACAGCGCGCAGACACCAGGTGAGCAATGAGCCTCCCCTTGTAGCGAGGCGAGGAGTGATTGCTGCGAGTGAACCGCTGCTCAGCAATGTCTTGCTCGGTGATTCCGAACAGAGCGACAAGCTGCTCTTCATCCAAAAGGAGAAATCCGTACTCGTGCGCGCGCTCGCCAACAGGCAAGGCGTAGTCCTCAACGAAGAGGACGTAGCCGTCTTCCTTTAAGGTATGCGCAAGCGCAGAGTCGCCTCCGAACTCAAGCTTCCAGTTTTCCGGCGCGACCTCATGCAGAACATTGCATACGACGACTACGTCAGCGAACTTTCCTCCTCGCGCTGCAAGCAAGCTAGGTAGATCAGAGAACGATCGAGACATGCCGTCTACCTGGCCGTACAGCGACATGCACAACCGCTGGCACTCATCAGCCACAGCAGGGTGAGGCTCGTACGCAACGTAGTCGATGACACTCACTAGGCTTCGGCCATCTTGGGCGCGAGCGAGCTCTGCAAGAAGGCGCCCCCTCCCTGAACCGAAGTCAATAACGCAGAGCGGCGCCCCGTCTTCTCTAAGCCCGCTAAGAACTTGATGGATCTGCGTTAGCTGCGGGTCTCGCTCCGTGTATCCAATGACGCCTGGTGGCAAAAGACACTGGCGGAGGAAAACCGTCGAAGCGAACCTAGACGGCAAGAGCGTCAGTTCGTTGACTCGGCGCGCCCCGTCTGGGCCGCCTAGAAGGCTGTCTAGGACAGACTCCGGCGAACGACCAGCCGGCTTGAACTTTCCATTTTCAGCAAACCAAAGACAGTCCGGGTCCTTGGCCACCAAATGCGCGATCAGCGGCACGGAGTGCGTTGCTACCCAGATCTGTCCCTCTGGAAGTAGCCCCAGCAGGCGATCCACAACATCGTTAAGCGCAGACGGATGAAGATGGTTCTCGGGCTCGTCCAGGAGCAGGATGCAGCCCTTTAAGGAAGCATGACGTGCATGCAGCATGCATGCGAGCTGAAAGAGAACTTTTTGACCTTCAGATAGCAGCGCGTCATATCGGTCAGTGAGCCCTTCCAATTGAAGGTTTAGATCCTCGGTCAGCTCGAACCGCACCTCTTCTCCAAGGAAGCTCGCAAGGATTGCGTGCAATTCCTCTTCTGCTTGCCGCTTCTCTTGGCTGCCGGTGGGGTTGCGGCCACCGCGCTCATTGACGGCGGCGCGCATGACCTGCCTAGCGTAGGCGGGCGCTCCGGAATTTGCGCCATCCGCATGCAGGACATCGGAGAACGTCCGCGCTAGCCTTATCGCTGCCTGTTCGTTCCCGGCAGTGGGATCAGTGAGCTCAGTCAAACGCGGCACAAATGGAACGATCTTTGGCTGTCCAAGGCCGCTGACGGTGAACGCGTCGGATAACGCCAAGGTGTTCAGCTGGTCTTCAACCGCGCGCTCGGCAGCAGCAATCTCCCTTTGCGCTTGCGCTTCAAGACCAGGCGGATCGCCGTTTCGCGGGCCTTCTCCGTGAAGCCGCTCCAAAGTGAGACCATGGACGCGCTGGGCTTCGCGATGCTGAGCGATGTTGTACTCGGCCTGAAGGCGCTGTTCCGGCGCCACATATCGGTTGGTCACCTTTGCAATCAGATCCAGCAGACGGGTCTTGCCAGCGCCGTTCTTCCCGGCGATCACGACGCACTGCCCGAGGTTGCGCATCTTCAGCGGCTTCCCTGGCTGAAGAAGGCTCGAATAGCCGACACCGAGCCCTTCGTAGACCTCTTTGCTCAGCTCAATGGACTCAATTTTCATTCTTGGCTCCAGCAGCCTCAGTACCGCCGGCAAGCGCTTCTTGGTAGCGAGCTAGATCGAAGAAATAGGCTGGCCAGCCTCTGACAGCAAAGTTCGTGTAGTTTCCAGCGTAGCCGATGCGCAAGAACACCAATTTGTAGATCAGCGTCATCAGACGGAACGCCGAGTCAATGACCCTTTGTAGCTCAGCCGGCTCAATTTCAAAAGAGCCGTGCGCCGTAGAGTTTCGGCTCTTCTTCCAGATGCGCCGGTCGTCTTCCTCCAGCACGCCAGCCACTATCAACGCATGCAATTGGTCTGCCGTGCTGTTCTTCCTGAATCCGTTCAATGACCCGTTGACTCGATTCAGCATTGACTGACTGAGTTCCAGCTCACCGACCGCATTGAGAATCTTGTCCACCTCCACCTTAACGTCGGGCCCAGGCTTGCCGAACTGACTAAACGTTTCGTCGTTCAGCACCCGCTCTACCGCTACGGACAGGAGGAGGACTACTGTCTCAATCCAGACCCCCTTCAGTGCGAATAGGCCGCCAACCGCCGCGGACAGTGGCGAATAGCTCTTGCCCCCAGCGTGCGCGCAGGCGTACAGGTAGTAGCAACCGAACAACCGGAAGAAGTCGAGCTCGTGACCGCGTCGCGTCACGGGCGGTTCGGCAAGGCCCTTGTTCAGATCGCGGGCCTGCGTGAGCTCGATGAACCTTGTGCCGCCTCTACTGACCTGGCTCATCGTTGGCGTCGCCATGGTCGCGGTGCAGAACCGGATTGCCTCGAGCAGCCGGTCTTCGAACCCGGCGGGAGTCTCCGTATCGACTTGGGCTACGGCGACAAACTCGGAATATGGCCTCTCGGGACGCGCGTTCACCCCTTCAAATGTCAGATCGAATCCCGCTGAGTCACCAGCGGAAAGGTCCTGCTTTGTCTGCGTGCTCCACCGCTCTCCACCCTTCTCCACCGTGGTCGTCCTAACGGTGTTCTTGGGGAATCCAAGATCGTCCAGAAACACCATGTAGGCGTAGTCCTTCGGCGCGTCGGATGCCGCGGTGCACACGATGCGCGGAGCGGTGTAGCACAGCACCACCGTATCTTCCCGATCGCCGCGGTCCAGCACGCCTGACTCGCAGACCCAGTCCTCACCGGCAACATCCTTCGCTGTTAGGCGGTAGTAGTGGTCGTCCGGCACGATGACCCCGGGCTTATGGCCATTTAGGCTCTTAAGGAACTTGATGGGGTCGTATGGGTCCGTCGCCGATCGGGGCAAAACTAGACGGACGATGACGCCCTTCTTTGCCCCGACCTCAATCGACCCAGAACCCGCGTACTCAATCGGAGACTTCGCGCCCAGTTGAACGAGGCGGATCTCACGGCAGTCAATGACGAGAACATCGTCGACAAAGGCACGCTTGAAGTCATCATCCTCGATGTTGGCAGCGCCCTGAAATCGGCTCATGGCTACCAGTCCTCCTTGAATCTATGTTCTTAACTCCAGAACTTCCGTTCCGGAACTCCGGGCGCCCGGTTCAGCCCATCACACGCTGAACGCTCATGAACGTCTCAAGCTAAGGCCTCGCCAGCGACTCGTTTAGTTGGCGCCATCCTGGCCGCCAGCCGCTGACCGTTCAATATGAGTTGGCCGACGGATGCGACGAGACGGCAGATACAGCAGCCTCTTCATTACGGTCCGACATTGCGGGCATGACCCGAGGGCGTGAGGCACCCGTCCTGCTGCGGGAATGGCTGCTAGAGGTCACGGCGGATTGAAGCAAAAGCGCCCAGCTCGTTGAGCGTAGAACAGCAGCATCTCTGAGTCGACGAGGCCGAATCCGGTTTCGTCAGCGAACTTCGCCGCCGCCGCTGCCGCCTTCCAAAAATCGGGGTCTTCGTTTTGCCACTTCGGGCGCTTTTCAAGGAGCGCGAGAAGGGACGATTGCGTGCCGCTCCTTTGCAGCTCCCCAGTCCACCTGCGAAAGTCCACCGATGAAATGCTTGCCAGGGCCAACTGCGTAATGATCGCGAAGTCATTCTGTGCATCATGGGCTTCACTAATCGACACGGACGTAGCTTTGAGGACCTGGGCGGCGTTTACGAACCAAAGCAGCTTTCGCGGAGACCGGGCGAAGTAGGGGAGCATTCGCAGCACAAGCTCGCGATGAAGTGGCTTGAATCGAAGCGAGCGGACGCTCGCTGGAGTGCTTGCTGCGGAGCTATCAGAGGTGGGCGAGGCGTCCTCCACAGGGGGCGGAGTCTGCGCGCTCCCTTGCGCATCATCTTCATCGACTGGGAGGAGCGCCGTTAGCAGCGTTGACCCCGAAGACTCGCTCACCTGTCCAATCCAGTATGGCAACTGGAAAATCTTCTCCAGGTAGTCGTAGGTCGCTGCCCGGCTCTTGTCCTCTGCGCCGTCGGACGGTGCAAGCATCTCGCCGTACTGATCGACAAGCGCACGTGACAGCCATCGAACGTCGACTGCTACGAAGACCGCGAAAAGCGGGAACGCTAGGAGCATGTGCACCGCCTGCAGTACCTCGATCACTTTGGCGGGGGCGCAGCGGTCCAGGTCGTCTATATAGAGCACGAGCCTGCTGAATGGAAGTTGCAGCCGTTGGTTTCCGGCAGCCAAATCCTCCAGCCCACTCTCCAGTTGCTTCAGGATGGCGCGATCCTCATCGAGGAGTGGACTGTCCGGGGCCGTCAGATTCGTTAGCCGCTTGCGCAAGGCCGACAGATCCTCGGGAGGCAACGCGGCTCGAGCGCCTTGGTTATGCATCCCAGAAGACAGTTCCTCAAAATCTCTACGCACGGACGCCACAAGACCAAGGTGCTGCGCATAGTGGCCATCTGTTGCTCGCGCCCGTAGAAATTTCAGGAGCCGGCCGGTCCCAGTGGAGCCGTAGAAGTCTTCAACTGCGCTCACTAGGCCTGCGGCCGATGCTGCGAGGTCTTGTTTCGCTGCGGCAGTAAGCGCCTCGGCCTTTCGGAGCTCCTCCTTATTGCTCACGAGCTTCTGATCGTAGGCAGCAATGGCCTCGGATAGCTTGGACTCCACCGCGGCCTTCACAGCTTTCATCTTCGTAATCACTGGGGTGGCGACGTGATTCACTGCCTTCAAGGCACCGCCAAGCACAACCAAGCTGGTGACGGTCTGCGTTAGTAACGTCCATACCTCTGGGACGTTGATCGCCTTTAGCTCAAGCCTGATCACCCATGCCAGCACCAATGCAGCGGGGATGCATGCGAATGCCAGCGCTGCCTTCAACTTACTACCAAGCTTCACAGCCACGCTGTCGAAAGCGATGCGCGCCTCACCAATCAGCGTGTCGGTCGCATGGAGTTGCTCCGCGAGTTTGTCGGCAGCTGCTTCCACGTTGCCGATACCTACGGCCTGGGCGGCCGTGTCAATCTCGCTCTTGAGGTCCGGGTCCGATTCGAACACTGCCTGAATGACGTCGAGGTATGTGCTCGGCCGCCGGATGACCGCATTTTCCAGTCGCTTGCGCTCCGACTCAGTCTCAGCAAGTTTGTTGGAAAGAGCCTGCTGAGTTTTCCGCTGGGCTGCAAGACGTTCAGCGGATTCAATGGTGAGGATGCGGGTTGTGCTTAGGTTGTCCAGGATCGCGTTCTTCGACTTCCCGTCGCTGGTGCTGTCCTTGACGTGGGCACCGAGCTGCGTGAACAGATGATCGACCAGGCTGGCCCAAAGATTCGTCTCGCTGTAGTGCCAGGCATTGAAGCGAACCTGCACGATGTTCCGGTGAAAACTGTCTGAAGGTGCCTCTGGTGCTTCTGGGATGCTGTCGCCCGCTGACAGGCGTCGAACGTGGTCGTGAACCAGCCGCATGAAGAAGGACTTGCCGGAGCCCCAGCGACCGAAGACTGCAATCGCAAGAGGCGGCTGCACATCCTTTGACGCAACCAGGCGGGCGAAGGCTTTGGCATCTTCCGCGAAGCCCAGGTGGTCAACACTCCGCTCCCCCCATGGATCATCGTTCATGGGCGCGGCAACGTACGTTTCCGACATCCTATGAATGGCCTCGTCCAGCTCTGCGTCGCTCAGGCCCCGAAGTTCCTCCCTTGCCTTGCTAAGAGCTCCATTCCGATCGAAGAACCCGTACCAGCCGCGCGTCTGGGGCGGGGGCGCGCTAAGTGAAGCATCGGCAGTATTGACACCTTTCCTCTGCGCCTCAGTCGCGACCTTCGATGGTGATGTACCGTCAGGCTCGCTAGGTGACGCTGCCGCACTCGGCCTGACAGCGGGCGAGTGACTGACTGTCACGCCAGACTGGACGGGAACTCTGTGCTTCACCGTTGTCTGAGCGTCCATCACACCAAGTCGAGAGAGCTCTATGTGCTGGGTTGAACGCTCTCCGCCCGTCGTGGAAGCGCGTTCGCCAGGCATTGAGAACGCCTCAGGGGCCGGCTCCGCGACAGTTCCCTTTGCATCCATCCGGCTCGGATCCGGCGTGCCCCTGCTTGTCCCACGTGTGGTCGGAAGCACTGGTTCGTCCGCAGATGGTGACGGGACAGGAGAGTTCAGAGAATCTGGGCTCGGGGCTTCTGCCATTATTTCCTCCCGCTGCAAAGGACTTGTTGGAGCAGTCTTTGGCTGGAGGATAACGAAGCAGTCCCTGGGCTCAACTATTGCTTTGCGGCGTCGGGGCTAGACCAATGCTTCGACGGACTCGCTGCGTGGGCGTCCGGACAAGGAATTGCCGACAGGAAGCCGGCCTACGCGCCGCTTCCGTCAGGGCCGCTTTTGTTGGCAAACCAGCCCTCGTTCAATGGCACCTGAGCCTCCACCGCTTGGCAAGAGGCTTGAGCTCAAGCCTCTTCTTGAAAGAGATTCGCTGATACGCCGGTTTCCAGAACTGCTCAACGCCGACCGCTGGCATCGCATCCCAGCCCTCGTCTTCCTGACGTTGAGCGATGGCTTCCTTCCATGCCCGCAGTGGTCCGAGTTGGACGGCACAGGCGGTTCCGACGTGTTCCAGAAGGGCACCTAGAAGCAGTAACCGCTGCTCATCATCGCGACATAGCTTGCCGTCCACCATCTCCAGTTGCCCCGGCAATTCATCGTGCCGAGCCATCTCGTCAGCTGCCCATGGCCTGCCCTGCAGGCGAATGTCCAAGTCTTTCATTTACTGATCTCCTTCTCGTAGCGAACCCGCTCGCCCGGTGGCCATGCGTCCGGCACCAGTTCTTCAAAACAAGCCGTCAAACAGCTCCTGCTGCGCCGGGTGCCGAGGGACGGAGTCGCGCCATCGCCGGCCCAGCTTCAGATTCCGCATCTCACGCGCGGCGGCGGCTCGGTCCCAGGGCGTGACACCCACCATTGCCTGCTCAGCCAGTGCGCGTGACGCACTGCCGTCCAGGCCTGAGCTGTGGCCCCCTGCCGACGCCAGCAGGGCATACAGCCCTTGGGCGAGCAGTTGCTGCACGCGCGCGCTGCTCAACCAGGTCTTCCTGTCTTGGATCTTGGCGCCGCGATACGCCTTCGCCCCCCCGCCAAACACGAAGATCAAGCGGAAGGCCCCGTCAGGGCCGGTGCCACGTAACTGCGGAGCAATGGCTTCAAGCCCGGCGGTCTGCGACGCCTGCACATCCAGCAGAACTTGCTTCGAGAGCCACTCGCACCATCGCAGCACGGGAGCTTGGACGCCGCCCGAAGCCTCCATCGCCGTGGCGAGATACGCACCGCAGTCGCACACATCAAGCGCTGGGCGCAAGGGGCTGAGTGCGCGTGCGCAGACCGCGCAGGCGTCCTGCAACGGCCTTGCATGGATGTGGCACACCGGATAGGCCAGCAGATCCCACTCCAGCCGGGCCACGCCGTGCTCGTCCAGACAGGCGGGGCATACCTGTTGGTGGATGCCGCGCGACAGCCACGGTTCCTGCCACACGTGGCCGAACAGCCGGACCTCGGGCCGCTGATCACGCGTGTGCGGCATCGGCATTCGATGCTCAAACCACTCAGCCTGCACTCCGACGAGCTCGGCGAGCAGAACGGCATCGGAAGCCAGCGGCCGTGCGCGTCGTGCGGTTCGACAGTAGCTGACCGATTCCTTGACGCTGATGCCGTTGAGACCGAACACGCGCAGCAGGTACCCAGAGGCGGACTCGAAGGGCAGGGGTGGGGCTTGGATAGGTAGGCGCGACATCACGGCTTTCCAGAACCGAACCCATGTCTTTGCGACCCATCCTGCGTGGGCAACGATTCAACGCGTCCCCGCACTGGCGCCGAAGTTTTCATAGTTCTCGCTCTGCCTTCGGATTCAAGGAGCGCAGACATCGTCATGCGTAGATGTCGCTCGACAGCGCTCATCGGCGGAGGCGGGCGACTCAATCGCTCGTAATCGCGCCAAAGCTGATCGAGAGGCATGCCCTGTCCTTGAACGGCCTCGGGTCCATGGCGTCCCCACTCCCTGAGCCAGTGCGGCAGCCGACGGACGAACTCGAAGTCCATCGCGAGTGGAGCCATTGCATCCAAGGGACCGCCGCACCTCAGACATAGGCTCAGATCACCGACACCCATGCGCCGTGGCCCGGCCGTGGCCATGTCCTGCATCAGCTCGACATGGGCGTTGCAGTTGGGGCATTGCTCTTCGAGCAGGCATCTGTGCCAAGGGCAGAACACCAACTCCTGCATCCGTGCGTACAGATGGATGCAGGGCACCTGATCGAACTTCAGGCACCGCGGGCAGAAGCGATAGCGGCCACGATGCGCTGAGGGCGAGCTCATCCACCTGCCGGCCGCCGCGCGTTGCGGCGAAGAGTCCGTGTAGACCCGCCCCAGCTCAAGCCCTCGGACCTGCGGCACTTCAGATCGGACCTTCCTGAAGACGAAGTAGTACGAACGATCAAAGTCCGCTCTGAAGGTGAAGCCCAGGTAGGCGGCCAGCTCGGCGGCGTCGCACCCTTGCAGCGCAGCCACACGCGTGAGCCACGAGTTCGGGGCTTCGTGATCCTGCGCGTATGGAACGGCGACGAGCGCGGCTACCCGCGCATCGAAGTGCTTCAGGACCGGCACAGTCCATCGGAACGGGCTGGATGCCATACCCGCTCGAGATCCACTACGCCCAAGGGCAACTCGACAGCACTTCGCTCCCGAATGCCCGCTGGTAGGCCAGCTTCAGTTCCACGGTGGTCGGCGTGCTCTTGCGGGCATCGACCGTCGCCATCGCAAGTTCCGCCAGGTACTGCTTGAGTCGGCGAAGATTGCCGCGAGTGGTCTTGTGAATCGCCCCCCTGATCTCGCGCGACCGCTGGAGCTGCTTGAAGTCTAAGGTGGCATTCTTGGGCATCAGCGACTGCACCAGCGAGACCCAAGGCTCATCCAGTGCGAAGTCGCTCAGGACTTCGTTCACCACACAGCGACTTTCCAGATACGGGTCGACGTGGCCCAGCTCGGACAGCGAAATGCCCCCCACGATGCAGACGGCGATCTGGGCGTCATCCATGACCTCTCGGAAGTACTCGCTGATCGATGTGCCGTCATCGCGCTTAGCTTTGCTTTGGCCGATCATCTGGTGCCCCTCGTCCACCAGGATCAGCCGGATCTTGTGACGGCGCAGCGCGTCAATCGAGAGGGAGCGGCGCGCATCAAGATTGGTGTTGCTCACCTTGAAGAGCGGGTAGTCCAGCAGGCCTAGGATGCGTTGAACCACAGCCGCCAGCGATCGACCGCGCCGCAGACGGATGTAGAGCACGCCCGACCCGCGTCCAGCGAGGTCATGCACCGGCAATGCGTCTAGAAAGTACCGGCATAACGTGGTTTTGCCCACGCCGGCGTTGCCGCCGATAACGCCACCCACAGGCTGTCGAAGCTCCTTGCTGAGCAGGAACATGCGATCGAGACTGCCGACCAGTTCGTTGAATCGGGGGTGCTGGACGATGGCGTTGTCGATCGCGGCGCCCTCCTGGAGCGCCTTCTGCGAGTAGGTTGCCAGCCAGCGCTCGCGGATCTGGCGTCGGCCGATGTCGACCTCCAGCTCTTCCGGGTCCATGGGATCAAATCCGTGGTTATTCGAATGCATAGGTTTCCATCTCGTTGGGTAGGGCCAGCAGTTCGGCCTTGGTGACAGGGATCAGCGGAGTCGTGGCATCGGCGGGTTCCGACTTGCGCGAGGCGGCGCCGAGCGTCGATGTGGACGTGAACCCTTCGGCGGCCTTCAGAAAGGCGGACTTCACACGCTTGCCAGAGCGGATCGCGCCGCCCCACATGTCCATGAGCTCCAAACGGCCGCGCGTCAGCGTTTCAGCGGCGTTGCGGAGGGTCAGATCTCTTTTTTTGACCGCGCGGATCGCCTTGTGCTGGACGGCCGACAGACCTTCTGTGTATTCGGGATGGCAGGACGGCACCTGCAGCCAAGTCTTCTGTCGCGGGTCCTGGACCCAGACGTGGTGGAGGTTCTCTGGATTGACCTTGACCTCGGTCCTGAAAGTCAAACCCACCCGACGGCGAAGGTCTTGGAGTTCACGCGAGTTGTATCGGAGGTAGTCTTTGACGACACCTTCGTTGCCCACGGTGAGTGTCTTGGCGCTAGCCATGATGATGTCCAGTTCATTGAAACTGCTTGCCAGTCGAGGTGCCAGTTGCGTGGCCAGGCCTTCGCCGTAGAGGTCATAGGCCCGGTCGAGCCTGCGTTCGTTCACCTCGAAGGGATGGACGTCAACTACGGCCTTCAGAACACCCAGGCATAGGGCGCCCCATGTGATGCAGGCGTTCTTCTCAGGCCGTTCCGGCAAGTAGTTGTTCAGCGGCTTCTCAACTCGGCCTGCGGCTGGGAGATAGCCGTTGATTTCGCCGATCGTGCGTTCCACAGTCGGCTTGAGCCAGGGCTGCCTCACGGCGCAATGCAACACGTCGGTTGCGAGATGCCAGGCCGCCGCGTGGAAATGGCGGGAATGAAACTCTAGGCCGTTGTCCGCCACGATGAGGTCCGGGATGCCGAAGGCCAGCCAGCGATGCCGCAGACCGGCGTGCTCCGTAAGGAAGTCCTTTGGGCGAATCGCTACCTTGAACGCAGAGAGCGCGCTGGCAAGGCCGGCGCTCCAGAAGCTGATGTAGAACCCAGCGATGTAGCCGCTGTAGCTATCGACAACAACAGTGATCGTCGGGCGCCCCAGAGGCATGCCCGTCACGTCGTGCACGACGACGATATCGAGGATCGTGTGGTCGATCTCGTACCGCGCCAGCACCCGTGGTGCATCTATGCCGCCCAAGCTGTAGCGCCATTTGTTCCTCGCATAGGCCGGTCCATATCGCGCGACGCAGCGATCAAAAGGCGATATCTCCTGGATCATGCGGCGCAGCGTGGAGATGCTGATGGTGGCCTCGGCCTCATCAATGCGGCCGCGGGCAGCCTGGGCGCTGAGCTCCCTGTCGATCAGTAGCTTGGTGGTGCTGGCTGACGGGCGCTTGCGGGTGCAGTAGTGATCGCGGACCTTGCGACGTGCGATCTCCAAGATCAGTGGATGCAGCCGGCCGCTGGTTCGACGGAAGCAGTTCCCACTGAGCAACGACAGGGGGTTGCCACCAGACCGCTCAAACTTGCGCATCCAGTCCATGACCGTTGAAGCGGTCGGGATCTGTATTGCAGAAGTCGTGTCATCCTCAGTCGGCTCCGACACTGTCTGCGGAGGCAGCTTGGCAAGTTCAGTCCGGATGCGTGGTCGCATCCCCTTGCGAATGCCGCGCCGAAGCATGTGCTTGACGATGCCCATGCGGTACTTCAGTCGCCGTTGCTCTTTCTCCGGTAGGTCCTCAATGGTCTGGACCAACTGAGTTGCGGACTCGGCCTGTTTGGACAAGGCGACGGGGTGCTCCTGTACGACAAGCAGCCGGCCCGCGAGAAGATCTCGCTGAAGCTCCGCTGTGGAAATCGTCTTGGGCGCGCCGCTCTCAAGGTCGAGGAAGACATTGCGGGAGTCGTCGAGGGTGCGGTCAAGCCGCCACGTCCTCTGCCCGTCCCGGATGACCAAGCCAATGGTCAGGGTGAAGGTGCTCATGTTCTTGTGCGAGGAAGAGGGGTTGTTGGGGCTTGAGCTCGAAGCTCGGGCCGACGGTCAGCAGACGCCGGCCGACGGCGTAGCCGATGAGGCCCAAGGCGTGGCCTGCCTGCTCGGCGTCGCCGACCGTGGCGCCTGATTGCCGAGACGCCCAGGTCAACAGCGCATCCACTGCGCCCGGTGCGGGCGTTCGGCGGGCCATCGCCCGAAGCGTTGAGACCTGCGCGGTCCGCTCTGGGTCGAGCAACTGGCTGGGCACCAGATACAGCGGCAGTCCGAGTGACCGCACCGCATCCCGCAACCCGGCGTCCAACAGCTCCCGAAAACGCTTTTCGAAGGGCTGCCCCTTGGCCTCGACGAGAGCCTGGGTTCCATCCGACAGCGTGATCCGCAGGTCGGGGGTGTAGTGCTGCGGACGCGCGCCCGTCTTGAATTCAATCGCCAGCGGCTGGGATTCGATTCGGACGACGCCAGGCGTCAACAGCAGGATTTCAATGCAGTGTTTTTCGAGCCTGGATTCGTGCTGAATGGGCGCGGCCTGGAACCATGGCTCGTGCACGGCTCCGACGCTCCTGTGCGGGGAGCGCGTGATGATTTTTCGTGGGGGTTTCATTTTCCCGAAGGGCAATAGTTGTCCAGCCCAAGCGGTAACCTGGGGTTGACTTTTTGCGCGGGGAGAATGAAACTGAAGTCTCTGAGGGTAGCTTCAAGCTCCCGGGCGCCGTAAACCCTTGGCGGGGTTTACGGCGCTTTTTTTCGCGCGGACGGTTGGGTGTCGCGCTACGTCATGCTGTGCTCCTTTGCAGACTCCGCCTTTGGTGGCTGTTTGATACCTAGAGCAACGGCTATGCGGTGAGCATTGCCTCGCATAGCAAGTGACTGCCCACTTAAGACTCTATAGACGGCGTTTGGCGGGAAGCCGTGCTCACGAGACCACGCCGCCACAGAGAGCCCGCGCGCAAAGAAGTCCGACCGTACGCGCGCGACTTCCTGGCGCCATGCAGACTGTTGCAGTAGATCGTGGGGATTCATGGAGTTCTTTGGCTTCTGCACAAATCATATGGGGGCTGTCGAGATGTGCAACCCTATGACATTCTTGTAAGCGCTTGCTCACGCAGTAAGCTGCAATTTCGTGAATTTAATAATGCACGAAATTGCACATCATTTGATTTGCAGTTTCATGGGCCGCCATCCTTTTGCAGAAATCAAACTGCCAAGTGCAGATGCTGATTCCTTCTATGACGATGAATGCGGCGCTCGACAAGACTTGCCGATCTATGGAGGCCCTAAATCTTGCAAAAGGCACGTTCGCGTGAGGGCAATCGCTGCAAAAGTTCGAGGGGTCGGACTGCAAAAGAATGTGCAATAGCCCTGCGACATCTGCGGGAATTGCTCCGGTGGAAGCGGCAATGCGGCGCGCACTGACGGCCGTGCGGGGTTGAAGGCCGCCGAGCGGCGGCTCAATACCTCGGACCTCAACGCCAGCTCAGTCGGCTGGCGTCTCGCCCAAGCAGTCGCGTATCACCTTCAACTGGCGAGCCAGCGTGCGTATGTTGGACCAGACCTGCTCGGGTTGCAGCGCGTCCTCCGCATGGATCTGCTCGACGACCTTGGCGAGCATTGAAAGTGGCGCCTCTTCGAGCAGTGTGCCGATGTGCGGTTCGAAGTCCTTTGGCATCTTGCGGGTGCGAAGCGCGTCACCAAGAACCACCGCCGGGAGAACGGTCCTGTAGCTCGTGCTGGCGGACTGGGCGGCCACCTCCAAGGGTGTTCGCGTCTTCGGCCTGGGCAGGGCGTGCTTGGGGTCCATCGATCACATTTGCTGCTCAAGCCAATGCGGTCAGCCGCTTTGGCGGGTGGGGTTTCGGCATCCAGGCGCTAGGTTCGCCTTGATGATGAGAACGCTCAGGAAGCGCAAACCGGCTTCGCTATCCAGTAAATCAAGACTACGTCACAGAGGTTGGGAGGCCTCTCGCAATGTACCGATACAAGCGCATCCAGCCCTCGGCCGGCACACCGACCCGTGTGGGAGCAATTCGTCGTGTGCTCACAGGTCCCGAGCGGGACGGCAGCAAGAATGGGTTCTCGGACTCCATCGGCAACTGGCTTGGATTGATGGCCAAGCTTGGCCTGCTCTACGGAGGGGCCTGGCTCTTCGCCTACTGTTTCTTCGTCATCGGATTTTTCCCCGCCGGCATCAGTGCTGCTGACAGCTTCTTTCTGCTTTTTGTTGCCGCGGGCTTCGGCTTTGTTGTTCTGATCCTTGCGGGCGTAGGGCTCCACCTGGTGGATCCATGGTTCGGTCTGCTTGAACGCCGCAAGCTTGGCGACGACGTCAGAAAGTTCCCCGCTTCCGGGAAGTTCGCTAGCTTTGCACTGGCTGTCTTGGCGCTCGACCTTGCTTGGCTGTGGTGGAGCGACTTCGAAGCATCTGTAGAAGTATGGGAGCGGCTGATAGTGGGCCTGGTACTGGTCTATTGCGTTGTCGTCTTCTCTGTCAAGAAGCACTCAGCTGCTAATAGTGAGTTTGCCGAAGCCATCGGGGCCGGGGTGCTGAGCTTCATATCGCTCTTGGTGTTGCTGATGCTTATTGGCTTCAAGCAATGGTGGGCGCTCGGACTGGTTTTTGCGCAGGGGGCGATGGCCGCCACGCTTGCGACTGTCTGGCGGAGCCCGCGTCACGCCAAGAATCGCGGCGTTGGCCTTTTGGTACTTGCGGCACTAAATTTGTTCGTGCCGCTCTACATGGCCGTCCTGTTCAAGGATGAGCATCAATCGATGAACCCCGCGTTGGCTCTGACCTTCGAGCGACTGGGGCCGTATCGGGCGTCGGCCGACGTCCTCCTGTCCAACAAAGCGGCTCAGCAGGTATGGCAACTCGGCACGGATCACGAATTCGGCATGCAAGGATGCCAACTCGATGACGGATCGGTGCTGGTGAGTCGTGTTCAAGTGCTCTGGCACGGTGTCGGGACACGAAGCTTGCTGAGATTCCCGCGCGCCGACTCAGGATCAAGCCTTGCGCAAGGGCGCATCGAAGTTGATACCGCGGACGTCCGCCTACTCAGCACGCTCCCGCATCAATGCGCGCAAATCCCCACCGAGGTCCACTTCGCCTCAAAGTCGGAAAAGCCGCTGGACCCGAAGGAAGTTGAAGAGCTAGTAGATCAGTTCAGCCGAGCTATTGAGCGTGCACCAAAGGAGTGGCGACTAACGACCGTGCAACTGCGCGGGCATTCAGACTCGATGCCACTGGTCAAAGACGGGAACGTGGAGCTGGGGCTCGCAAGAGCAAAGGCCGTCGGCGCTGAGCTGGCCAAGCAGCTCGACAAATCTGGCAGAGCTGGCCGTGACGACGTCCACTTCGATGCGCAAAGCAGCGCATCACGCAGCGGACGATCAGACACATGCCCGTTGAAAGGCGATCGCGCTTCGTTGGAGGAGTGCCATGCCAAGAGCCGGCGCGTCGAAGTGCGTTTGATATTCAAACCCCCGCTTCCTAAGCTCGACAAGAAGCCTCAGACCTGAAAAGTTCAGAGTTGAATGGACGAAATCCGCAAAAGTTCAGACTTGAATGAGCAGCGGGTTCAAGACTGCCCGTGCACGTCTTTCCCAAGTGCTTGATCTGCCAGTCGGTAGAGTTCAGAACTCACTGATCTTCCACACAAAGAAAAAAGGCGGCCCCTGGGGCCGCCTTCATCACCAGCGTTGCTGGATCAGCTCGAGCCAGATGCGCGGCGGCTGCGCCAAGCCAGCAGCGGCAGGCCCAGCAGCAGTAGGGCGCACGCGGCGGGTTCGGGAACGGGCATCTGCGTGACGTACAGCTGGGCCGGGCCCGGTAGCGTGCCGAGCGGGTTCAGGTCGAGGTCGTACAGGGTGGACGCGTGGCTGTCGCTGCCCACGAGCAGCCGGCCGTCGTTGGTCAGCAGCAGATCGGTGGCATAGGCCAGCGTGGCGCTGGCCTTTACATGGCCCGTCTGCCCATCCAGGCGCATCACCTTAAACGAGAAATCGGTGTAGCCCAGCATGCTGACGAAGATGTCATGGCTGACGGGGTCGTACTCGACGGCGCGCGCATTTACCAGCCAGGCGTTGTCGGGAACGATGGAACGCACGAGCTGACCCTGCGCCGTTCTTTCCTCCAGGTGGTATTCCGACAGCACCAGCAGATTGCCCGACGGCAGGGGTGCGACGTCGTTGGCATGGCTGTCGTAGACGACGGTGGGCGTTTGCACACCGGGCGTGAAGGCCCAGACCTTGGAGCCGGCCATGTAGAGCTGGCCGTTGTTGCCCAGAGCCAGCTCGCCATAGAAGCTGCCGGCGTGGCTTTCTCGCAGGGCGCCACTGCCGTCAAAGGCATAGAGCCCAGCGCCGTTGGATGTCGACAACGAGACGTAGAGCCAGCCCTGCGGACCGAAGGCCATTCCCTCCATCCACCAGCCCAGCTCGAAGGACAGGGTCTGCGATTCCAGCAGGTTGCCGCTGCGGTCGTAATGGGTGAGTGTGCGGTAGCCGTTGGCCGTGTACACATCACCCGGCACCAATGAAAGGGCCTGGGCAGACCAACTGGCGGCCAGCAACAGGCCAGCCGCGATGACTCGGCAAATCGAACGCATGATTCCTCCCTCGATATTCTTGGATGCGACGAGCGGCGCATGATGCATCAGCTTTGCCGGCGGCCACCTCGGTTGACGCCAGGGAATTTCCACGCCTGGCTTGGCCGTGACTGCGCACAATGCGAGCTTCCCTGTCGTTGAAGTAATCCACCATGCGCCGCCTGCTGATCGCCTCTGCCCTGCTTGCCTCCTTCGCCGCCCAGGCTCAAGTCAAGGTCGACGACCCCTGGGTGCGCGCCACCGTCGCGCCGCAGAAGGCCACCGGCGCCTTCATGCAGCTGACGTCGGCCAAGCCGGTCAAGGTGGTCGCGGCCAGTTCGCCGGTGGCGGCCGTGGTCGAGATCCACGAGATGAAGATGGACGACGGCGTCATGAAGATGCGCGCCGTCGACGCGCTGCCACTGCCCGCCGGCCAGGCCGTGGCGCTGAAGCCCGGCAGCTATCACGTCATGCTGATGGGGCTCAAGAACCCGATCAAGGCCGGCGAGACCGTGCCGCTGACGCTGACCGTCGAAGGCGAGGACAAGCAGCGCACGGCGGTCGAGATCAAGGCGCAGGCGCGTTGATTCATGGCGAAGATGTACATCGTTGACGCCACCGACCCCGCTGGCTATGTCGCCGCGCTCAGTGGCTGGCAGCAGGCGCAAGTGTTGGCATTGCGCGAGGCGGTGTTGGAGGCTGAGCCTGGCCTGGAGGAAAAGCTCAAGTGGGGCCACCTCGTCTATTTCAGCAACGGCCCGGTGCTGCTGGTCCGTGCCGAGCCCAGCCGCGTGCTGTTCGGCTTCTGGCGTGGCAAGCGCTTGCTGCACCTCGAGCCGCGCATGCGCGGCGGCGGCAAGTTCGAGCTGCGCACGCTGGAGCTGCACGAGGACACGCCGTTGGCGCGTGACACCGCGCTGGCCCTTGTGCGCGCGGCGGTGGCGCTGAATGCCGAACTGGGCAACCCCCAGCGGGCAAACGTGTGAAGCCGGCGTAAAACCGCTTCAGTTCTGGCCTGGCCTGCCGATAGCCCGGGATTACACCGGAGTTGCTCATGGTCACTGCCGTCAATACCCCAGCTTTGGTCGGCACCCTGCTTCGTCCTGCCGAATGGCTGGACCCCGGCAACAAGAGCCCGTCGACCGCCGAAGACCCGCAGGCCGTGGTCGTCAAGATTTCAGCCGAAGGCGCGCAGCGGGCTGAGGCGGTCACCCAGGCGGCTACCCAGCCGGCTACCCAGGCCGCTACCCAAGCGGCACCCAACGCCGAGGACTTGCCAGTGCGCCTGGATGGCGGCGGCAGCGGCCAGGTGAGCGTGCAGGAATTCAAGGCCAGCGAGCCCAAAGCACCCCCCGCCGGTGGCGCGCGTGCTGCAGCGCCTGCCGGCGGCCAAGCGCCTGCGGGCGGAGCGGGTGGTGGCGTCGCCGCCGCCAGCGTCAGCACCACCCCCAGCAGCAGCCAGACCTACGAGCCAGCCGACACCGACGAGGACGGCACCGTGTCGCCACTGGAGCAGCAGGCCTACGAGGTCAAGCTGGCGGCCGAAAAGGCGGCCAAGGCCGCCGAGGCGGCAGGCAGTGAACGCACGGCCGAGGCCGCCGCCGCGGTCAAGGCCTACGAAGCGATCGAGCAGCTCGGCGCCTCGGACCAGGGCTAAAGGCTGGGCCCTCAGGCCCTTGCCGCATTGACCGCGATTTCAGCGGCCAGCTGCGGCCACAGCGCCTCCGGGAGGTCGTGCCCCCAGCCAGGAATGATTTCAAGCTTCGCGCCGGGAATGCGCTTGGCGAGGTCATGCGCCGCTGCCACCGGGATCAGTGCATCGCCCTCGCCATGGATGACCAGGGTGGGCGCGCTGATGCGCGGCAGGCGCTCGGCGCGGTGCGTGTCGGCGGCGATGGCCACCATCTGGCGTGCGACGGCCTGGGGGCGGAAGGCCCGCTTGATGCCGCGTGCGAGGCGCTCGCGCAACTGCTTGGTTTCGGGCGGGTAGCCTGGGCTGCCGATGACGCCGTAGAGGCCGACGTAGTGGTCCAGCACGTTCTGAAACTTTTGCTCGGGCGTGCTGCCGGGCTTGGGGCGCGAGATCAGCGCGCGACGCACCTTCAGGCTTTCTTTGGGCACGCCGCGATCGCCGCTGGTCGTCATCATCAGCGTCAAGCTCTTCACGCGCTGGGCGTGGGCGAAGCCCATGTGCTGGGCCACCATGCCGCCCATCGACGCGCCGCAGACATGGGCTTTGGCAATGCCCAGCGCGTCCAGCACGCCGACGGCGTCGCGTGCCAGGTCGRCCAGTTGGTACGGCGCCTTGACCGGCAGGCGCAGCGTGTGCAGCAGCGCCGCCAGCGGGATGTTGGGGGCGCCGAGCTCGTCGAAGGACTGCGACAGGCCGACGTCGCGGTTGTCGAAGCGGATGACGCGAAAGCCCTTGGCCACCAACTGCTCGACGAGGCCCTCGGGCCAGGCGATGAGTTGCATGCCCAGGCCCATGATCATCAGCAGGGGCTCGCCGTCGGCCGGCCCCTGGATGTCGACCTCGATGTGGACGCCGTTGGCGCTGACCTGCATCAGCCGAGGTCCACCTGGCGCTCGATGACGCGCGACACCAGCCCGTAGGCGATGGCCTCGTCGGTGCTCATCCAGAAGTCGCGTTCGATGTCGAGGCGCACGCGCTCCAGCGGCTGGCCGGTCGCCTGCGAGATGGTGGCGGCCAGGCGCTCGCGAACACGCAGGATCTCCTTGGCCTGGATGGCGATGTCGCTGGCCTGGCCACCGGCGCCGCCCGCGGGCTGGTGGATCATGAAACGCGTGTTGGGCAGGGAGAAACGACGCTCCTTGGGCACCGCGAGATAGATGTGGGTGCCGGCGCTGGCGACCCAGCCCGTGCCGACCACGTTCACCGGCGCGCGCACGAAGCGGATCATGTCGTGGATGGCGTCGCCGCTCTCCACATGGCCGCCGGGCGAGGAGATCAGCAGCGTGATGGGCGCGTCGGATTCCTGCGCGAGGGCCAGCAGGCGGCGGCAGGTGGCCAGGGCCATCTTGTCGTCGATCTCACCGAAGACCATGACGAAGCGGCCCTTGAACAGCAGCTGCTCTTCCATCTTCTCGGGGGCTTCTTTCTTGGCGGCCTTGTCTTCGGCGGCGAGGGTGTGGTGATGCATAGGGGATTCCTTGTTCAGACCGCAACCATACAGGCTTGACCGGCACGGGCCATCTGGGGGCGCCCGGCGCGAATCCAAGCCCACCGTATACGGCTTATTCAGCGCCCTTGGGCGTGCGGTAGAACCAGCGCCGCGCGCCCTTGGGCTCGAACGGCTTCCACTCCCCATCCGGCTGCGCCAGCCGGTCCGCCAGCGCATACAGCGCGATCGGGTTCACGCCCAGGCCGATGTGGCTGGCCTGCACCTCGATGTTCTCGGCCAGCGGCGAGGGCTCGTTGACGCTGCAGCGCCAGGCGACGACGCCGTCGCTCTTGGAGTAGATGGACGTCGTCGGCACCGGCGGGGCCTGGCGGATCTGCTCCATCAGCTCGGGGTCGTTGGACGCGTGGCCGCTGACCATCTCGAAGAAGCGCCAGGCGTTGGTCGCGCGCGGGTGGCCGGTGAAGGGCGTGCCCAGCGTGACGACGCAGCGCGCCAGCTCGGGGCATTCCTTGGCCAGTTCGCGGGCATAGATGCCACCCAGGCTCCAGCCCAGCAGGCTGACCTTGCGACCATGCCGCCGGTGCAGCTCGATCAGGTCGGCCTTGGTCTTTTCCAGCACGCCGGCGCGCGGGCCGAAGTTGAAGCCCTGGCCCCAGCCCTGGGTCGCGTAGCCCAGCGAGTCGAGCATGGCGCGCAGCGGTGCCGTCGTGAAGTCATGCGCGCCCAGGCCGGGGAAGACCAGCACCGGGTGCCCGTCGCCGTGCGGCAGCTTCTTCATCCACGGCATGGTGGCCAGCAGGGCCGCGTATTCCCAGGGCGCGCGGCCCTCCAGCATCAGCAGCCAGGCGTTGGGTGCGCGCAAGTCGGACCAGTCGGGGTGAGGGGAGGTGGGGGTCTGTTGCCAGCGCGAGAAGCGCGGCGAGCGGATGGCGGGCATGCGGCAAAAGCGAGAGCGGGCAAAGCCTGACCATGTTAGCCAGCTGTCGCCTGTTTCCGGGGCGTGCTTGCCCGGGGGCTAGGGTGTCGCGTTGGTGACTGGTGCATGCGCGCCCTCAGCGATGCGCCGGCCCTTCTTGAGGAGAATGCGTGCCGACTACACAGCTCGCCACGAACCTCGCTCCCGCATCGTTGGCGTCAAGAGGCCGTCGCAGGTCGTACATCCAATAGCCTATGACGCAAATGACCGCAATTGCGATTGCGAGGTTAGTCACGCCTTGCAGCCTAGCCCGCCAGCCCGACACGGCGACGGTGTCGCGGGCCAGCCTGGAGTCCAGCGGTGGCGCGTAACCGCCTCGCAGTATCCGGACAGCCTGTCGAAGGCCGATCGCGACGGGCCACATTAGCAACGCCGGCACTCCAGGAAATAGTGCAAAGCGGAGCCACTCCAAGGTGCTGGCAGGGCCAATGCGGTTACACAGGAGTGGGATGCCGCCCCTGAGGAAATATGGAATCCCGGCGGCGATGACGATGATTGAGCCAAGTGCTAAAACAGTCCGCGTCCATGGGACCGGCTGAGCTCGGATGATGACTGCGCGGGCGCTGGCGGGATAGCGCGCCAGCCGCCTTTGCAAGGCCTGCTCGCGATGGGCCTTCAGGTGGCCATCGTCGTTGGCGACGTGACGGGCAAAGGCGACACCGCCCAGGAGCACAGAGCCCCAGAGCAGCCAATCCCAGTACGAGGCCTGCATGCGCGCTCAAGCCGCGTTGGCTGTCCTTCGCTTCGCCGGTGCCGCGGCCTTCTTCACCACCGTCTTCTTCGCCGCCACCTTCTTCACCGGCGCCTTCTTCTTCACCACCGGCGCGGGCTCAGCCTCGACCACCTCCGCCACCGGCAGCGCCTGGAACTCCATGAAGGCCGCCTCGACATAGGCCGCGAACTCGGCGGTCTCGGGCATGGCCTCGCCGCAGGCCATCAGGCCGATGTCCAGGGACTGGTTGTAGGTCTGCACCGTCACGTTCAGCGCCAGGCCGTGCACGGCAATCGACGTGGGGTAGTTGGTCAGCATCTTGGCGCCGGCCAGATACAGCGGCAGCTGCGGCCCGGGCACGTTGGAGATGACGACGTTGGCGACGACGGGCAGCTTCTCGGCCACCTTGGCGCGGCCGTAGAGCATGGCGCCGGCCTGCATCAGCCAGGGGATGCCCAGGCTGGGGAAGTCGGTCGGCATCAGGCTCTTGAGCTGGCTCATCTGTGCCTTCATGGCCTTGCTGGAGGCCATCACATGGGCCAGGCGCTCGCCCGGGTTGCTCAGGTGCGTGCCCAGGCTCATGAAGGTCATGGTCGCCTGGTTGTTGGACGTGGTGTCGCCAGCGGCGCGCGTGGACACGGGCACGGCGGCGATCAGGCTCTTGCGCGGCAGCGGGCCGTGCTTGGTCAGGAAGCGCCGCAGTGCGCCGCCGATGACGAAGAGGACGGCGTCGTTGACGCTGGCGTGGTGGCGCTTGCGGGTGCGGTGCAGCTCGGCCAGGGCCAGCGTCACGCCCGCAAAGGAGCGCGTGTCGGACAGGCTGACGTTGAAGCGTGTGCGCGGCGCCGGGCCCAGGCTGGAGACTGCTTTCTTGCCGCGCACCACGGCCGTGGTCTGCGCGGCCACGTCGCCCAGCAGGTTGCGCAGCTTGTCGATGGAGGCGCCGGCCGCGGCGCCGCCGGCATAGCCCATGGCCATGTTGCCGAGGATGTTGGCGGCGCTGGGCAGGGAGCGGGCCAGCTTGACGGTCTGCTTCCACTGCTGGGACACGGCCGCGCGCAGCATGCCGACGGTGCCGAGCTGGCCGCGCTTCTTGCCGCGCGCGGCGATGGCGTCGATGGGGCGCGGCTCGGGGCTGAGGTCGAGGATGACCTGGGCCAGCGCCACGGCGGCCTGGCCGTCCACGGCGGCATGGTGGAGCTGGGTGTACAGCGCGATGCGCGGCTGGCCCTCGGGGCCCGAGTCCAGCCCGGTGAAGACGTGGAACTTCCACAGCGGCAGGCCGCGGTCCAGCAGCACCGGGTGCAGGGCGCCGACCTGGGCTTCCAGCTCGGCCATGCCGCTGCCCTCGGGCAGGGCGATCTCGACGATGTGCTCCTCGAGGTCGGGCTCGGCGTCCACCCAGCCCGGGTTGGACAGGCCCAGCGGCATCGCGACGAGGCGGCGGCGCAGGGCCGGCAGCAGCGGCATGCGGGCCCGCATGTGCTCGCGCAGGTCTTCGATGTAGTCGCCGTCGTAACCGACGGGCAGCTCCAGCAGGTGCAGGGCGCCGACATGCATCGGCATCTGCGGCGTTTCCAGGTAGAGGAAGCTGGCGTCGAGGCCGGCGAGCTGTTTCATCGGGGCGTCTCCTGGGCTTGTTTCAGCCCAGCATACCCGCGCTGCCCGCCGCCGGCGTCTCGGGGGCGACCCTTCCCGGGCCGCCGTCAGTTCATTCCTCGGGGACGAAGATCCACAGCAGGATGTAGAGCAGGATGCCGCTGCCGAAGGCCAGGAAGAGCACCGTGAAGATGAGGCGCCAGACCCAGGAATCGAGGCCGGTCACGCGGGCGATGCCGCCACAGACGCCGCCGATCCAGCGGTCGACGCGGGCCCGGCGCAGGCCGTTGACGGCACCGATGTTGGGGCTCTGCGCGCTGCTCGAAGCCGCCGCGGTGTGGCCGCCGAGCACGCGGGCCTTGGCCTTGGCGAATTCCTCGTCGTTGAGCACGCCACGCGCATGCAGGTCGGCCAGCTTGTTGAGTTCGTCAGCGTCGTTCATTTGGGGCTCCTTGCGGGGTTGATGGAACGAAGCCTAGCGGTCCTGTGCGTGCAGGCCAGAGGCATGCGACAGGCCGTCGATTTCGTGGGATGCCGCCGCGGAATTCAATGGACAGGCTGTTTGCTCGGGTCGATGTCGATGAACTGCCAGAAGTCCAGCCAGAACAGCGGGCGGTAGAAGCCCGTCATCGAGGGCTGCTCGATGTCCGTGAGGATGCGGTGCACATTGACCTTGTAGGGCATGTAGGCCACGGCCATGCGTTTGGCCTCCTTGAACAGGGCCTCGCGTTCGGGGCCATCGGGCAGGGCCTGCATGCGGTCGTAGATGGCGTCGAAGCGCGCGTTCTTGAAACGTGGCAGGTTCTGCGTGCCCGCAGCGGGGCCGTAATAGCGTTGCAGCGCACCCTGGCCGTCGGGCTGGGCCGCCGTCGAGCCGACCGGCCACATCTGGTAGTTGCCGGCCTGGGCCGCCTTCAGGTTCTCGGGCCACTGCTGGATCTTGATCTTCATGCGGATGCCGACGGCGCGCAGCGCCTTCTCCCACAGCTCGTCGATGGCGCGGTTCACCGACTTGGGCTCGGTGTTGCGCGTGATGACGAGGGGGCTGCCGTCGGGCAGGTCGCGCCAGCCGTCACCATCCTTGTCGACATAGCCGTACATGTCGAGCAGCGCGCGGGCACGCGCCGGGTCGTAGTCGCCCATCTCGCTCTTGAAGCCCGGCTCATAGCCGGTGGTGTGGGGCACGATGGGCGACTGGGCCGGCACGGCCTGGCCGCGGCGGGCGATGAGGATCTCCTTGTTCACGTCGTAGGCCAGCGACAGCGCGCGGCGCAGCGCGACCTTGTCGGGCGTCACGCCGCCGACGACCGGGTCGTCGAGGTTGAAGCAGGTCATCGTCATGTCCGGCGTCAGCGTGAACACCGCATGCATGCCGCGCTTGGCGAGGTTGGGCGCCAGCTTGCCGCCCGGCGCGGCCTGGGTGATGAAGTCCTCGGGCACACGCTCGATGAAGTCGTGCTCGTTGTTCAGGAAGGCCAGCCAGCGCGGCTGGCTCTCGACGATGACGTCGACGACGACGCGGTCGATCATCGGGATGCGCCGGCCCTTCAGCTTGGCGTAGATGGCCTCGGCTTCCCTGTCGCCGGGCGTGGGCACGGCCTCGTAATGGCGCTCCCTATAGCCTGGGTTGCGCTCGAAGACGATCTGCGAGCTGCGCCGCCATTCCTTCAGCACGAAGGGGCCGGTGCCGACCGGGTGCTCCATGATGGTGTCGCCATAGAACTCGACGACCTCGCGGGCGACGGCGCCGTACAGGTCGTTGTTCGCGAAGATGGATTCGACCAGGCGCGGGCGCGGCTCACGCGTCCTGACCTGCAGCGTGTAGCGGTCCAGCGCCTTCAGGCCCTCGACCTCGGTGTCGTAGGGGAAGGGCTTCTTGGACCGGATGACGCGCTCGCGCAGCTCCTCCAGGCCGACGATGGCGGCGTCCTCATAGCTGGACCAGCCCTGGGCGTTGTTGGCGGGGTCGGCATAGCGCTTGATGCTGTAGACGAAGTCCTGCGCCGTGACCTCGCGCTTCCTGCCCTTGAAGGCCGGGTCGTCGGCGAAGTAGATGCCGGGCCTGAGCTTGAAGGTGAAGGTCTTGAAGTCGGCACTGATGTCGGGCTCGCCGGCGGCGATCTGCGGCACGATGCGCGTCGGCCGCGCCAGCGGGTCGTAGGTGTAGAGGCTCTCGAAGATGTGGGCGGTCAGCGTGCGCGAGTAGATGTCCGACAGCCGCACCGGGTCGAAGCCGGTCTCGGCGATCAGGAAGGCGTAGTGCAGCGTCTTCACCGGCTCGGCCGCCCGGGCCGGAGCGAGCAGGGACAAGCAGGCAGCGCATGCGGCGAGCAGGTGTTTCATGGGGGGTCTTACTTGGCTTTGGGCAGCGCGGCGGCGTCGATGTCGAGGTATTTCCAGAAGTCGCGCACGAAGAGATTGCGGCTGTAGCCCCTGACCCAGGGCTGGGCCATGTCGGTCCAGATGCGGTGGACGTGGAATTTGTAGGGGGCGTAGGCAATCAGCAGGCGCTGCGCTTCGTTCATCAGCGCCTGGCGCTCGGGACCATCGGGCAGGGCCTTCTGCTTGTCGAACAGCGCCTCGAAGGCCGGCAGGTCGAAGCGCGGCTTGTTGGCATTGCCCTTGGCCTTGCTGGAGCCCAGTGCCAGGAAGGTGTCGCCGTCGGGTGTCGTGCCGACCCAGCCTACGCCCCACATCTGCAGCTTGCCGGCGTTGGCGGCCTTGAGCTGCTCCGGGAACTTGCCGATCTTGAAGCTCATGCGGATGCCCAGGGCGGCCATGTTCTTCTGCCACTGCTCGGCGAGCTGGCGGCGCTCGCCATCGGCCAGCGTCGAGTACTCGATGGCCAGCGGCTTGCCGTCGGGCTGCTCGCGCCAGCCGTCGCCGTCGCGATCGACATAGCCATAGAGGTCGAGCAGGGCCTTGGCCTTGGCGAGGCTGAACTCGCTCATCTCCGACTTGAAGGCCGGGTCATAGCCGAACACCGTCGTCGGCATCGGCCCCTGGCTCTTCAGCGCCTGGCCGCGACGCACGAGGCGGATCTCCTTGTCCAGGTCGACGGCCAGGTTGATGGCGCGGCGCAGCGCGATGCGCTCGGGCGTGTAGCCGCCGACGACCGCGTCCTCCATGTTGAAGTAGCTGACCGAGACGTCGGCGCGCGGATAGCGCGTCATCGTCAGCCCCAGCTTGGCGAGGTTGGGCGCCAGGTGGTTGCCCGGCATGGCGACCGAGGCAAAGTCGATGGGCACCTCCTCGATGACGTCCGCCTCGCCGCGCAGGAAGGACAGCCAGCGCGGCTGGGCCTCTTCGATGATGTCGATGACGACACGGTCCACCAGCGGCAGCTTCCGGCCCTGCAGGGCCGCGACCTCGGCCTTGAGCTTGTCGCTGGCGTCGGGCGGCGCGACCTCGGCGTAGCGCAGGTCGCGGAAGTTGGGGTTCTTCTCGAGCACGACGCGCGAGCTGCGCCGCCACTCGACCAGGCGGAAGGCATTGGTGCCGACCGGGTGTTCCATGATCTTGTCGCCATAGAACTCGACGACCTCGCGCGCGACGGCGCCCAGGAAGCCGGCGTCGCCGAATTGCTGCACGAAGCGCGGGTCGCCGACGCCGAGCTTGAGCTGCAGCGTGTAGCGGTCCAGGGTCTTGAGGCCTTCGACCTCGCGGTCGTAGTCGAAGGGCTTCTTGACCTTCATGAGCTCCCTGCGCAGCTCCGACAGGCCGAGAATCTTGACGTTCTCCAGGATGTAGAGATTGCCGCTCTTCAGCGCGGGGTCGTAGTGGCGCTTGATGCTGTAGACATAGTCGGCCGCCGTCAGCTCGCGCCTGGCACCCTTGAAGGCCGGGTCGTCGGAGAAATAGATGCCGGGCTTGACCCGCATCGTGATGGTCTTGAAGTCGGCACTGATCTCGGGCATCTCGGAAAGAGTGGCCGGGCGCAGCTTGAAGGGGCGGGTGCCGAAGTCGTATTCCAGCGGCGCGTCCAGGATGCCGCCGAGGATGTCCTTGGAGTATTTGTCGGTCACCTGGACCGGGTCGAAACCGGTTTCGGCCACCTTGAAGGCGTAGCGCAGCACCTTCTCCTGGGGCGGACTCTGGGCTTGGGCGCCGGTCATCGCACAGGCCAGCAAGAGGGTGGTCAGCAGGGAGAAAAGCTTCATCGCGGGGGCGCGCAAGGCGGAGAAGTCGCGGAGTCTAGTGAAACCGTCAGGCCGGGGCCGCGCTTTGCTCGCATAGACTCCGGCCCGTTTTCTGGTGTAACCCCGCTTGCCTGGCGGGGTTTGTGGTTTTTGGGAGCCCCGATGGCGGCCTATCTGATCCGACGCCTGTGGCAGATGATCCCGACCCTGCTCGGCGTCGTGCTGCTGGTGTTCTTCCTGTTCAAGTACTTCGGCAACGACCCGACCGTCATCCTCGGCGGCATGAACGCCAGCCCGGAGATGATTGAATCGATCCGCGAGCAGCTCGGCCTGAACAAGCCGGTCTGGGAGCAGCTGTGGATCTTCGTCAAGCAGATCGTCACCTTCGACTGGGGCCGCAGCTGGGCGACCAACGAGGCAGTCGCCAACCTGTTCGCAACGCGCCTGCCCGCCACGCTGACGGTGACCCTGCCCATCCTCATCCTCGAGGTGCTGCTGGCCATCCCCTTCGCGATGGCCGTGGCCGCCGTGCGCGGCAGCTTGACGGACCGCACCGTCATGGTCTGCTCGACGATCGCCGTGTCCATCTCGCTGCTGGTCTACGTCATCCTGGCCCAGTACCTGTTTGCCTTCCGCCTCGGCTGGTTCCCGGTGCAGGGTTGGACGGCCAGCACCTGGACCAACCTCACCACCTACGCCCCGCTGCCCGTGCTGGTGGCCGTGGCGGTGTCGATGGCGCCGCAGATCCGGCTGTACCGCAGCTTCTTCCTCGACGAGATCGGCCACGACTATGTGCGCACCGCGCGCGCCAAGGGCCTCACCGACACCACCGTGCTGCTCAAGCATGTGCTGCGCAACGCGATGATCCCCATCCTGACCAATGTGTCGGTGCTGCTGCCTGGCGTGCTGGTGGGCAGCTTCCTGATCGAGGTGTTCTTCTCCATCCCCGGCCTCGGCCGTGAGCTGCTGCTGGCCGTCAACCGCGGCGACTATCCCGTCATCCAGGCCTTCGCCATCTACCTGGCGGCGCTGACGATGACGGTCAACCTTGTGGTGGACCTGCTCTACAAGCTGGTCGACCCCCGCGTGGTGCTGAAATGAGACCCCTCGCCCAGTCTTGCCCAGCTGAACGCGGGCAGCCCGGTCGGTCCCCCGAGGGGACGCCGATGCTTGCCGGATCAACCGGCAAGCACATCGCCAGTGCGGGCCGGCTAGGGAGCGGCCCGGCGCTCGGCCCGCGGATTTCATGCATCACGAACAACTGACATGACCGCGATCTCCAACTCCTCCGGCGGCGTCTGGGCCGCTTCCTGGCGGCGCCTCAAGACCGACCGCGTCGGCGTCGTGTCGATGGGCATCGTCGGCGCCTTCCTCGTCCTCGTGCTGCTGGCGGCCACCCAACTGCTGGCGTCGGGCTGGCAGCGGGAGGTCGCCGTGCCCAACGCGCCGCCGACGCTGCTCGGGCCCCAGCCCGCCGAAGACACCGGCACCATTAGCGCGCCCAAGGGCCCGAATGTCGACCTGTCCGACATTGACCCGCTGGCACCCCGCTATGGCGAATGGGCCGAGCGGGCCAAGGCCTTCAAGACCGAAGAGGTCGTCAAGGCCGAGACGCTGCCGCTGGGTGGCGACCGCCTTGGCCGCGACGTGCTGGCCAAGGTCATCAAGGGCGCCGAGGTGTCCATCTTCGTGGGCCTGGCGGCGGCCGTCGTGGCGACGCTGATCGGCACCGTGCTGGGCGCCATCTCCGGCTTCTTCGGMGGCAGGATCGGCGACTTCCTGGAGTGGGTCTACAACGTCTTCACCGCCATCCCCAGCATCCTGCTGATCTTCGCCTTCGCGGCCATCTTCCCGCGCGGCGTCGGGGCGGTCGTCATCATCCTCGCGCTGACGGGCTGGACCGGCATCTACCGCCTGATCCGCGCCGAATTCATCAAGCACCGCGGACGCGAGTACGTGCGCTCGGCCGAGGCCATCGGTGCCTCGCAGTGGTCGCGCATGTTCAAGCACATCCTGCCCAATGTGTCCCACGTGGCGCTGGTGCAGCTGTCCCTGCACGTCGTCAGCTTCATCAAGAGCGAAGTCATCCTGAGCTACCTCGGTCTGGGCGTGGGTGTCGACCAGGTTTCCTGGGGCACGATGCTGGGCGAGGCGCAAAACGAGATGATCCTGGGCTACTGGTGGCAGCTCGCCGCCGTGACCACGGCCATGGCCGTCTTCGTCACCGCGTTCGCCCTCTTCACCGATGCGCTGCGCGACGCCCTGGACCCCAAGCTGCGAGGTCTCGAATGAGCATGCTCCTCAGCATCCAAGACCTCAAGGTCGCCTTCCGCATGGGCAAGGTCGACGGCGTCATGCAGCGCCAGCTGGCCGTCAAGGGCATCAGCTTCGACGTGCCGGAGAACAGCACGGTCGCCCTCGTCGGCGAATCGGGCTCGGGCAAGAGCGTGACGGCCATGTCCATCCTCAACCTGCTGCCCAGCAATGCCGAGCGTGAGGGCCGCATCCTGTTCCAGGGCCGCGACCTGCTGCAGACCGGCCTGCGCGAACTGCAGGCCATCCGCGGCAAGGAGATCGCCTGCGTCTTCCAGGACCCGATGAGCTCGCTGAACCCGGTCTTCAACGTGGCCACGCAGATCTGCGAGCCGCTGATGAAGCACATGGGCATGAGCCGCCGCCAGGCGCTCGTCCGCGCCGAGGAACTGCTCAATGAGGTCGGCATCCCCGAGCCCAGGCGGCGCCTGTCGGCCTACCCGCACGAGATGTCGGGCGGCCAGCAGCAGCGCGTGATGATCGCCGTGGCGCTGGCCTGCAGCCCGAAGCTGCTGATCGCCGACGAGCCGACGACGGCGCTGGACGTGACCATCCAGCGCCAGGTCATGGAGCTGCTGGCCAAGCTCAAGGAATCGCATCGGATGAGCCTGCTGTTCATCTCGCACGACCTCGGCGTCGTCGGCGAGATCTCGGACCAGGTCGTCGTCATGCGCCACGGCCAGGTGCGCGAGAACGCGCCGGTGGCGAACATCTTCAGCGACCCCCAGGACGCCTACACCAAGGCCCTGCTGGCCTGCCGGCCGTCGCTGACCGAGAACCCGGCGCGGCTGATGGTCATCGACGATCACATCGCCGGCCGCGCGGCTTCCACCGACATCAAGGCCAAGGACGCCAACGCACCCGTCGTGCTGGAAGCGACCGGCCTGCAGAAGAGCTTCTGGCTGAAGGACGGCCTGTTCGGCAAGCGCGAGTTCAAGGCCGTCAAGGGCGTGAACTTCAAGCTGCGCAAGGGCCACACGCTCGGCGTCGTCGGCGAGTCCGGCTCGGGCAAGACGACCATGGGCCTGACGCTGTTGCGCCTGCATGAACCCACGGGCGGCCAGGTGCTGTTTGAAGGCCGGGACCTGCTCAAGATGAGCGGCGCCGACTGGCAGCAGATGCGCCGCCGCATCCAGGTCGTGTTCCAGAACCCCTATGCCTCGCTGAACCCGCGCTTCACGATCGGCCAGACGCTGCGCGAGCCGATGGAGATCCACGGCATCGGCGCGAACACGGCCGAGCGCGAGGCGCGTGCCGTGGCCCTGCTGCAGAAGGTGGGCCTGGACGAAAGCGCGATGGGCAAGTACCCGCATGAGTTCAGCGGCGGCCAGCGCCAGCGCATCGCCATCGCGCGCTGCCTGACGCTGCAGCCCGAGGTGCTGGTGCTGGACGAGGCGGTGTCCGCCCTGGACGTGTCGGTGCAGGCCCAGGTGCTCAATCTGCTGAAGGACCTGCAGGACGAGTTCGGCCTGAGTTACATCTTCATCAGCCACGACCTGGCGGTCGTCAAGTTCATCTCCGACGAGGTGCTGGTCATGCAGAACGGGGACGTGGTCGAGCAGGCCACCACGCGCGACATCATCCAGGCGCCGCGTGAGGAATACACGCGCCGCCTGCTCGGCGCCGTGCCGCGGGGCTACCAGGGGGCCGTCGCCCGGCCGGCCTAGGCGGCCGATTCTTACGGTTGCGTGTAATTTCAACGGTCTCGGACGTGGGATCCTCAACATCCCGCCTGAACCGCGCTGAAATCCGCGGTGCGGCTCGGCATGCTCGGCCGTCCAACGCCCCGATGTATCGAACTCTGGCTTCCCGATCGACGCTGTGCGCGGCGCTGGCCGCATTGGCATTGCTGTGCGCCTGCTCGCCCGGCGATGGCGCCGGCACGCCCGCGTCCACCGCTTCGGCCGTGCGCGACGAAGGCCTGGCCCGCGACCTCGAACGCATCGAGCGCGCCTCCCGCGCCAAGCCTGCGCCGCTGGAGCAGGAGCTGCGGGCTCGCGGCGAGAAGCTCGCCACCGGCAGCGCCGCCGAGCTCGAGGTGCTGGCCCTGCGCGGCCTGCTCGCTGCCTACGCACGCGACCGGGCGCTGACCGACCAGATTTCCCAACGCCTGCGCGACTGGCCCGCCGGCGAGCTGCGCGCCGCCGCCGCCGTCGCCGCGGCCAGCGTCAGCGCCGAATACCTGCGCTCCCACGGCGACCTGCGCGAGGCCCGCAAGCTGCTGATGGCCGTGGACGCCGCCCAGCTCAATGCCGCCGCACCGGTGTTCCGCTGGCGCTACCACCACCAGCTCACGGCCATCGCCAGCGACTCGGGCGAGCTCGACCTGTCGCTGAACCAGGGCCACGCGGCCCAGCGCCTGGCCGAACAGATGGGCCAGCCCTGGCGCGTCGCGCTGACGCTGGTGGACCTGGCCTTCACGTCCAACCGGGCCGACACGCCGGCGCGCGCCCGCCAGCTCATCGGCCAGGCGCTGACCGAGGCCCAGAAGGATCCTGACCCGATGACGCTGAACCAGGTCTACACGATGCGCGGCATCGTCTATGCCGAGGACAGCGACTCCAGCATCACGCTGCAGGCCAATTCCGATGCGCTGGAACAGGCCACGCGCGCCGGCGCAGACTCGGTGCGCGCCCTGGGCCTGGCCAATTTCGCCGACTACCACCTGCGCCAGGGCCATCCGGCGCGGGCGCTGGAACTCGCCGAGCAGGCCCTGCCGCTCGCGCGTGCGACGCGCAACATCAGTGCCGAGAGCGTCGCCCGCTCCAACATCGGCCTGGCCAAGATCTCGATGGGCCGCATCGCCGAGGGCCGCGACGATGTGCGCGCCGGCATCACGCTGGACGAGCAGCAGGGCGCCCTCGCCTATGCGTCGGCCGGCTGGCAGGAGCTGGCGGGCTATCTGGAAAAGGCCGGCGACCTGGCGGGCGCCATCGCCGCCTACCGCGAGCACCGCCGCATGGACGAGCGCGTGCTGCGCGACGAGACCCGCAAGCTGCTGCTCGAAGCCCAGGAGCGCCAGGACGCCGAGCAGCGCGCGCGCGACATCGAGCTGCTCAACCGCGACAACGCCCTCAAGGCCGAGCAGGTCCACCAGCGCAACCTGGGGCTGACGCTGTGGTCGGCCATGGGCGGCTGCGTGCTCGTCTCGCTCGGCCTGCTCTACCAGGCCTTCCGGCGCGTGCGCCGCACCAACGAGGCCCTGGCCCACAGCAACGCCTCGCTGAAGCGCCAGAGCGAGACCGACCCGCTGACCGGCCTGGCCAACCGCCGCCACTTCCAGGCCGCGATCAAGAATTTGTCCAGTGCCGAGGGCCTGTCGGCCAGCGTCTTCCTGATCGACATCGACCATTTCAAGCGCATCAACGACAGCTTCGGCCACGCCGCCGGCGACGTCGTCCTCATCGAGATCGCCCAGCGGCTGCGCCAGGCCGTGCGTGACGATGACCTCATCGTGCGCTGGGGCGGCGAGGAATTCCTCATCGTCGCGCGTGGCCGCGAGGGCGTGTTCGCGGCCCAGCTGGCCCAGCGCCTGCTGGACCTCGTCGGCGGCAAGCCGGTGCATTACGAAGGCCGCGAAGTGCCCGTCACGGCCTCCATCGGCTTCGTCAGCCTGCCGGTGCCGCCGCACGGCCTGCGCCTGACCTGGGAGCGTGCCATCGACCTTGTCGACACCGTCATGTATCTGGCCAAGTCCCATGGCCGCAACAAGGCCTATGGCGTCGAGCGCATCCACGCCGAAGACGCGCTGGCGGCGGCGCAGCTGACGGCCCGGCTGGAGGCCGCCTGGGCTGAAGGCCAGGTGGGCCTGCAGGCCCTCAGCGGCCCGGCCCGTGCGGGCGACAGCAGCTTCCATCCCGACGCCGTGAGCCGGCCGGCCAACGCATGAGCGCCGCGCCGGGCCGTCCCAAGCAAGCTCGCTCCCGCTGGGCGGGACAGCGCGCAGCGCGAAGGGTCCACCAATGAGGACGATCGCCGCCCTGTGTCTGACGCTGGCCGCGGGCCTCGCGGGCGCCGCACCGGTCGTCGCCCCCGACCCGGTGGCCGAGGACACGCTGCTGGCCAACATCACCCGCCGCGCCTTCGATGCGCCCGAAGCCATGCTGGCCGAGCTGAACCAGCGCTGGCCCACCCATGCCGAACCGGGCCAGCCGCGCGAGGCCGCCTGGCTGATGGCGCGCGGCCGCGTGCTGCTGGCCGGCGGCCAGGCCGAGGCGGCCGACGCCGTGGCCGCGCAGCTGATGGGCCGCGAGGACGGTGCCGACCGCGGCTGGCTGCTGCGCGCGCTGGCGCAGGAGCGCACCGGCAAGTCCGCCACCGCCCTGGCCGCACGGGCCCTGGCCGGCCTGGACAAACGCTGCCCGGCCGGTGACGAGGCGCGTGCCGTGCGCGAGCAGGGCTGCGATTTCCGCAGCGCCTGGGAGGCCCTGCGCATCCTGCAACGCGAGCAATACGCCCAGGGCGCCTTCGCGGTCTCCGAGGCCAGCGTCAAGCGGGGCCTGGCCCTGGCCCGCGCCGGCGAAGACAAGCACCTGACCGCCCTCAGCCTGGGCATGCTGGCCGTGTCGCTGCAGGCCCAGGACCGCCTGGACGCGGCCCGTGTCGAGCTGCGCGCCGCCGCTGTTGAGGCCGCTGGCGACCTCGTGGCCGGGGCCCGCGTGCGCAACTACGAAGCCGCCGTCGAGCGCCGCGCCCGCGACATGGCGGCGTCGCGCAGCGCCGTCGAGGCCGCACTGCTGCTGGCAGAGCAGGCCGATGCGCCCCACCTCGCCGCCCAGCTGCGCTCCAACCTCGTCGATTCCTATATGCACCTGGGCCTGCCCAAGGAGGCGCTGGCCGCCGGGCAGCGCGCCATGCCGGTGCTGCAGCGCTTCGGCGATCGCTTCTACGAACGCAGCCTGCACCACAACCTGGCCGTGGCCCACATCAAGCTGCGCCAGTTCGACCAGGCCCGCGTGGAACTCGCCAAGGTCGGCGAGTTCGGCACCGACCCCGCCGACCTCGTGCCGCGCGCCCGCGAGCTGCGCGAGCTCGCCGAGACCTGGACCGAGGCCGGCCAGTACAAGGAGGCGCTGGCGGCCCTGCATGCCGAGCGCGACCTCAACACCCGCGCCAACGAGCGCAACCGCGCCGCCGCGCTGGAGGAGCTGGGCCGCAAATACGACAGCGCCGCCAAGCAGCGCGACCTCGACCTGCTGGCGCGTGACGGCCAGCTCAAGGACCAGCAGATCTCCAACCAGCAGCTCGCGCAACAGGTCGGCCTCGCCGTCGGCGCGCTGCTGCTGCTGTCCGTCGCCCTGGTCGGCGTGACGCTGGTGCGCATGCGCCGCGCCCAGACCCGCTTGACGGCCAACCAGAGCCTGCTGCGGGCCCAGAGCGAGCGCGATCCCTTGACCGATTTGTCCAACCGCCGCCACTTCCTGGCCGTCATGGACCAGGGCGCCCGCGACGCCAAGGGCGAGGGCTTCGTCGGCGCGCTGATGATGATCGACATCGACCACTTCAAGAACGTCAACGACTGGCACGGCCATGCGGCCGGCGATGCCGTCATCGTCGAAGTGGCGCGCCGCATCAAGGCGGCCGTGCGCGATACCGACCTGGTCGTGCGCTGGGGCGGGGAGGAGTTCCTCGTCTTCGCGCCGGAGCTGCCGGGCGACGACCTCGCGCTGATGGCCGAGCGCATCCTGCGCGGCATCGGTGGCCAGCCGGTCGAGACGCCCGAGGGCCCGCTGCGCGTCACCGCTTCCATGGGCTTCGCCAGCTTCCCCCTTGGCGGCGCGGCCGGCGCGGGCCTGCGCCTGCACTGGGAGCAGGCCGTCAACTGGGCCGACATGGTGCTCTACAAGGCCAAGGCCGAGGGCCGCAACCGTGGCGTCGGCATCAGCGCCGTCGAGACCCCCGACAGCAACGCGTTGACCGCCGTGCTGCAGGACTTCGATGCCGCCTGCATGAACGGCCAGGTCAAGCTCAGGCAGTTGCCAGGCCCGCAATGAGTAGGCCCCTCGTCCAAGGAGTACCTTGGCCGGCCTTGCAGGCCGCGCTGCGGCATGAGCCGCAGCTCTTCGCCAGGCACATCGCGCCCACCGGGCGCAATGTGTCCGGGCTCAGCCCCCGCGGGGACGGCGATGCTTGCGGCATGGAGCCCCAAGCACATCGCCATGGCGGGCCGGCTAGGGAGCGGCCCGGCGCTCGGCCCGCGGT